>CAINDR010000018.1 GCA_903847415.1 Candidatus Falkowiibacteriota bacterium
TCGGACGGATATTTCGTTTCAACTGTAGGCGTTGATGAGAAACAACTCAGGCGATACATACAGCTTCAGGGGCAAGAGGACAGAGGACAAGCGAAGCTTGAGATATAAAATACCGAGTCCGTCAGGGCTCGGTAGGTTATTATTATGGAATTATTTCACAACTCTTTTTCTTTCGTTTTACGAAACAGGTACAAGGACGCTTAATTATTTTTATTTTTTTTAATTTTTATGCTAGTATTTAAAAGTAATCATTATTTATATGCACAATGAAATGTTTTCTTCGGAAAATTTAAAATTTTCCGAGAAAGCGGAGATGGTTCGAAAAGTTCGAGAATTTGGTTTTTCGGCTGAAAATGAAAGACTAGTTCTTTTGGTGGCAATGAAAGAAATGTCTTTTGCCGAATTAGAATTTCCTGCTGGGCCGACCGCCGCAATGAAAGCCATTGATTTCTTAGATGCTTTTGGTCTTTATATTATTATTAAAGATTCTAGTCATTTCTCTAAAATTATTATTGTGAATAATCAAGATGATTTTGAAACATTGGAAAATGAAAATTTAAAAAAATAACATTATCATGATCGATTTTCCTTATAAAATCAGAAAAAGTCGTTTAGCAAAGAATTTGCGTTTAGAAATCTCTCGCGCTGACGGAGTAACATTGGTGGTACCTGCAAGGGTGCCGTTATTTTTGGCAAAGAGTTTTTTGACTTCCAAGGCAGGGTGGGTAAAAAGTCGTTTAGCAGAGCAAAGTCTAAAAAAATCACAAATTTTTCCTAATTTAAGTCCGCAGGAAGAGCTTCTTGCCAGGAAAAATGCTCGTCGCTTGATTGGGGAGAGAGTTCATTTTTTTGCAACTATTCTCAATTTACAATATAAAATTGTTGCAATTCGTGATCAGAAAACTCGTTGGGGTAGTTGTTCTCGTGATCAGAATTTGAATTTTAATTTTCGCTTAATTTTTATCAATCCTGAACTTTTAGATTATGTCGTGGTTCATGAACTCTGTCATTTGAAAGAATTAAATCATTCTCCTCGTTTTTGGTCCTTAGTAGAGCAAGTATTGCCGGATTATCGCCGTCGCCGTTTAGAGTTAAAACGGCTTAGTCTTGATTAAGTTAATCTTTACAAAATACCATTTTTGTGTAAAAATGTTATTATTCAGAGCCCGGATGGCGGAATTGGTAGACGCGCTAGCTTCAGGTGCTAGTTTTTGAAAGAAAGTGGGGGTTCGAGTCCCCCTTCGGGCACAGGAATATAGCCGAATAATGACATAAAATAAAATTAAATAACTAGAATCAAGGCCTTGGCCTTATTTTATTATTGGAAATATATGGAAGAAATACCAAAGACGAAGTTAGAATTATTAGCTCCAGCCCGGAATTTGATGGTCGGAAAATTAGCAGTCATGGCTGGTGCCGATGCAATTTATTTTGCCGGGCCGAGTTTTGGTGCTCGCCAGTCAGCTGGTAATAGCATTGATGATCTTCAGAAAATGACAGATTTTGCCCATCTGTTTGGAGTTAAGGTTTATTTGGTATTAAATACTATTTTGTTTGATGAAGAAATATCACAAGCTCAAAAAATAGCTCAACAAGCATTTGAAGTCGGTGTTGACGCCTATATTGTCCAAGACTGGGGACTAGTTAATGCTGGCCTTCCGCCTTTGCCAATTTTTGCTAGCACACAAATGGATAACCGGACGCCAGAACACGTGGCTTTCCTGGAAGAACTTGGTTTTAAAAGAGCGATTTTGGCTCGTGAGTTGAGCTTGGATCAGATTAAAAAAATTAAGACGGCTGCTCCAAAAATAGAATTAGAATCTTTTGTTTCTGGTGCTCTTTGTGTTAGTTATTCCGGACGTTGTTATTTTTCCCAAGCTTCACTTGGCCGTAGTGCAAATCGTGGCGCTTGTGCTCAAATTTGTCGACAGCAGTTTACTTTGCGAGATTCTCAGGGTCAAATTATGGCTCATAATAAATTTCTTCTTTCTTTGAAAGACTTAAATTTAGGAGCAAAGCTTGATGATTTGATTGCAAGCGGCGTTACTTCTTTCAAAATCGAAGGGCGTTTAAAAGATGGTGCTTATGTTGCTAATTTAGTTTCTTATTTTCGTCAGGAGCTGGATAAGATAATTGCACAGGACAGTAGATATCAAAGAGCTTCTTTGGGAAAAGTTTTTCCCTCATTCATCCCTGATCCAGCGAAAACGTTTAATCGGGGTTTTACGGAATATAATATCACCGGAAAGATCAAGGGTTCGGTAGCGTCATTGGATAGTCAAAAGTCACTGGGAAAGTTTATTGGAAAAATAAAAAAGAGTGGTCGTGGATGGTTGGTTCTTGATCGTGAACATAAGTTAAAAAATGGTGATGGCATCTGTTATTTGGATAAAAATGGTGATTTAGCTGGAGCCTATGCTAATGCAATTAAAGATGATCGGATCCTTTTGCATCGTCATGAGGAGGCACCAGTTGGTGCTGAACTTTACTGCAATCAAGATCTCACTTTTGAAAAAGCAGCCACCGGTGGAGTGCATCGGGCGATTGCTTTGAATTTGAAAGTTGAAGAAAAAAAAGGTGAAATTATTGTGACGGCAACTGATGAGCAATTGTTAAAAACCAGTGTTTCTCTTGGTGTTGGCGAGGTAGCCGAAAAACCAGAAGCAGCAGAATTAGCCACAAAAGAGTCTTTAGCGAAATTGGGTGAAACTATTTTTTATTGTCAGGAGATAGAGCTCAAATGGAAACAAGCCAAGTTTTTTTCGCGCGCGGCTTTAAATGAGGCTCGTCGGGAATTAGTGGCCAAATTATTATTACTAAGAGAGAAGTCTTATACTCGAGAAGAATCAGTGCTTAAAAAATCTGAGGCAAAATATTACTTAAAAGAGGCAGATTTTAATTTTAATGTTTCTAATGATTTTTCTCGTCGTTTCTGGGAAGAACATGGCGTTAATATTAAAGAAGATGCTTTGGAGTTGCAAATGCGCAAAGGTAAAAAGCCATTAGGAAAAGTTTTAATGACCAGTAAACATTGTTTAAAAAGGGAATTTGGTTATTGCCCAAAAAATGAAAAAGCAAAAAGTGGTTTGCGAGAACCATTGTCCCTGGAGAGAGAGGGGAAGCGTTACCCCCTTCGTTTCGATTGTCGCAAATGTCAGATGGAGGTTTTGGATTGGGAATAATTATTTTTTAATATTTAAAAATATGAAAACTAAATTTTTCTTTGTTACTCTTTTAGTCTTTGGACTTTTTCCCTTAAAAGCACAAATGGCTAGTGAAAAAATTTGTACAATGGAATATCGTCCAGTTTGTGGTGTTGATGGAAAAACCTATGGCAATCTTTGTGCCGCTGGAGAAGTAAAAATTGCCAACGAAGGAGAATGTCTTCCCAAAAAATGCCAAATTATGTGTTTACGTTATGATCCAGTTTGTGGCTCTGATGGCAAAACCTATGGTTGTGGTCAACCAGAAGCTGATTGTTATGGAATTAAGGTTGTTAGTGTTGGTGAGTGTTTAAAAAAAGTTGATTCAGAGAAATCCTGCGCGCTAAGTGATTTAAAAAATAAAAAACTTTGCGAGACGCTTAAAGAAAAAGCTTTATTTGAAAACTATCTAAGAGTAAATATTTCTAAACTTTCAAAAACTAAGGCTGTCTTGGGAGGTAAATTTTATGTCACCGCCATTAAATGGAAGCCAGGTCGAGTCGCGGTTATTGAATACGAGGATGGGCATATTTCTTTGAGGGCAAAGACACAATTATTGCCAATAGAGAAAAATGGTAAAGTCATCGGCGTAAAAGTAAAACATTGGTTTAATTACTAAATAAAAAAGCGGACTTTTAAAGTGGTCCGCTTTTTGTTTGTTTTAATTTAGACCGCCATTTTTGGCAACATCTTTGAGCAGCTCGTTTCCATTTTGGAAGGTTTCTTCCGGTTGGAAATTTCTTAAGTTGCAGGCAATCTGGTTTAATTGCCAGAGCAGTATTTTTGTAACCTGATCTTTGGCTTCGGTAAAAGGTTTGATCATTGTTTTTACTGTAGCTACATCATTTTCTTGGTATTCAGAAAATTTTTGGCTGAATATACCAAGAAATTGATCGTTTTGATAATTGACCTGTATTTTTCTGGTTTGGTCATAGACACTAATTCGACCGGATGTTTTATGATCAGCAACGTTTAACCAACTTTTCTTGATTTCTTCTTTCGAGGTTGGCTTTAGTTTTCCTTCCTCATATTCAGAAATAATAGTTGTGGTGGTTTCTTCGCTAATTGAGCTTGAAGCATCCAAAATGAAGACACAGTAATTGTTTTTAGTTTTGAACATCACAATGTTCACCGGTTTGTCTTGTTCTTTGTCATATCGATAGTATTCAACATCTTTTTGAGTCCAGTTTTCGGAATATCCGCCACCGAGAGCTCTTCCTGTACCACCACCAAGTAGTCCACCACCAATTAGTCCAGGCCAACCACCAAAGGCAAACCCAAGCAAAGAGCCTAGGCCACTACCTAATAAAGTTCCGGTGCCGTCATCAGGGTGGTATTTTTTTCGAAAATTATAACGATCGGTTTTATTTTTTTTCCAGATCGTAACATTTTTTTTAAAACCCATTTCACTGGGGCGCGCACTAGAGAGTTTTCCCTGGTAGGAACCAAATACCGAATTTAATCCGAACAACACATCATTGATGTTAATATTCTCACGTTGGAGAGTGTTCCCGTATCTGTTAAGACAGAAACCGTGTAGCAATCTGATCGCCTCGTAATCTTTTTCGTCTATTTGGCCATTCATTGTAATATCATCTGCCCAATTAATCATTAGATTATTATCTGCGTCAGTTTTTAGTAGATAATCAACTACTTCTTCGTTAGTTTTGCCTGTTTTTTTCTTAATAATCTCTACTGATTCCAAGCCAATTGGGATAGCAGTATTGCGATCAGTTGGTAAAATAATCGAATGGTTTTTAGCGTCAAAAGATTCTGTTAACAGTTTTTGTTGGGTGGAGTTAAGTTTGACATGTCTCATTTCACTCAGTAAACGATCTGATATTTCTAAGCGATTATCCTTATTAATGTCAGTTACTAAAATATTAGCACCAAAAATTTTTTTGGATATTCTAAATTCAGAGAATCTGTCACTCAACTCTTTGTGCCAGACTTGATACCTTTCTTTTTGGTCAGGATCTTCTGGTTCAGATCTTCGATAATAATCTTCTGGTCGGTCAGTAACCACATAATCATTGCCAACAAGATAACAATTGCGACCTTGATTGTTTATTTGAGCAATCAACTTGTTATTTTGAAGATTAATAAAAAAGTATTGCACTTTTTCGTACCGGGTTCTGTCTGATACATTTAGAAATCTAATGATTACTATTTGACTATCTACTGTTAGCACTGATGGTGTTAAATTCTCGGATCGAAATATTTTGCTTTGTTGCCCATTATCATCGCTAAGTTGATTCTCATGGTAGATGAAGATTTCTTTTTCATCTTTTTCCAGGATCATTGTTTTGTAGGGGCTTCGGTCAATTTTCAGTTTTAATTTTCCGAATTGAGAGTCAAAATTAAGGACTTCAACATTTTTTTTGGTACAGCCACAAGCAGTTATTACTGCAATTATGGCTAATAAAAATAGATTTTTTTTCATTTTTTGTTTTTTTATTTGATTGTAAATGTTCTAATGTTAGTTTGTCTAACCAGAAAGATTAGTATAAATATAGAAATTAGTCAAATTTATTGACTGTGAACAGGGTGGTATGTTAAAAACTAAAAAGTGGTTGCTTAGCTTGGTTGATTGGAGTATTTTGGTTTGTATCATCGGGAGTAGTGATTAAAGTTTATTAGCAAGCCATTGTGATTCTTTTTTTGAGCAAGGGGTTTTTCTTTGATTTATATCCATAAATATGCTAAAATAAAGAAAAAATAACTTTAATTCTTTATGATCATTTTATTTCGCTGGTTATTAAATGCTTTTTTTGTTCTTTTGGGATCTTATTTTTTGAGCGGGGTAGAGATTGCTAGTTTTTTCTCAGCCATGATTGCGGTGTTATTTCTTTCAATAGTTAACGCAATTATTAGACCAATCTTAATTTTATTAACTTTACCAATTAATATCCTTACTCTAGGCCTGTTTACTTTAGTAATTAACAGTTTAATGGTTTTATTAGTGGCAAGCATTGTGAAAGGCTTTAATGTCTCTGGATTTTTACCAGCTTTGAGTCTTTCTTTGTTATTATGGCTTGGTTCAATGCTAGGAAGTTTATTGCTTAAAGAAAAAAAATAAAATGAATTTAAATAATAAAGAAAAATTTGCAATTATTTTTATTGGTTTTTTAGTTTTGTTTTCTCTTGGTCTTCGACTTTTCCGTTTTTTAAATAATCAGCAAGAAGAAGTTGTCCAGCCTATTACAAGTAATGTAGTGGCTAGTTCAACAACTCCAATTGACTCGTCATCAACCACTACCAAGGAGATTATTGTTGATCAACCTTTGTCCGGAGAATCATTTGAGAGTCCCTATGTGGTGACCGGTAAGGCACGCGGCAATTGGTTTTTTGAGTCCTCTTTTCCTTTAAATGTTGTTAATGAACAGGATCAGGTGATTGGAAGTGGTCTCGCTAATGCTCAAATGGATTGGATGACTAGTGATCTGGTTCCTTTTGTTGGATTTATTCAATTTCTATCAGATAAAATTCCAGCAACTGGTACTAAAGTTTTTCTAGTTTTATCAAAAGATAATCCAAGTGGCTTGCCCGAACACGACGCTTCACTTAAAATGCCAATTATTATTAAGTAAAAAATATGAAATTTAATTTTGATTCTCCGTCAGGAGGAAATACTGCTGATATTTTTCATCCAGAAGATGAGAGGCCAAAACCAAAAATAGTTGGGAGCATTGATTTATCTTCTTTTCAAAAAAAAGTTGAACGAAAAAGTGAGTTTAATCCAGAAAAATATTCAAGGGAAATGGCCAATATTTTGGCTACTCAAAGCCAAGAGGTAAATAATTCTTATGGCAAATTACTAGACGAAGACATGAAAATAGAAATGTCTGGTTTTTATGCTGGTGAGAATAGAAAAATTATTGAATTAGAAAACAAATTTTTAGATGATGATAAAAAAATGTTTTAAAAATCGAAAGTAATTTTGCAAGCAAAGAAGGTCTTAGTTTTGAGGCTTGGCGCAAGAAAAAAGATCAGAAAAACAAAGCTCCGGAAATGGCAGAAATGGCAGTAACAGCTCTATTGCATAAATTTATTGGTAAGGATTTTATTGTAGCCAGAGCCTCTGATTATGATGATTATAAAAATGGCGTTGACACCGTCTTGATTGATAAAAAAACTGGTGCGGTTATTTGTGGTTTTGATGAGGTTCTTGGATCTTTTGGTGATAATGGTGGCGAGATCAAGGAAGAAAAGATTTTGAAAAAAATGCAGTCAGGAGGAACAGCTTTGCGTTATGGAGCAACGATTGAGGAAGGCGTTTTAAAGAAAAGAAGCTTTGATAATTTGCCAACATTTTATTTGTCGTTATCAAAGGAGGAATTAATGCTTTTACTTGAGGCATTAGTAAAAAATAATCCAGATGGAGAAGATATTGAAAAGAAGATTTTTAATAAGTTTATCTCTTTGATTAAAAAGCAAATACAAAAAAATCAGAACCTTGAATTAGATGAAAATTTAAAAAATAATTTATTATCTAGCGAGGAAATGATTAATCGACTAAATTAGTAAATATTTTTATTTATGATTAGCCCTTTATTTCTCCACAACACGCTTAGTGGTAAAAAAGAAGAATTTAAGACCCAGTCACCTGAGGTGGGTTTGTATACTTGTGGGCCAACAGTTTACAATTTTGCCCACATTGGTAATTTGCGAACTTATATTTTTGAAGACTTATTAAAGCGCACACTATATTATCTCGGCTATCCAGTTAAACATGTAATGAATATTACTGACGTTGGTCATTTGACTGGCGATATGGATATGGGTGAAGATAAAATGGAATCCGGCGCTGCCAGAGAAGGGCGGAGCGCTTGGGAGCTGGCTTCATTTTATACTGATGCTTTTAAGTCAGATTTGAAAGCATTGAATATCATGGAGCCAGATATTTATTGTCGAGCAACTGACTATATCAAAGAACAGATTGCCTTAGTTTCTCGTCTTGAAGAAAAAGGTTTTACTTATAAAACTAGCGATGGAATCTATTTTGACACCTCTTTAGTTTCCGATTACAACAAACTAAGTCATCTGCCACTGGAAGAACTTCAGGAGGGTGCTCGAGTTGAGAAAAATTTGGAAAAGAAAAATTTTACTGATTTTGCTCTCTGGAAATTTTCGCCAGTTGGCACGAAACGTCAAATGGAATGGGATTCTCCTTGGGGAGTTGGTTTCCCAGGATGGCACATTGAATGCTCAGCGATGAGTTTGCGTTTGCTTTCTGGCCAATTGGATATTCATTGCGGTGGAGTTGATCATATTAATATTCACCATACCAACGAAATCGCCCAGAGCGAAGCGGCTACTGGCGAAAGGTTTTTTAATTACTGGTTGCACGGTGCTTTTCTCATTGTTCCTGGTGGTAAGAAAATGGCCAAAAGCTCTGGAGACTTTCTCACTCTTGAAAATACTTTTATTGCTAAAAATATTGACCCTTTGGCTTATCGTTTTATGCTGCTTCAGGGGCACTACCGCAAACCAATGGAATGGCGGACGGATTCAGCGTTGAATGCTCTAAATGGACTGGAAAGTTTGCGACGACGAGTGTCTGAATTAAAGAGTGAAACTACTGGCGAAGGGAAACTTATTGAAGAATTTGTTCTTCGCTTTAAAGCCATTTTATCTGATGACTTAAACGTTCCCCAGGCTTTAGCGTTAGTACAAGAAGTTTTGAAATCTAGTGCAGACGCTAACGATCGCCTAAAAACTATTTTAAGTTTTGATCAAGTTCTTGGACTTGACTTATCTCATTCCTCAGGAGATTCTTTAGAAGTGGGTAGCTTGCCGGAAGATATCATTAAACTTCTTGATGCTCGTCGAGTGGCTAGGGATAGTAAGGATTTTTCTGAATCAGATCGCTTGCGAGAGGAAATTCGGGTTCGTGGTTTTCTGGTTGAGGATACTAAAGAGGGAGTAAAAATTAGTAAAGTATAAGATGAGAGATAATTTTTGGAAAAATATTAAAAGGCCAATTCTGGCTTTAGCACCGATGGCGGGTTTTTCAGACTCGCCTTTTCGCATAATTACAAGTGATTACGGTGCTGATATTGTTTACAGTGAAATGGCTTCAGTTGCTTCAATATTTTTTCATCAAGATGAGCTAGATCATCGCACTTTTGATATCTTAAAATTTGAACCACAACAAAAGGCAAAATATGTTGTTCAACTTTTTGGTTCAGATCCAGAACACTTTGCTGTTGCTGCCAAGTTAGTGGAGAAGGTAATAAACCCAGATGGGATTGATTTGAATTTTGGTTGTCCAGTTGGCAAAGTTATTAAGCAGGGGGCGGGTGCTGATTTAATGAAAGATTTGCCACGAGCTCGGGAAGTTATTCAGGCAGTTCTAGAAAATACGAGTCTGCCGGTTTCAATCAAGATTCGGGCGGGAGCTGGAGTAGTTTCAGCACTAGATTTTCTAAAGAATGTCTCTGATTTACCAGTGTCCGCGGTGATGATTCATGGGAGAACTTTGGCGCAAGGATTTATTGGAGAAATTAATTGTGAATTAATTAAAGAGGCTCGCCAGTATTTCTCAGGTGTTATTTTGGCAAACGGCGGAATTAATAATTTGGCACAGGCACAAAATATTTTAGAAAAAAGTGGTGCAGATGGCCTTGGTTTGGCACGAGGAGTTCTTGGGAGGCCATGGTTGTTTCAAGAGATAAAAGAAAACAAGGAAATTGAATTATCCAAGTTAGAAGTTGCGACCATCGCTATTCGTCACGCCCGCCTAGAAGAAGAATTAAAAGGTTCTGGAGCGATTGTGGACTTACGTAAGCATCTTTGCTGGTATGCCCAGGGATTTTCTGGGGCAAGTCATTTACGTAGCCAATTAGTGAAAGTTTTTAATGCTCAAGAAATTGAAGACATCTTTAATGCTTGGGTGAAAGAATAAATACTATGAAAAAAGTAGAATTAATTTTAAGTATCGATACCGCTTCAGCGACTGAAATTATTATCCTTCTGAAAAGTGGGGATAAAATATTGAGTCGCAAAAAATTTTTAGCGCCAAAGAAACAGGCTGAAAAATTACTACCAGCAATTGAAAAGCTAATAATTAAAAATTATTTTAGTTTGAAAGATTTGTCAGGCATTGAAGTTGTTACTCAAGGCGGAACTTTTACCAGTCTCCGCATTGGCGTCATTACCGCTAATGCCCTGTCTTTTGCTTTAGGAATTCCAGTCTTGGCGATTAATAAAGAAGGAAATCCGGTGAAGGGAGATATGCGCAGTGCTGGCGGAATAACTATTGCCGCCCCACATTATGACGCTGAGCCAAATATCGGAAAGAAGAAAGAGTAATTTTAATGATATGAAAGAATTGCTAACTTTAGTTAATGATCAGGATGAAGTAATTGGTTCCGATGTTCGCGATAATATTCACGAGAAAGGCTTGTTGCACAGAGGAGTTAGTGTTTATTTTGTTACCCCAGATAAGCAGATTATTTTTCAGCATCGATCTAAAGACAAGCGGATATATGCTGATTTATTAGATTCAACAGTCGGCGGTGGGGTTGTGTTGGGCGACAGCTATGAAAAGACGGCAATTAAGGAAACCCTTGAAGAAACTGGCGTCGAGCTTTGTGAGAAAGATCTATTATTTATTAAAAAGTCTAAGGAACTTTTGGATGATGATAATTCTGAAAAAATTTGTAATTCTTTTGCCTCCAGGTATTTGTATGTTTATCGTGGAAGAATGGAAGATTTAAAACCAGAAGAAGGGAAGGTTATCGGATTTGAATCTTGGCCCATCGGGAAATTGCTAAACTTAAACGAATCTGAACGAGCAAGATTTATTCCCGAAAGACTTAGATTTGTAATCCAAGATTTAGCCGATTTTATTCAAGATTTGAAACTTTAGTTAATAATATGAAAGAATTATTAAATGTAGTAAATGAAAATGATGAAGTGATCAGCACCGAAGAACGATATAAGATCCATCAAGAAGGATTATTACACCGTGAGGTTCACGTTTATTTTATTACTCCGGGTAGGGAGGTGGTTTGTCAACATCGTGCCAAGGATAAAGATATGTTTCCTGATTTACTAGACGCCACGGTTGGTGGTCACGTTGAAGTTGGTGATAGTTATGAAAAAACCGCAATCAAAGAAACCCAAGAAGAAACAGGCGTTGCGATTAGCGAAAATGATTTAATTTTTATCAGTAAAAATGAGTTTAATTATCACGACAATGTGACTGGGAAAATTAACCATAATTTTTTGTCTCGTTACCTTTATGTTTATCGTGGTAAATTTGAAGATCTCCAATTGGAGGAGGGAAAGGCTATTGGTTTTGAGCTTTGGAAAATTGAAGAGTTGAAAAATTTGGATGAACAAGGAAAGAAGCGATTTATTTTGCCAATCTATGATTTTATGAGTAAAGACCTGACAGAATTTATTAAAGATTTAAAACTATAAATTTATGAAAATTGTTATTTGTGGGAGTATGAAATTCTCTGAGGAGATGCTTGATTTAAAGTTAAAATTAAATTCTTTAGGCTTTAATCAAGTAGTAGTTCCTCGAAATACCGAAAAATACGCTATTAAAGAAAAACAATTCGAAGTAAGTAGTGAATCCGTGAAAAACAAAATTGATCACGATTTAATCAGAGAGTATTATCAAGAAATTAATTCGGCGGATGCTGTTCTGATTGCTAATTATGACAAGAATGGCGTTAAAAATTATGTCGGCGGTAACTCTTTTCTGGAGGCAGCCTTTGCGCACGTCTTAAATAAGAGGCTCTATTTTCTCAATGACATTCCTGAAATGAGCTATAGCGATGAGATGAAAGCACTCCAACCAATTATTTTAAATGGCGATTTAAATCAAATAAAATAATTCTAAAAATATTATAAAGCAAAAAAATCCTCCCTCTTGGGAGGTTTTTTTATTTCAAAACTCCTTCAAAGTTTTCCACAGGGTAAAATTTGTTGACGCCTGGGGGCTGGTGGGGTATAATAACACTTGAAAGGTGAATTGTGGTGACAGGTGGTGAATTTTAAAAAATATATGTTCATCGGCGAATACAATCACAACCTAGATGACAAAGGACGCTTAGCAATTCCTGCGAAGTTTCGGGCCATCTTAAAAAAAGGTGCGGTAGTTACCAAAGGCTTGGATAACTGCCTGTTTTTGTATTCCAAAGAACAGTTTGAAATCATTGCTCAAAAATTTGCAAGCCTACCAATTAGCCAAGCAAAAGCACGCGCCTTTGCTCGTCATATGTTGGCTGGAGCAATGGATGTTGATTTTGATGTTCAGGGGAGAATTAATTTACCAGAGTACTTACGAGTTTTTGCTGGCTTAAAAAAAAGTACGATTGTTGCCGGACTATACAACCGTTTAGAAATTTGGGATGAACGCCAGTGGAATAATTATAAAGCTAGTGCTGAAAAAAATAGTAACGCGATTGCTGAAGAGCTTGGCGATTTGGGAATTTAATTTATGTATTCCCATATTTCAGTAATGTTGCCAGAAGTTCTTGAATATTTAAAACCGAAAACAGGAGAGAGAATTTTTGATGGAACTTTGGGTGGAGCAGGTTATTCACTTGCGATTGCCAAGGCTGTTGGCCCCACCGGCGAAGTCTTTGCCACCGATTTGGATTTATTAGCAATTAATAATGCCAAAAAACGTGCCAAAGAAGAGGGAATTAAAAATTTGAATGTTATCAACGATAACTTTGGTAATCTGGCGGAAATTGCTTCTGAATTTGGTCCTTTTGACGGAGCGGTATTTGATCTCGGACTTTCCTCCGCACAGCTTGATGACGAAGAACGAGGTTTTTCTTTTCAAGGGGATCGACCACTTTCCATGTCGTTTAATGCTGATAATGCTGAAGGGGAGGAGACAGAAAATATTCTTCGTTATTACAATTTATTAAAATTAACGGAAATATTTCGCGTTTATGGTGATGAACCAAAAGCCTATTATGCCGCCAAGCTAATTGTTGAATATCGTAAACAGAAGCCAATCAAAACCACTGGTGATTTATTAGAGGCTTTGGCACCAATCATGAAAGGTTATCACCGCACAAATCCGGCGACCAGAATTTTTCAGGCGCTGAGAATTGAAACCAATAAAGAATATAAAAATTTAGAAAATGCGCTAGCCGCTTTACCGAATGCTTTGAAACCAGGAGCGAGAGTGGTGTTCGTTTCTTTCCATAGTGGGGAAGATCGAATTATTAAAAATTTCTTTCGTCAAGAAAGCCAAGATTGCATCTGTCCATCTCGAGCCCTGCTTTGTTCTTGTGGTCACAAAGCTACTCTAAAAATTATCACTAAAAAACCGCTTATCCCAAGTAACCAAGAAAGTGCTGAAAATCCACGAGCCCGTAGTTCTAAACTCCGAGCTGCAATCAGAATCTAAAATTATTTTTCGAATTTTATTTATGATCGTCACTAAAAAAACCACAAACTTAAAACATCCTTATCATGGTGCTAGAAAAAATAGCAAACCTTCTTCTTTTTTTCGCTATGTAAATACTGCTTTGTTTTCTGTTTTTTTGATGATTGGGTTTTATTATTTGGTTAGCGCAAATGACTTGGTTGTTAAAGGGGTTGTGATGCAAGGTTTGAAAAATCAAGCAAAAAATTTAGACGAAGATAAGAGGGTTTATGAAAACAAAATTCTTGCCTTGCAATCTTATGGGAGTCTTAAGGTGAGAGTGCAAAGTTTGAATATGGTGGCAGTGGGTAATGTTGACTATTTAACTATTAAAAATCCAAACTTTGCCAAAAAATAGTTTCTTCTGAATAAAATATATGTGGCGTGATTCTGAAAAATTTGCTCGTTCGGAAAAAAAAGAATTAAACAACCGCCTCCGCTTAGTGGTGGTGGTGGTTTTTTTATTGTTAGGTCTTGTAGCTGGCCGGCTTTTTTTGTTGCAAGTAAAAAATAATGATTATTACACCGCTCTTGCTTCTAGTCAGCAACAGATTTTTAGCAAGCTTAGTCCGGAGCGGGGACAGATATTTTTCAGTAGCACAATGCCCGGAGAAAATAATGGACTTCTTTTTCCTCTAGCTACCAATAAAAATTTTGCCCTTCTATATGCTATTCCCAAAGACATTGAAGATCCACAAGCTCTGGCTGAAAAGTTATATAATTTTTTTGATAAACCACGTTTAGAAAAAGAGAATCTTAAAACTAAAGAGAATAACGAAAAAAATCGCTTGGAAGCAATCCAAAGTATTCAAAATAATCCTTCTTTAAGTCCAGAAGAAAAAATATTGAAAATATCAGCAGTGGCAGTCGATCCAGTTTTTTCTGCGGATGCCAAAAAAGACGAAATTATCAGTGCCTATTTAAAGCGCTTAGATAAACCAGGGGATCCATATGAGCCGCTTGTGAATAAAATGTCCACCGACGATCTTTTGTCGCTCTATGCCTCAATTGACTCAGAATCAACCAAGACGCCTGTCGCTGGGAGTGATCTCGATATTTTTCACAATGAAATTGTTAACAAAAAAAATAATGATCAAGTCTTAAAAATAAAGGGGCTTGGTTATGAGTTTGTTAAATATCGTTATTACCCCGAAGAGGATAATGCTGCCCATTTGGCGGGTTTTGTTAATTATGTTGATGGTGTTGGAATTGGAAGATATGGTTTGGAGGGATTTTTTAACGAAGAACTTTCTGGTAAATTCGGGTTTTTACGGGCTGAAAAAGGGGTTGGAAAAAACATGTTAATTGTAAATGACCAGGAACACGTGAAGCCAGAAAATGGAAGTGATCTTATTTTAACCATTGATCGTAATGTTGAATTTGCTGTTTGCGACCAACTAAAACAGGGGATAAAAGATTATCGAGCTACTGGCGGCAGTGTTATTGTTGGCGATCCAAAAACTGGAGCGATTATTGCTATGTGTTCCTATCCAGCCTTTAATCCCAATGAATATAAAATGGTTAGTGATCTTAAATACTTTAACAATCCAATTGTTTTTTATCAGTATGAACCTGGATCAGTTATGAAAACAATCACAATGGCGGTTGGTATTGATCAGGAAAAAGTGTCCCCCAACACTACTTACACCGATCCCGGGCAAATGTTTATTAAGGGGTGGCCAAAACCAATTAGCAACTCCGATTATTCTACGAAGGGTGCTCATGGCGTTGTCGACATGAACTTTGTTTTGGAAAATTCCTTAAATACGGGAGCAATTTATGTGATGAGGCAGGCAGGACCAAAAATATTTTTAGATTATGTAAAAAACTTTGGTTTTGGTCAAAAAACAGGGATAGAATTAGCTTCAGAAGCTTCTGGTAATATCAATAATATTTTACAAAGAAGAGTCCCAGAAATTGATTATTCTACAGCTTCATTTGGCCAAGGAATTTCCGTTACACCACTTCAAATGATTGTTTCTTATATGGCTTTAGCCAATAAAGGCTTGATGATGAAGCCTTATTTAGTTAAACAAATTAATAATCCCGATGGCAGTAAGACCGAAATTAAACCGAAGGTTGTTCGACAAGTTGTTTCAGAAAAAACGGCTAGTACTATTTTGGCAATGTTGACAAACGTTGTTGAGAAGGGGCATTCTAAGAAGGCAGCAGTTAGTGGATACTATATTGGTGGAAAAACCGGAACTGCTCAAGTGGCCTCAAATGGCTCTTATAGTAAAAGTGATTTTATTCACACTTTTGTTGGCGTCGTGCCAATTGAAGACCCAAAATTTGTAATTCTCACTAAAATTGATAATCCCCAAGGGATTGAATACGCCGAAGGAACAGCTGTTCCTTTAGCGCAGGGAATTATTGATTATTTGTTGAAGTATTATCAAGTACCGAAAACAAGAAAATAATTTTAATTATTATGAAAAAGATCTTGCAATTTAAATTAAAAATTTTAGCTGGCTTGATCTTAAAAAAATATCAGCCAGAAGTAGTTGGCATCACTGGTAGTGTTGGAAAAACGACCACTAAAGAGGCGGTCTCGGTGGTTTTGGCATCAAAGTTCTCAGTGAGAGCCCCTTTGAAGAATTATAATAACGAAATTGGCGTTCCTTTAACAATTATTGGGGCTGATTCGCCAGGTTCCAGCCTTTTTGGCTGGTTTTTGGTTTTTTTGAAAGCCACCTTCTTAATTATTTGGCGTGATAAAAATTATCCCAAAATTATTATTCTGGAACTTGGCGTGGATCGTCCGGGAGATATGAAATATTTAACTAAGTTGGCTAAGCCAAGTATTGGTATTGTTACTGCGGTTAGTCATTCTCATTTAGAATTTTTTGGTGGTTTAGAAAAAATTAAAAAAGAAAAACAAGGATTAATCGAAGCTTTGCCATCAAAAGGGTTGGCGGTGTTAAATGCTGATTCTGACTTGGTAATTAGCATGGCAACTGCTAGTAGAGCCAAAGTTTTGTCCTATGGTTTTGGCAAAGATGCTGACTTGCGAGCCGTTGATATTCGCTATAATTTTGATAAAGGCGAAGGATTTTTGCCCGGATTGTCTTTTAAGTTGGAATATAACGGTTCAAGTGTGCCAGTTTTTTTGCGGGAGGCAATTAGCGATAAGGCTGTTCTTTCAGCTTTGTCAGCGGCAGCAGTGGCAATATATTTTAATTTTAATTTAGTGGAGATTGCTAAATCTCTCGAAAATTTTAATTTGCCGAAAGGGCGTTTACAGGTTTTAAGAGGAATTAAGAAGTCTTTTATTATTGATGATACTTATAATGCTTCTCCTGATTCGACAATAGCTGCTTTGGAGGTTTTAAGAAAAGTTACTTTAATTAATTCAGGAGTCAAAATCGCAATTCTTGGTGAAATGCTGGAACTTGGGTCATACACAGAAGAAGGCCATCAATTGGTTGGCAAAAAGGCTTTTGAAGCGGGAGTATCACAATTAATTTTGGTTGGTGAGCGAGCGAGACATATTGCTGTTGGTGCTAAAAATGCCGGTTTTCAAGAGGATGATATTTTTTATTTTTCTTATGCCAACGAGGCTGGAAATTTTGCCGTTCAGAGGATTAATCAAGGAGATTTAATTCTGGTTAAGGGATCACAAGGAGCAAGAATGGAGAAGGCTATTTTAGAAATTATGGCCGAACCGCAGCGTGCCGGTGATCTACTAGTAAGACAAGGCGAGGAATGGGAAAATAAATAAAACTATGAAAGTAGTAATTCTTGGTTCTCAGGGAAATTTAGGTAGTCAATTGGTTCAGGTTTTTTTAAACGAAGAAGTGGTGGGCTTGGACAACGTTGATGTAAATTTTTTGAACTGGGAACAATTAAAAACTAAACTGGAAAACGAAAATCCAGAATTAATTATTAATACTGTTGCTTATAATGCCGTTGATCAATGTGAGGTTGAAGGAGCAGAAAGGGAATTGGCAATTCAATTGAATGTTAATTTGCCCTCTTTTTTGGCAGATTTTTGTTTCGCGAGAAAAATTTTACTAATTCATTATTCAACCGATTACGTGTTTTCGGGAACTAGTCAGAACACCGCTTTCGCAGAAACAGATTCACCAAATCCGATTAATTTTTATGGCCAGAGCAAGGCGGATGGTGAAAAAATAATTCTTGATTATCTTACTCAGGGATTAAAAGGGTATTTAATTAGAACCTCAAAACTTTTTGGCCCGATTGGCTTGAGTGCTTTCTCAAAGCCAAATTTTTTTGAGATTATTCGCTCTTTGGCAAGAAGTGGAAAAATAATTAGATCAGTCGATGAGGAGTGCAGTTGTTTTACTTATACCCCCGACTTAGCTGAAGCTACCAGTAAACTGATTAGTTCATCGGCGGTTTATGGGGTTTATCATCTTGTTAATGAGGGGGCAGCCACTTGGTACGAAGGAGTTTTGGAGCTTTTTCGTCTTCAAAAAATAGAAAATGATGTTGTGCCAGTTAAAAGTAGTGATTTCCCTCGTTCCGCCAAAAGACCAATTTTTTCAATATTAAAAAATACCAAACAACCAAAGCTTCGCTCTTGGCAGGAGGCATTAGCTGAATATTTAATTAAAAATTAATTTAATTATATTATGCGGGGAATTATTCTGTCTGGTGGCAGTGGCACCAGATTAAGACCGTTAACTAAAATTACTAGCAAACAATTGTTGCCGATTTATCATCGTCCAATGATTTATTATCCTTTAAACACCTTAGTGAAAGCTGGTATTAAGGAAATTTTGATCATTGTTTCGCCGGAAAGAGCGGGCGATTATCTCAATTTATTAGGTAGCGGTAAAGATTTTGGTGTTAAATTTACTTATGAAATCCAGGATAAGCCAGAAGGATTGGCGCAAGCCTTTTTGATTGGTAGTAAATTTATTGACAATGAGGATGTCACGATGATTCTCGGTGATAATATTTTTGAAGATGATTTTTCGGAAGAAGTGAAAAATTTTAAAGGTGGTGCTAAAATCTTTGCCAAAGAAGTTTCTGATCCAGAGCGTTTTGGAGTTGTTAAATTTGATCAAAATCATCGGGCAGAAAAAATAGTTGAAAAACCTCAGGAGTATCTTAGTAATTATGCAGTGACTGGTATGTATATTTATGACAAAAGGGTTGTGGAAGCAGCAAAAAGCTTAACTCCTAGCATTCGAGGTGAATTAGAAATCACTGATTTGAATAATTGGTATTTAGAAAAAGGTGAATTAGAGGTGGCAATGGTGACCGGAGAATGGCTTGATGCTGGCACTTTTGATAGTTTATTAAGAGCTCAGCAAATTGCTAAAGATAAATTAGCCAGTAAAATGGTGATTTAAAAGAAAATATTTTTAATTATGAAATTATTTATTGGTTTGGTTACTTACGGAGAATCTTCTTTAAAATACTTACCGGAGAGTTTATTGTCTTTACAGAACGCTTTGAAGTTTTTCAGTCCAGATGATTATCAGGTGGTTATTTTTGATAATAGTGAATTAGGAGACAAAAGAAATCGAGAGTTTATTTCTCAGCATTATCCAAAATTTCAAATTAATTATCAGGAACAAAATTTAGGGTTTGCCAAAGCTTATAATATTTTAATTAATCAAGCTCGTGAAAAGCAGGTGGAATATTTTTTCATGATGAATCCGGATATTCTCTTGAAAGAGGACTCCCTTGAGCTCTTAGTGAATGCCTTAGAAAAAAATAGAGGTCTTGCTACTGCTTGTCCAAAAATTTATCATTGGCCATTTCCGGACAAGCCAAAAGAAAAAATTATTGATACTTGCGGCTTAGTGCTTGCTTCTGGTTTGAAATTTTCTGACTTAGGGCAAGGAAGATTGGATGACGCTTCATTTGATTATGTTCAAATACTAGGGCCATCTGGAGCCGCGGGGATTTTTCGTCTTGCGGATTTGGTGAAAGTTGCAGTCGATAAAGTTGGCAAAAAAGAGTACTTTGATGAAAGAATGTTTATGTATAAAGAGGATTGCGATCTAGCTTATCGTTTATCCTTATTAAATTTAAAGACAATTCTGGTTAAAGAGGCGATTGCTTGGCATGACCGGAGCGTTTCTGATCCCGGTCGAGGTTTCTTTGCTACCCTAAGAGATCGGCGAAATAAAAGCAAACAGGCTCGTCGCTGGTCTTTTGTTAACCAGCATTTGATTTTTATCAAGCATTATTCACAGGAAAATTTTGTTTCAAGATTTAAAATTATTTTTTCAATTTTGGTCATGTTTGGTTTTGTTCTGGTTCGGGAGAGATTTTTACTAAAAGAATATCAGAATGTTTTGTTTAAAATAAGGAAAAAATAGAGATAATTGCTAGAAGTTGCCTTTCTATTGACTAAAAAATGTTATTATGATAGGATTATAACTGAATAAAAAATTAGCGTGTCAGTCAATAATATTTTTTTTGAGTGACCATTATAATATGGACAGTATTTTGGAGACCCTAATTAAAGAAAAAAAAGGCGAAGAAGTTTCACGGCTAAATGCTGTCAAAATTGTTGACGGTCTTTTTAATGATTTGATGGACCGCGAAAAAGATGTTTTGGTTCGTCGCTTTGGCTTGAGTGGAAACAAAAAGGAGACTCTTGAAAAAATCGGGAAACTTCATCAATTAACTCGAGAAAGGGTTCGACAGATTGAATCTTCTAGTTTAAAAAAGATTAAAAAGCTAAACACTCTTGAAGATGATTTATCAGTTCTTCGAGATGTTGTAAATTCTCTTTTAGAACAGCACGGTGGCTTGATGCGCCGAGAATATCTTCTGGATATTTTAACCGTATTTTGTCTAGAAATTCTTGACGAGAAAGTTGAGTTTAGTGATCAAGAAAAAACTTCTTATCGAAATCATTTTGATTTCCTATTATCTAAAATTTTAAGTCATCATTTTGATTTTGTTGCAGAGTCTGAAGATTTAAACGCTTCTTTGAAGACAAAAGATCTTGAGACTAATCATTTGGAAGAATTAGCAAATGATTTAATGTCTAAGGTGGAAAAAATCAAAAAAACCTTAAGCACAGAAGAGTTACTGGAGATGCTTAAGGATCTTGATTCTTACAATAAAAATCAGGAAAAATATAATCTTGGAAATAACATCGATTTGTCTGCAATTTTAAAAAGTGAAACCTTTCCTGATCAGGCCAATTTGATTAATAGTAACAAAATTCTGTATTCTTTGATGCAGGCTATTAAGAATTTAGAGAGAAATAAGTTCGGTCACTGGGGTTTGACTTCTTGGCAGGAAATAAAACCAAAAACTATTAATGATAAAATATTTTTAGTTTTAAAAAATGCCGGCGAACCTTTGCATTTTACGGAAATTGCCAATCGAATCAATAGCGTTGCTTTTGATAAGAAAGTTGCTAATCCAGCGACAGTTCACAATGAATTAATCCTCGATAATCGTTATATTCTTACTGGTCGTGGTATGTATGGCTTGAAAGAATGGAATAAATAAATTTTTTAAGATTTATCAATAAAAAATCACCTCAGAACTAGTTCTGGGGTGATTTTGTTTTTAAGAGTTTATATGATAAAATAAAAGATATTTATCATCATCCTTGCTATGGATATCGTTATTAATCTTGCGCCGCTTTTAGATTTTTTTCATCTCCCCCCTGAACAATTGCTGTGGAAGTTTTTTTTGTATTTTGGTTGGATGATTTTAGCCTGGATCTTTATTTTGGGGGCTCTTCAGTTGTGGTTAATCCGCAAGGAAGCATTGTGGTCAGAAACGATCAAGTTTGCATTGTTAGCAATTGATATTCCAAGAGCAAACGAACAATCACCAAAGGCCACTGAAAACCTGTTTACGTATTTAGCTGGAGCGCATGGGGCGATTAGTTTTTTTGAAAAATGGTTTGAAGGGATGTATCAATTATCTTTTAGCTTTGAAATTGTTAGTATTGATGGCTATACGCAGTTTCTCATTAGAACACCAGTTGCTTCCAGAAATCTCGTTGAAACTGCAGTTTATTCTCAATATCCTGATGCCGAAATCACGGAGGTTGATGACTACACCAATGGTGCTCCTTTGCGATTTCCTGATGAGGAATATGATATTTGGGGGGCAGAATTTATTCAGCAAAGGCATTTTTGCTACCCAATCAAAACCTACGAGCAGTTTGAGCACAAGATGGGGCCAAGTGAGACTCAATTCAAAGACCCAATGGCCTCTTTGATGGATTTGTGCAGTTCTTTGCGTCCTGGTGAGCAGTTTTGGTATCAGATTTTAGTAACTCCCTGTGGCTTTGATTGGATTAAAAAAGCCGATGATGAAGTTAATAAAATTCTTGGCAAAAAAACTAATTCTGGTTTTGATTTATTGTCCTGGTTAGAGCCAATTATTCACGGTTTTAGTGAGACAGTCTTTGAATTATTTGGTCCTTATACGCCAACGAAAAAAGAAGAAAAAAAATCTTTATCAATGATGGAATTGACTCCTGCGCAAAAGAAAAAGATTGAATTTATTCAAAAAAAAGCTTCACAATTAGGTTTTGAAGCCAAATTAAGAGTTGTTTATTTATCAAAAAAAGAAGTGATGAATAAGCCAAAGGTGGGTAGTGGTTTTGTTGGCTATATTAAGCAATTTATTGATTTAGATTTAAATAACTTTAAACCAGATGGAGACTACACGATGACTAAAACGGCTTATTTTAATAAGTCTGCTCGGTTGTTAGAGAAAAAAACGAGGTTGATTAATAATTATATTGGTCGCTCAGTTGGCGCTGGTAGACCATCTGGAATTTATACAATTGAAGAGTTGGCAACTATTTGGCACTTTCCAATTGAAGCTTCTTCTAAGGCACCGATGGTCCAAATGGCTCCTGGCAGAAAAGCGGAAGCGCCAGCAAGTTTACCTTTGTTTATGGAGGATAAATATACTCCTGATGATATTTTTAATGAAAAAACTAGCCAAGATAAAAATCTGAGTCTTGAAAAATTAGATAAAACGATAGAAAAGGAACTGCCTCCGGAAAATCTACCTTTCGCCTAATCCAGACCAACCATGAAAAATAACAAAAAACCAAAAATTGGAATTGACGCTCGCTTCTATGGCCCAAGTGGTAAGGGTTTGGGGCGCTATACTCAAGAAATTACTGATCGAATTATCGCTCTTGATTCTGAGGCGGATTATATAGTTTTTTTGAGTGAGGATAATTTTGATAGTTTTCAAATTGTTGGAGAAAACTGCAAAAAAATAAAAATTAATATTCGTTGGTATTCTTGGCAGGAGCAGTTTATTTTGCCATTCATTTTTTTAAAAGAAAAATTAGATTTGCTTCATTTTACTCATTTTAATGTTCCAATTCTTTATAATCGTCCCTTTGTTGTGACTATTCATGATTTAATTCTCACTAAATTTCCATCACTCAAAGCGACGCTTTTGAGTCCGGTGATGTACTATCTAAAAAATATTGCCTATCGTTTAGTTATTAATCATGCAATTAAACAATCAAAAGCAGTGATTACGGTTTCTCAATTTACCGCCAACGATATCATTCAACAATTTAAAGTTTCCCCTCAGAAAGTAGAAATTACTTACGAAGGAGTTGCTGATTCTTTTTTTGGAAACGATTCTCAGAGTAGCCAGTCTGTTCTAAAAAAATACGGGATTGAAGGAAAATATTTTTTGTATGTGGGAAACGCTTATCCTCATAAAAATTTAGATGGTTTATTGAAGGTTTTTTTGAATTTTCAAAAACGACATGCGGAGAAAATTTCTTTGGTTTTAGTTGGCAAGGAAGATTATTTTTATACTCAAATTAAAAAAATCGCCGCGAACCTCAAGGTTGAAAACGTTTATTTTCCGGGATACGTTTCAGACCAAGAATTAATTTCTTTTTTTAGTCAGGCTATTTTTTATGTTTTCCCGTCTTTTTATGAGGGTTTTGGTCTTCCTCCTCTAGAAGCAATGACTCGTGGTTGTCCAGTTTTGAGTTCAAGTCAGGGAAGTCTTCCGGAGATTCTTAGCAGTGCTGCTCATTATTTTAATCCTTATTCAAGTGATGATTTTTTGAAAAATCTTGAAGAAATGTATGAAAACGAAGAATTAAGAAGTAGGTTGCGATTAGCTGGCTTTGAAAGAATTAAAATGTTTAGTTGGCAAAATTGTGCCAAGCAAACTCTTGATATTTATAAAAAATGTTTGATTAATTGATGTCTAAATCTACTCAAAAAAATAAGAAATTTTCTTTAAATATTTCTCTCAATGATATCCAAAAGGATCATTCGCTTTTTGTAATTAATTTAAAAAATAAAAAAACCCCATCCCCAGAAGCCTCTTTGTCTAATTCAACTTTGAAATCTTCGGCAAAAAATTATTGGCGGGTCAAAAGAGTTGCTGGTTCATTACCTTTTTTCTTTAGACCATTAACCAGGCATCATCACTCTGGGATTTTTTTAAACAAAAGAGCTGAAGAAGTGAGGGACCGTTTTAGTCAATTTGAAAGAAAATTGTTTAAAAAAACAATTATTGGAAAAATTAGTTCTTTTCTTTTAGCTTTATTTATTATTTTTATTCCCTTAAAGCTATTAGCTTACTATAAATTGTTTGACCCCTTTGCGCTAAAAGAGCGGGTTAGCGGTAGCTCTCATTTGGCCCTTCGCGATTTGAGTTCCGCGGCTTCAGCTGCTTCTGAATTTGACCTTAAATTAGCTTCGAATGATTTTGCTGATGCGGCTAACCATTTTTTACAAGCCGAAGGGGATTTGAAAAATATCGATCAATCGCTATTAAATTTAGTTGCTTTGTCTGGAAGAAAAGATTTGCGTCTTGCCGCTGAAGGGAAAAATTTCTTGCAAGCTGGTGCTAAGGCATCTTCTTTGGGAAAGCATCTCTCCTTGGCTCTTGATGGCTTATTTTCCAAGGGTGACCCAGAAAAGTCTTTGCAAATTTTTATTCAAGAGGGGAATCAAGCGCTCCAAGATTCTAATGATTTAGTGAAAATTATTCAGAAAATTAATCCGGAGTCCTTACCAGAAGAATATCGTCAACAGTATTTGGGTGTGGAGAAAAAAATAAACATCTTAAATGAAGCTTTAAGCGAGTTTATTCCCATGGCTAGTCAAATTGGTGATCTTTTTGGGGTGCATCGAGATCGGAGATATCTTTTGATTTTTCAAAATAATACGGAAATGAGAGGCGCTGGTGGGTTTATGGGTAGTTATGCTTTGGTCGATTTCAGTGGTGGTAAAGTTAAAAATTTAGAAATTCCTGGTGGTGGAACTTATGACATGAAGGGTGGGCTGAAGGCTTTTGTGAAATCGCCACAAGCTCTTCGTTTGATTGCTCCTCGTTGGTATTTTTGGGACGCCAATTGGTTTCCAGATTGGGCTTTATCCGCAGAAAACATTCGTTGGTTCTATGAAAAAAGTGGCGGACCAACAGTAGATGGAGTGATTGCTTTTACTCCTGATATTATTTCTGGTCTTTTAGCCATTACTGGGCCGATAGATTTGACTAATGAATATGGAGTGATTGTTGATCAAAATAATTTTTATGAAGTTACTCAACAAATTACTGAAAAAGATAATTTAGTTAAAGATGGGGAGTTGTCTAAAGATGATTTTACCGGATTGAAGTTGTCTTCTGATTTAAGTAATTCGCCGATTGAAATTAAACAAGACTTGGAGAGGAATGTTGGTAAAAAGCCAAAAAAAATTATCGGTGATTTGACCGCAAAAATTCTAAAAGAATTACCAAAAAAGATTGATCGAGCGAATGCTCTTAAGCTGGTTGATCTATTGGAAAAAAGTCTCGCCCAGAAACAGTTAATGTTTAATTTTAGTGATCCTCAGCTACAAAAAGAAGTAGAAAAATATAATTGGGCTGGCAGACAATTTGAAGGCGATGGCGATTATTTAATGGTGGTAAATTCAAATATTAGTGGTGGTAAGAGCGATTATCGAATTACTGAGAGAATTGAACAAAGTACGGAAATTCAAGCAGACGGAAAGATCTTGAATACAGTGAGAATCACCAGGAAGCATAATGGTGTAAAGGGTGAAAAATTATTTGGCATGACTAACGTGAATTGGTTGCGAGTTTATGTTCCTTTGGGTAGTCGTTTAATTTCTTCTTCTGGTTTTGTTTCTCCTGATCCAGCTTTGTTTAAAAAATCATCAGAAGATTGGGATGAAAGATCAGTTATTAGTCAGGGGGAGGGAATGGCACTAGCCGACGACCAAGGTACAATGACATATAATGAAAACAAGAAAACTGTTTTTGCCAATTGGTTAATGGTGGAGCCTGGGGATGAAAAAACTGCTGAATTTAGTTACTATCTTCCTTTTTCAGTTTCTCCTAGTCGCGATTCTTTGCCAATTTGGCAAAAAAACTTAGAGCGTTTTGTTTTTGGCGAGAAAGATAAATTAGCAAAATATTATTTAATTGTTCAAAAGCAACCTGGAGGAAAATCTTCGGAATATTATCATCAAATTAATTTGGCGAGTCAACGATTTTCTAGTCTCTGGGTTTACCCAGAACAAAAAGATACGAGCTCACCGTCACTGAATCAATCAGCGACGCTTGATCGTGATCAAAATTTCGGTTTAATTTTCAAAAGTAATTATTAATATATGCCAAGAAAAAAAATTGAGCCTCATTTTATCGAACGGCCGATGCCATCTTCAAAAGAGATTCGTGATTTTGAACGGCAAGTTCGAAACGAAGAACGAGGCGAGGAAATAAATGGGCGTTTATCAGAAATTTATCGAGATCAGAAAGGTCGTTTAGTTGATGTTCGAAAATTAGAACAAAGAGCAAAACGGCAAGTGATTGTGACAATTTTTCGATGGCTTTTTGGTCTGTCTTTTTTAGGGATAGCAGTTTGGCTTGGTTTACTATTTTTTCCGAAGAATCAAAATAATGAAATAGAATTATTAATGAAAGCCCCAGAAAAGGTTCGTCTTGGTCAAGAGTTTTCTTATCAAATTATTTATAAAAATAATTCACGAGAAACAATTAGATCTTTAAAATTGGAGTTGGCTTATCCAGAGAATTTTATTTTTACTAGCGTCGATGTTGCGCCGGTTTCACGTGATAATTATTGGACTTTAGCTGATTTACCAGCCGGAGCTGAGGGAAAATTGGAAATAAAAGGGATGATTATCAATCAGGAAAATTCTGCCAATATGGTTTATGCGAAGTTGTTATATCAACAAGCAAATTTTTCCAGTGAATTAAAAAAAGAGCTTTCGTTAGTCACGGTTGTCGACGATTTTGGTTTTCGGGCAGAACTTGATTATCCAAGTGCGGCCCTCTTGGATGGTGAGAATAATTTATTAATTAAATTTTCAAATCTTAATTTAGCCCTTGTTGATAAATTTCGGATTGATTTTGAGACGCCATCTTCAGTTGCGATTATTGGGCCAACAATCTCAAGTTCAAGTCCTTGGCAGTTAATAAATCAAAACAACTCTTTTGAGTTATCTGGGTTAAATGCTTCTTCTTCTGATTTTGAGATTCCTTTTGTTTTTAAAATTAAAACTGCTAATCAAGATCGAGCTGAAATTATAGTTCGCTTCTCTTATTTGGATAAAAATGGCAATCTTTTGAATTTTTTTGAAAAAAGGGCGGGAATCGATATTATTAAAAATGATTTAAATTTAGCTTTAATGGTTAATGGTGGCCAAGGTGATCGTTCTGTTAATTTTAATGACACTTTAAATTACTCGGTTTCTTATATGAACAAAGGTGCTTCTAGTTTGCAAAATATTGCAATTAGTGCCATTGTTGATAGTTCTTTCGTTGATTGGAGTACTTTAGTGGTTAGTTCTGGCGGCAAACTTAAAGATGGCACAATTACCTGGACTAAGGATGAGGTTCCTTCTTTGGCGGAGATCAAACCAGGACAAGAAGGTGATTTGAATTTTTCCGTTCGTTTAAAGAAATTTGCTAGTTCTGATCTTGGTAATAATTTTCAAGTAAAAAGTTATGCAAAATTTAATATTAACAATAACACTTCGGACAGTGAATTAAATCGAAGTAATTTAATCACCAGTCGTTTAAATAGTGATTTGGTTTTTTCCGAGAAAGTTTTATATTTTGATGAAAACAATTCACCAGTTGGCGAAGGACCTCTTCCGCCAGAAGTTGGCGAAAAGACACTGGTTAGAGTTTATTGGAATTTAAAAAACACTTTACATGAGTTAGACAAGGCTCGCGTTTCTCTTGATCTCCCTCCAAATACGAGTTTTGCCGGTTTAACCAAGATTCAAGCTGGAAATATTTATTATGATCAAGCATCGAATCAAGTAGTTTGGGAGATTGGCAGAATTCCTTTATCAGTAACAGAGGTGAAGGGGGAATTTAGTCTTAGTCTAATTCCAACTCCTAACGATCGTAATAAAATTTTAGTTATTTCCCCTGGCGCCACAGTCAGTGCTATCGATTTAGATAATAATGCGGAAATTAAATTAAATAGCTCTCCTAAAACAACTAAATTAGAAGATGATGATATTGCTGCTTTAAGTAATTCTGGAAAAATTCAATAATATTTATGTTTAAATTTAAAACTGATCAAAACTCCAATTTGCGAGTAGGCAAATTGAAAACAAACCATGGCATTTTGCAAACACCCTTTTTTATGCCAGATGCAACAAGGGGTTTTGTGAAGTTGGCAACCACAAAAGATGTCTTAGAAACGGGGACCGAAGCTTTAGTTGTTAATACTTTTCATCTTTATCTGCAACCGGGATTAGATTTAATTAACAAGGCTGGTGGAGTTCATCAATTTATGTCCTCGAAGCAACCACTTCTTTCCGATAGCGGTGGTTTTCAAGTTTTTTCTTTGATTCACCGTAGTAGTAAGATGGGAAAAATTGACGACGAAAAGGTGACATTCAAATCGCCACTCGATGGATCTCTCCATGAGTTAACTCCCGAAAAATCAATTCAAATTCAATTTATTCTTGGCACAGACATGATTGTTTGTCTCGATGATTGTCCACCAAATGAATTTTCCCGTACACAAATGGAAAAATCAGTCGAAAGAACTTTGGCTTGGGCAAGGCGTTGTAAAAAGGAATACTTAAGACAAATTAAAAAAAGAAAAATAACTGACGCCAAGCGTCCTTTGCTTTTTTCGGTAGTTCAAGGCGGTAAAGAAATTGATTTGAGACGTTATTGTGCTAGCGAGTTAGCAAAAATTGGCTTTGATGGCTATGGATTTGGTGCTCGCCCAGTTGACGCTGATGGAAATTTTTTAGCAGAAATTCTTTTTGAAACAGCCCAGTCTATTCCAAAGGAGTCTTTGCGCTTTGCTTTAGGGGTGGGGACTCCAGAAGATATTTATCGTTGTGCTCTGATGGGCTGGGATATGTTTGATTGTGTTATTCCAACTCGCGAAGGACGTCATGGTCGTTTATTCTTTTTTAAGGATGATTTTAAAATTAAAACCCTTCCTGATCTCAAAGGACCGATTGAGCAAGCACCAGATTTTTATGAAGCGATTAATATTGCCAATACTTCTTGGTCTCAAGATTTTTCGCCGATTAATCAAAATAGCAAGATACCAGAATTAAGGACTTATTCGAAATCTTTTCTTCATCATCTTTTTCGCCTCAAAGAACCATTAGGACAGAGATTAGCAGCACTGCATAATCTGGAATTTTTTCAGGACCTTTTGTTGAAGATAAGAGAAAATAAACTAAAGTAGTAATCTCTAGCAGATAAGCTCTTTTAATTTTATGATTTTTAGTTTATACTTGGTTTAGACATCCAAAAAACATGTCTTTTTATTTTGAAGTTATTAATAATTTATCGATATTTTATGTCCACAAAAATTGTTGCCACGATTGGCCCTCGTTCTGAGTCGCCAGAAATGATGAATGCTTTGTTGAAAGCAGGAGTTGATGTTGTGAGAGTTAATTTCTCTCATGCCGCTTATGATCAATATAAAAACATTAAAGCGCAAATTGATGCTTACAATGAAGCAAACAATGCCAAAGTCGCGATTTTATTAGATCTTCAAGGACCAAGAATCCGGGTCGGAAAGATGCCTGATACCGGTTTATTGTTGAAAAAGGGTGAAACTTATCGCTTCTCTTATTCCGAAAAGGCTTATGAAAAGGGAGGAATTATTCCAATTGATAACGCTGACTTGGCTAAAGATATTAAAAAAGATGAACCTTTGTTTCTTTGCAATGGGGCAATTGAATTGAAAGTGTTAGATGTTAAAAATAAAGTAATTAGCGCTAAAGTTACTGTCGGAGGTCTTCTTTTGTCTCGCAAAGGAATCAATGTCCCTTATACCAATCTCAAGGGTGGCGGCTTAACTCCTAAGGATATTAAAGATTTAAAATTTGGCTTAAAAGCCGGAGTTGATTATCTTGGACTGTCTTTTGTTCAAACTGAAGCAGATGTTTTACAATTACGAAAATTAATCGGAAAAAATAAGGCAAAAATTGTTTCAAAAATTGAAAGAGCAATTGCCTTAAAAAATATTGATAAAATTATTGCGGTTTCTGATGTTATTATGATTGCTCGTGGTGACTTGGGAATTGAAATTCCAATTGAAGAATTGCCGATTGTTCAAAAGAATTTAGTTCGTCATTCTCATTGGCATGACAAGCCAACAATTTTAGCCACTCAAGTGATGATGTCAATGATGACTAATCCAACACCAACTCGCGCTGAAGTGAGTGATATCGCTAATGCTGTTTTTGATGGCGCTGACATGGTGATGCTTTCTGATGAAACTGCCATGGGTGCTTATCCACTTGAAGCGGTAAAAATTTTGAAAAAGGTGATTGATCGGACAGAGATGAGCATCTATAAGCGTAATGTGGCTGAATAATTTTTTATAAATTTAAGTTTAAGTATATGAAGATTAAATCAATTAAGGCATGGGAAATTCTTGACTCCCGAGGGAATCCAACGATCGCCGCCGAAGTTTGTCTTGAAAATAATTTAACTGGTCGCGCTGGTGTGCCTAGCGGGGCTTCCACTGGAAGCTATGAAGCAGTTGAACTTCGTGATGGTGATCAAGGACGCTACAATGGCCTTGGAGTTTTAAAGGCAATTAAGAATGTTAACGAAATTATTGCCCCCGCGTTAATTGGTTTTGATGTTTTAGATCAAAGTGGTTTGGATCAAAAAATGATTGAACTTGATGGCACTGAAAATAAAGCAAAACTTGGTGCAAATGCTATTTTAGCAGTTTCTTTGGCTTGTGCTCGTGCGGCCGCAGCTTCACTTCATCAACCTTTATATTCTTACCTCAGCAAGTTTAATCCTAATTTTGATGGCAAATTTATTCTTCCAGTACCAATGATGAATGTGTTGAATGGGGGGAAACATGCTAATTGGGCCACTGATATTCAGGAATATATGATCCTGCCAATTGGCGCAAAACATATTAATGGTGCTGTCAGAATGTGTTCAGAAATTTATCAATCCTTGAAAAAAATTCTGAAAGATCGCGGTTACGGAATTAATATTGGTGATGAAGGTGGTTTTGCTCCCGCAGTAAGTTCTAATGAGGAGACTTTTCATTTGCTTTCCGAGGCTGTAGTTGCCGCTGGCTACTCTTTGGGTGAAGAAGTCGTTTTTGGTATTGATGCTGCTGCCACTGAATTTTTTGCTGATGGCGTTTATAATTTGAAGAAGGAAGGGAAAACTTTGTCTTCTTCGGAGATGATTAGTTTCTACCAAAATTTAGCAGAAAAACATCCAATCGTTTCTTTCGAAGATGTTTTAGCTGAAGATGATTGGGCTGGTTTCAAGTCTTTTTCCGAAGTCTTCAATAACGAAGTTCAGTTGGTTGGGGATGATTTGTATGTTACCAATGTTACCCGCCTCAAAAGAGGGATTGAAGAGAAAACTTCCAATTCAATTTTAATTAAATTAAATCAGATCGGAACCTTAACTGAAACTATTGCTGCAATTAATTTGGCTTTAGCAAGTGGCATGACAGCGGTTATTTCTCATCGCAGTGGTGAAACCGAAGATTCTTTTATTGCTGACTTATCGGTAGCGATGGGAACTGGACAAATTAAAACGGGGGCTCCTGCACGTAGCGAGAGAACTGCCAAATATAATCGATTATTAGAAATTGAAGCTGAACTTGGTGAAGATGCTTCTTATGCAAATTTTCCGTTTTCGATTCGTTAGAACTTTTAATTAATAAAAAATGATTAAAAAAATTACTAGTCATTTTCTAGTTATTTTATCTTCCTCGGTATTTTTGTTGATTTCTGGGCATTTTTTGTTTTATTTAATTTTACTGGATGTTTTATCATTTTTATCTGTTTTTCCGTTTATCTTAACCATATCCTTTCTTGCTTGTTTTTTTGTTAGTATCTTCTTGGCTCAATTTTTAGTAAGTCGTTTTGATAATCTTTATTCTAGTACTTATTATTTTTTTATCGCCTCTCTCCTGGGTATTTTCTGGCAATCAGTTTTGGTCTATTTTGTGTTAATCAGTGCTCGTTTCTTTTTCTCTTTCTTTTTTGTTATTGATCCAATTATTTTTGCGTGGTCTTTTCTTGGATTAACAGCTTTCTTATCTGCTTATGGTTTTCGCAATGCTTTTTCTCCTCGAATTAAAGAGGTTGACGTTGAAATCCAAGACTTACCAGATTTCTGGGATCGCAAAAAAATTGTGCACTTATCCGACATTCATCTCGGAGCGGTTTATCGTCATCGTTTTTTAACTAAAGTTTCTAAATTGGTAGACAATATCAAGCCAGAATTAGTTTTGATTACTGGCGATTTATTCGATGGAACTGATGGTGATTTTTCGGAGGCAGGTAAACAGTTATTACAACTTCATGCACCATTGGGGGTCTATTTCATCTATGGTAATCATGAAAATTATCTTGGTCGCTTAGAGGTCGCTAGACATTTATTGGGCAGTGGAATTGAAATCCTTGATGATCGTCTGACTAAAATTAATGGTTTACAAATTATTGGTATTTCTTATCCGAAAGAGGGAACTCGTCATTTTGATTTAGCTAAAAAAATTCAGTTTTTGTCTGGCAGCAAACTCGATTCGCCGAGTATCTTAATGTTTCACGAGCCAATCCAATTTAAAGAAGTTTCTCAATTAGGCGTTAATATTTATTTGGCTGGACATACTCATCGCGGACAAATGTTTCCTTTTAATTTAATTACCAAAATAATTTATCATGGTTATTCGTTTGGGATTAGGAAATTTCAACAAATGACAGCAATTATTTCGACTGGAGTTGGCACTTGGGGGCCACCGTGCCGAACTTTGAGTAGGAGCGAGATTATCGCAATCACTCTTTTAAAAAAATAACAGAACCTTTAACGAAGAATTTCTGATAAATTTATGGATATTTCATTATTACACGGAGCCTTGAAAGAGGAAAAAAAGTTTAGACACACTCAGGCTGATAAGGCGGTTTTTGTTGATTTAATTGAAGATTGGTCCCAAGCAAGTATTTTTCCGCTTAGCTTGCGAGAAAAATTAAATCAATCTTGTCCATTGGAAATAAAAGCTGAGCTAAGTCATGGTAATAGTAAAAAGGGGGCAGTGAAAGCTTTAATTACTCTTGCTGACTTTGAACAAATTGAAACCGTTTTAATCCCCCAAGCGGATGGGCGTTTTTCAGTGTGCCTTTCTTCTCAAGTTGGTTGTCCTTTGGCTTGTGTTTTTTGTGCAACCGGGATGCAGGGATTTACTCGCAATCTTCGAGCAGAAGAGATTGTTGAGCAATTTTTATTTTGGGCAAGATATTTGAAAAAAGAAAATTATGGACGAATTGATAATGCTGTTTTTATGGGGCAAGGAGAGCCATTTCTCAATTATGAAGAAGTGATGAAGTCAATTAAGATTCTTAATGATCCGGAAACTTTTAATTTTGGAGCTCGTCGTATTTCAATTTCTACGGCAGGAATAGTTAATGGGATCAAAAGATTGTCTGGGGAGAAGTTGCAAGTTAATTTAGCGATTTCATTACATGCTCCAAATGACGCTCTTCGCTCTAATATTATGCCAGCGGCAGGACAAACTCCAATTAGAAAACTATTGGAAGCGGTTGATAATTATATTGAAAAAACTGGTCGCCGAGTGATGTTTGAATATCTGTTAATTAAAGAGCTCAACGACCGAGATGAAGACGCAATCATGCTGGCGAAAATTTTAAATAAACCATTGTATCTAGTTAATCTTATTCCTTACAACCAAACTGGTCGCTTTCAGCCAAGTTCTCCAGCTCGTACGGCTCGTTTTATGGAGCTTTTGGAAAGGGCGGGTCTTCCAGTTACCGCTCGTAGAAGTTCTGGCCAGGAAATTGACGCCGCTTGTGGCCAGCTAGCTGGAAAAAGAAAAAAGAGTTAAACTGGTATTAGTAAGTTTTTAAATTATTTATTATTAAAATTATATGTTTATTTTAAATGAATTACCTTTCGGAGCGAGCGCTCTTGAGCCATATATTTCTGAAAAAACTATTCAATTTCATTACGGAAAGCATCATCAAGCCTATCTTGATAATCTAAACAAATTAGTAGCCGGTACTGAGCTGGAAAAATTATCTCTTCCCGAGGTAATTAGCAGTAGCGCTAATAATCCGGAAAGATTGGGTATCTTTAACAATGCAGCTCAGGTTTATAATCATGATTTTTTTTGGCAGTCTTTGCGGACGAACGCGGAACAAGGAATAATTTCTGAAAATCTTTCTTCATTAATTAATAATTCTTTCGGTAGTTTTGATAATTTTAGAGAAGAGTTTAAAAATTTAGCTCTTTCACAGTTTGGTAGCGGTTGGGTGTGGTTAGTTCAGGATGGTGAAAAGTTGGTTTTTTTAAAAACAGCAAATGCTGATACCGCTTTTTTGCACCAAGTTAAGCCTTTGTTGGTGATTGATGTTTGGGAACATGCTTACTATTTAGATTATCAAAATCGTCGAGCTGATTTTGTTTTGGCAATTATCGATAATTTATTAAATTGGCAATTTGCTTCAAATAATCTGAATAATTAATTATGATTTTCCAGTTTAAATCAAAATTACAAAAGAAAGATCGAGAGCCATACACAACAATTTATTTGGTTCGTCATTGTAATCCTGACTATAGTCTGGAGGCAAAACTTGGCTCAGAAAATATGCCACTTTCTGAAGTTGGACTCAAGCAGAGAAAATTTTTAACCAAAAAATTATTAACTTTGGATATTGATCTCATCTATACCAGTGCTTTTAAGCGAGCCAAAGAAACGGCTGAGCTATTTGCTAAACAGGTAAAAAAGAGAGCTGTTGTTGATCCACGTTTTAATGAAATTGATTGGCTGGAATGGCATCGAGTAAAATTTTTTCATATTGCCGAGGAAAATCGTCACAAACATTTGAAGGGTTATCGCAAGATGGATAAAAAACTTGATGAAATTCAGGCTACCGCTCGGTTGGCGTTAACTGATATCTATCGCAAAAACAAAGGAAAAACAGTGGCCGTTTTTTCTCATGGAAACTTGATTAAGGCAATTATTACTGGTGTTTTGGATGCTGATATTATTGGCTTTTTGTCTTTAGAGATTTTTCAGTCATCAATTAGTAAATTAATGATTGATAAAGATGGGGTAGTTAAAATAAATTTTATTAATAGTGTTGGGCATTTAAAGAATCCGCCGCTGGAAGATTTATTTATTACCCTAAAGAGTTAAATGTCAGTTTTTATTATTGACACGAATCTCATTTTCCCGTATTATATAGGAAAAGAGCTTAGAAAATTCTAAGCCCTTTAATATTTTTAGCTAATATTTAATTAATTATCATGCCTCAACATTTTCTTGCCGGCCATTTTTGGTGTCGGGAAGGAGGCAGAAGCTCGAGCATCTTTGATGCCGGGGTAAAAAGAAAAAATTATGGTAAAGATTCCAAAAATGGAAGACATGTTAAAAGCCGGAATGCACTTTGGTCATCGGACTAATCGCTGGCATCCAAAAATGAAACAATTTATTTTTGGCGAAAAGAATGGCATTTATATTATCGACCTCTCCAAGAGTCAGGAAAAATTAAAAGAGGCTCTTGAATTTATTCAAGCTTTGGTAAAAGAAGAAAAGAGTGTTTTATTTGTTGGCACTAAAAATCAAGTGAAGGAGCCAATGAAAAAGATGGCTGAAGTTGCTTCAATGCCTTATATTGTTGGTAAATGGCTTGGTGGTTATTTAACTAATTTTGTTGTTGTTAAAAAATCAGTCAAGAAATACATTGATTTAAATGAAAAAAAGAAAGCTGGTAAATTAGAAAAATATACAAAAAAGGAACAACTCGATTTTGATCGTGAAATTAAAAAATTAGAAGTTCGTGTTGGTGGTTTAGTAAACTTAAACAAGTTGCCTGACGCTTTGTTTGTTTGGGATATTAAGGAGGAAGAAACAGCGGTTGCTGAAGCAATTAAAAAGAATATCCCAATTATTGCAATTTGTGATACTAACGTTAATCCTGAATTGGTTAATTATCCAATTCCAGCTAACGATGACTCCACAAAGACAATTAAGTTAATTCTGGAGACCGTTAAAGAAGCGATTCTTGACGCTCGCAAATAATTTTTATTTATTTTTTTATTTCCTAATTATATGGAATTACTCAAACAATTACGCGAAATGACTGGTGCGGGTATGGTTGATTGCAAAAAAGCCCTTGATGAGGCAAATGGTGATTTAAGTGCCGCAGTTGAAATTTTACGCAAAAAAGGAATCGCCAAGTCCGCGAAACGTGCTGATCGTGAAACTAGTGAAGGTGTTGTGGCTGTTGCTGTTAATGCTGATGCCACCGAAGGTTATGCTATTGAAGTTGACTCGGAAACCGATTTCGTTTCTCGTAGTGATAAATTTCAAGATTTTGTTGCTAAAGCTTTAGAATTAGTGAAGCAATCAAAGCCAGCTAACGTTGAAGAATTATTGTCCTTGGATATGAATGGCTTAACTGTCGCTGATACCCTTAATACTTTGAGTGGAATTATTGGTGAAAAGTTAGCTGTTAAAAATCTAGCTGTTTTAAGCGGAGCTACCGTTGCTTGTTATTCTCATCTTGGTGGAAGAATTGGTGTTTTAGTAGCTATTGATGCTTCTGGAAAGCAAACTGAAGCAGTTGATGTTGCAATGCAAGTGGCTGCCAGTAATCCAAAATATTTAGTTCCAGCAGAAGTATCGATTGAAGAAATGGATAAAGAGAAAGAAATTTATCGCGAGCAATTAGTTAAAGAAGGAAAACCAGAAGCAATGGTTGAAAAAATCTTGGAAGGGAAAATGGCTAAATATTATTCTGAAGTTTGTTTAATGGAACAAGAATTTATTAAAGATGACAAGAAAAAAGTTAAAGAAGTTTTAGGTGGAGCAAATGTTTCAGCTTTTGTTCGATTTAGTCTTTAATTTATGAGAATTGCTGAGATTCAATTTGTTTCTTGGGATAAAACTTATCATTTTTCTACTGAAGATGAATCTTTAAAAAATGGTGATTTTGTTCTGGTTAACACTGATTTGGGTCGAGAGGTCGGGAAAATCATCGCTTTTAATCAAGATCACGAGACTGATGATTTAAAGGAAGTTTTGCGTCGTGCAGAAAAATCAGAGATTATTCGTTCTCAAGATCAAGAGAGAAAAGACAGGGCTTTAGAGGTCTGCAAGGAAATTGCCGAAAGATTAAAATTAGACATGAAATTGGTTGACGTTCATTTTTCTTTTGAGGGTAACCGTTTAAATTTTGCTTTTATTGCCGATGGAAGAGTAGATTTTCGGGAGCTAGTAAAAGAATTAACCGCCCAGTTTAATGCCAATATTCGCTTAACTCAAATTGGTGCACGTGATGAGGCTCGTTTGACCGGCGATTGTGGTGGTTGTGGCAAAAAACTTTGTTGTCAGGGTTCAGTGAAGGATTTTTCTTCTGTTACCTCAGAAATGGCGGAAGTTCAACAGGTTGTTCATCGGGGTAGTGATCGAATTTCGGGGATGTGTGGTCGTTTGATGTGTTGCTTGGCCTATGAATATGAGGGTTACAAGGAATTACGAGAAAAAATGCCAGCTTATGGCGCCAAGGTAAATGTTGACGGGCGCAGAGGAGTGGTTGTTGGTCATCATGTCTTGAAGCAATCAGTTGACGTTCGTTTCCCAGCCGAAAAGAAGGGGGATCGGGATACTGTTTTAGAGATTGACTTGAATCGTAAAAACAAGAAAGAGGACAAGAAGAAATAATCAAATATCAAATATTAAAGAAATACTTACCAGTTGGTGAGTATTTTTTTGTTTAATATTAAAGGTAATGTTGCTAATGATTGACAATATTATTATTTTATGTTATAATTTTAGCATCGTTCCAGTACCTTGAAAACTTTCATCTATTATTTTAATTGTTGGTTTAGTTTCGAAAAAAAATCTTCGATGTTGAACCAACAATTAAAAATCAAAAAAAATGAAAAAAATAATTTTGTTATTAGTTGTAATAATTTTTTGTTCCTGCGAAAAGGAGCAAAACTGTTATCAAGTTTGCTACATCAGCAAAAAGATGGTAACAGATAATCCTAGTGAGTTTCAACTCATTCAGGAGGTAGTTATTTTTTATAAGCCAGATACAGCGATGGCTTATCAAATGTTATTTGATTGTTTTATGCCCAAAATAGGGGAAAAAATAATCGAATCAACTATTAGTTTGGTGGCATGTGTTCCGCAAACTAATAACACTTGGAAATTTACTTTCCAAGCGAATAAATGGTGGCGATTTTGTAACGCCCCATCTTCCTGCTTCTGGTATCCAGAAGACATGGACCCAGAAAGAATAAAAAAAGACATTATTTCCTCCAAAATAAAGGAATTAGGAGGGATTGAGGCGGTCGACACGATCTTTGTCGTTATGCCCAAAATTTGATTTAGTGTCTAAATCCTCGTTATTTGATTAACGAGGATTTTTTTAAAGGCAAAAAAAGAGGCGTTCGAAAGGTTATTTTGTCTAAAATATCAGATAAATTAGCAATTTATTGACAATATTATTATTTTATGTTATAATTTTAGCATCGTTCCAGTACCTTGACAACTTTCATTTATTATTTTAATTGTTGGTTTAGCCTCGAAAAATCTTCGATGTTGAACCAACAATTAAATATTAAAAAAATGAAAAAAATAATTTTAGTAATTATGATTTTGTCCATCGGCATAGCCTTTGGACAAAAAAAAGATTTAGTTCTACCAAAAAATATCGACATTTCATGGTCGACTGACGGTAGCGACCAGAAAGTGACTACTAGTTATGCCAGATCTTGGTATCAACTAGAGGCGGAGTCAACTGGAAAAAAATTTTTTTCTCTTGGCGGTAGTGCCTTCGGACATTGGTCGGTCGGAAAAAACCAAACAATTAGATTTGGCATGAAAATGAAATATTGGGAAAAGGTAACTGCAAAACAAAATGAATTACCAGGAACGACCTTTAAACAAGGAAGTTTCCAATATTTTCTTCTTTTTTCCGATTTGAGAAGACGAGGTGGAGTGATTAGAGAGTTCCAACTTCATTCTCAAAATACCATTTTTTCTGGTGGTAAATATGCCATCAGTTTAGTTGGTAGACTGGAGATGAAGGGAAGAAATCTTGGCAAAGCTGAGGTTTTCTCAATCAATCCTTATTTTTCTGGAAGCTTGTATAACGAGTCAGCCAGAAATTTGCCAGATTTAAAAAATTTCATAATCGGTGCCTCCCTAAAGAGCTATGATTATCAGAAGTTTTATTCCCGGGAAGTGGTTTCCTTGGAATATCAAAACAATGCTTCGGTTTTTGGACCAAAACATTGTTTAAATCTAAGAATTAATTTTTTAGGAGTTTGGGATTTATTTAAACCAGCTCCAAAAAAAGAAAATAAAATTACCTACTACAACTATTTTCCTCAAAAGGAGGAGATTGTTCTAGAGGTAAAAAAAATATCTTTAGCAGAATATCAAAAGTTTACTGATTTCGAAGTTTGTCGTCATCAGTAAATCAGTCTTAGCTCACTTTTTGAAGAAAGTGGGCTTTTTTATTTTTTTGTCATTTATGTTATAATTTAAATAATTAATAAAATTAATTTAAAAATCATCTCTATATGTTTAATCGCAAAATTAATATTGCTATCAATGGTTTTGGTCGGATTGGTCGAGCTGCTTTCAAGATTATTTTAGATTCACATCCTAAATTAAATATCGTCGCTATTAATGATCTAACAGACACAACGGTTTTGGCACATTTGTTGGAATACGATACTTGTTATGGAAAATATCAGCGAAAAATTTCTCATACCAAAGAATGTTTGGTGGTTGATTCTAAAAAATATCCAGTTTTTTCCCAAAAAGATCCAAGTTTATTGCCTTGGAAAAAATTGAAGGTTGATATGGTTTTGGAGTGTACCGGTAAATTTCGCAGTGCTGATGAAGTTCAGGCACATCTTGATGCTGGCGCTCAAAAAGTGATTATCAGTGCTCCGGCAAAAGGAAAAGTGAAGACAATTGTCATTGGGGTTAATGAAGATAAAATTACTAAAACTGACGATGTTGTTTCTTGCGCCTCTTGCACAACAAATTGTTTAGCGCCAGTGACTCTGATTATTAAAAATAATTTTGGCATCAAAAAAGCTTTAATGACGACAATCCACTCTTATACAGCTGATCAAAATTTGGTTGACGGACCTCATCAAGATTTGCGTCGGGCTCGAGCAGCTGGGGTTAATATTGTTCCGACAACCACTGGTGCGGCTTCAGCGGTTGCCGAAACTATTCCTTCTTTAAAAAATAATTTTGATGGCCTCGCTGTTCGAGTTCCCACTCCAGTTGGCTCTCTTTGTGATACCGTCTTTTTGTTGAATAAAAAAACAAGTATTGAAGCAGTTAACAAGTCTTTTTCAGATGCTGCTAAAGGAAAGTTGAAAGGAATTCTGGAAGCCTCCAACGCCGAATTAGTTTCCTCAGACATCATTGGCAATGCTCATAGTTCAATTGTTGATCTAAAATCAACGATGTTAGTTGGTGGAGATTTATTAAAAGTTGTTTCCTGGTATGACAATGAATGGGGTTACTCTAATCGCTTAGTTGAGCTTTCTTATTTACTTAAAAAATATTTAAAATAAAAAATTACAGATGCTTAGTAAAAATGTTTTAAATTTAATTAAAAAAGCAAAGCTACGTGGTCGAGGAGGAGCAGATTTTCCTGTGGATCTGAAATGGCAGAGTGTTAAAAACCAAGCCGAAAAAAGTGGTCAGTCAGTAGCGATTGTGATTAATTGTTCTGAGGGGGAGCCTGGTGTTTTTAAGGATGCTCATGTTTTAGAAAATTATTTACCAGAATTCTTTCTTGGTTTACGGCATGCCGTTGAATTTTTTTCAAAAGAAAAAGTTTTTGGCATCTATTTTTTTACGAGTACCGACTACGCAAAAGAATTTTTACCAAAAATTGAAAAAGAATTAAATAAAAACGAGAATTCAGCGCTTCAAAAGCGATGGCATAATCACCTGAAGAGTGGCCATTCCTATATTAGTGGCGAGGAGAGTGCTCTTTTGAATGTGATCGAATTTTCATTAGCTGAGCCGAGACTAAAACCACCTTATCCTTCAGAGAAAGGGTTATTTGGTCTTCCTACCTTAGTTAATAATCTTGAGACTTTTTATAATGTTGGCTTGGTGGTTAGTGGGAAGTTTAAAAAGGAAAGGTTTTATTCGATTACTGGTGCAGTTAAAAATCCAGGGGTTTATCCAGGCTTAGAAGATGCTAATATCGAAGATATTTTAAAATCTACAAATAATTTTCCGTTTACAGATTTTTTTGTGATTGTTGGTGGCGATATGAGTGGTGAAGTGTTAAATCAAAAGCAGTTAAAGCGTCCGGTTGGTGGTGCTGGCTCAATTCGAGTTTATCCAGCAAAGATTAATCCTCGACAGGTAGTGCGTGAATGGTTAGATTTTTATGTTGCCGAAACATGTGGTCACTGCACCCCTTGTAGAGAGGGAACTTTTCGTCTCTTGGAACTATTCAAAAAAGATCCCGATGATTTTTTGAAATTTAAAGGCGAGGTCAGAAATTTAATTGATAATTTATCTGTTTCTAGTTTTTGTGCTTTAGGAGCTAGTTTACCGACACCGTTAAATAGTTATGCTAAAAATATTTTAAAAATAAAAAATAGTAAAAATTCTTAATTAAAATTTTATGGAAAATAAAAAAGTCGCGAACATTAAGTTGGCGAAAAAAAAATTAATACCAACCTTTGATTTATTTGAAAATTCTTGGCAGATTTATCGGGCCAACTTCAAAAGTTTAATCAGCATTTCCTTATATGGATTACTTGGCTTAGCAGTAATAGCAGTTGGCGTTGCTTTAATCTCAGGTTTAGTTGTTTTTTTGAATGTGAAAGGTGATGGGTCTTTGGTTATGAATATTATTCTTGGAATTCTAATTGTCTTGGTGGCAGCCGCTACAATCGCGTTGGCAATTTGGTATAGCACTCGCTCCAAGATTGGCACCTATCTTTTGATTAAAAATGATTTTAAATCGGTTAAGGAATCTTGGGAGGATAGTAAGGAGTTATTTTGGCCATTTTTCTGGTTAAGTTTATTGGTCGCAGTTTTTGTTATTTTGTGGTCATTTTTGCTTATTATTCCTGGTTTGGTATTTGCTGTTTTTTCTAGTTTTGCAATTTTATTGTTTATTTTTAACGGTCAAACTGGAATGAAAGCAATTGTAGCTAGTAAGGCGTTGGTGAAGGGTTATTGGTGGGCAGTGTTTGGTCGTTTTGCTTTTTTATTTTTAGTTTTTTATCTATTCAGCTTAGTACTTGGTTTGCCAAATAGTTTTATGGAGGAAAATAGCGCCCCGTCTAATATTTGGGGCATGATTAGCTCAATTGGTATTTTTCTAGTTTCTCCATTTCTTTATGTTTATAGTATTCTTTTATTTAAGAATATTACGGAAGTTAAAAATAATTAATTTTTCATGTCTAAGCCGATCAATTTTAAATTAAATGGTAAAAAAGTTTCTTGTGATCCTGGGGAGACTATTTTAGATGTTGCTAAAAAGAATGGTCTTCAGATTCCTGCTTTGTGTCACCATCCAGACTTGAAGGTTAAGGCTAATTGTCGGGTGTGTGTGGTTGAAATGAAGGGAAGAGAAAAATTATTTGCTTCCTGTTCAACACCAGCAGAATCCGGGATGGAAATTTTTACTGATAGCCCAAAAGTAAGAGCGAGTCGCAAAGAAAATCTGAAATTGTTATTTGCCGAACATGCTGAGAAATGCGCAACTTGTCCTCGTCTTTTTGATTGCGATCTCCTGCGTTTAGCTAAAGAATATAAAATAGTTCCCAACGCTTTTCCACTACGAAAAGGTCGTCGTAAGGTTGAAACTTTTGGTGGTGGAGTTTTAGAATTTGATCATAGTCAATGTATCGATTGTAATAATTGTGTCGATGCCTGTGCTGATTTACAAAAAATAAATTTTTTTGAAGCCAGCGGTCAGGGAACTGAAAAAATAATTAAGATTGTTAAAAAAGATTCGGCCTGCATTTCTTGTGGTCAATGTGTTCTTCGTTGTCCGGTGTCTGCGGTTCAAGAAAAATTTTCAGTTACCAAATTGGAAAAATCTTTGAAAAATAAAAAACAAATCATGATTGCTCAGTTTGCTCCTTCAATTAGAGCAGCAATTGGTGAAGAATTTGGGATTCCTTTCGACGATAAAATGCCTGGAAGAATCGCCAGCGCCTTGAAGATGTTGGGCTTTGATTATGTTTTTGACGTTGATTTGGGTGCAGATATTACCACAATGACTGAGGCTGAAGAATTGGTTGCTAGGTTGCAAGATAAAAAAGCAGTCATGCCAATGACCACTTCTTGTTGTCCAGCTTGGGTTCGTTATGCCGAACATTATCACCCAGAAATCTTAGCTCATCTCACCAGCGCTCGCTCACCACACATGCATTCTGGTGGCTTAATTAAATCTTGGTGGGCAGCAGAGCAGAAGATTAACCCAAAAAGAATTCAGGTAGTGTCAGTGATGCCATGTACTGCCAAAAAATTTGAAATCATGCGCCCCGAGTTTCGCCTCAAAGGAGGTGTGATGCCAGTTGACGAAGTTATTACCACCAGGGAATTTGCTTTTATGATTAAACAGGCAAGGATAGACTTTGCCAAATTAAAACCAGTTGCTCATGATCTCTGTTTGAATAATGGTTCAGGTGCAGGGGCGATTTATGGCGCTTCAAGTGGGGTGATGGAGGCTGCCCTTCGTTCTGCTAAATTTTTGTTAGATGGTGTTCGTTCCAAGAAGATTGCCTTTCAAGCTGTTCGAGGCATTTCAGGCCTCAAGGAAGCGGTGGTGAAGATTGCTGGGAGAAATTTGCGAGTGGCAGTAGTTAATGGAATTGGCAACATTGAGCCGGTGATTAAAAATTTAAAAAAGTATGACTATATTGAGGTGATGTCTTGTCCAGGAGGCTGTCTTGGTGGTGGTGGACAACCAATTCCAACCACCGAAAAAGAAAGAAAATCTCGGATGGAAGCTCTTTATTCACTAGACGAAAATTTGCCAATGCGTTCGGCTCACGATAATCAAGCAGTTGTTGATTATATGAATTGGGCGAGAAAGAATAAAAGGTATCAAGAATTATTGCATACTAAATTTAAAAAAAGAGCTTAATAAATATTTTGAAGTAATATGAAAAATAAAAAAATAAACCTCTGTCTTTTTTCTTTAATTTTTGTCGCCTCTTTTTTCTTGGTTGCAAATGTAAAAGCAGAAACTATTTCGGAGAAATGTCAGCTAGATAAGGAATCTTCCGAATTAGATATCACAAGAGAATACAATTTAGCCAAGCAAAAAGCCGATAATTATCAATGGATTGTGAGCACTAAAGCCTTAGCTCAAAAGAACGAGGCCTTAAAAAAGGCAAAAACAAAAAAGGCAAAAACATTAGTAATTTCAAATTATAATAAGGCGATTACTGCTGCCAAGAAGGCTAGCAAGGGGATTGTGGATAATGCCAGCAAGGTTGTTGCTCAAAAGAAAGTAAAAGCGAAAAAAGATCTTGATAAATGTCTAATGATTTCTCCAGTCTTGGGTGATAATGAGTATCAATATGGGATGAAACTCTTGCTTGCAAAAAATAAAGATTATGGCGACCAAACTGTCCGCGCCGGTGAAGTGAGAACAAAAATTGCTTCTTTTGTGTTTACTAATCACAGTCCTGAAGTAGTAAAAATAAATTCAGTTAATTTTTCGGTGGATTATAACGGATTATCAGCTGACAAATTTAGTGATTTTGGTTTAATGATTAATGGCAGCCTTTTTGGTTTAAGAGTTCCGAATATTTCATCAAATATTTTTGGTATTTATTATGATGTTCCAGTTGGAGAAAGCGTCACTATCGATTTAACAGCAAGTGTTGACCAGACGGTTGCCGGAGCAGTTAAAGCGAAAATAACCGCTAAGAGCACCGGAAAGATGTCTAATCTAAAAAATGATTATTCTCTCGATGGGCAATTAATCGGTTTTAAAGAGGGGGCGACTAATGGCATTACGATTAGTAAAAATGATGCATTATCTGATCAACTAGTTACTGCTGGTCACGCAAAGCGATTAGTTGGAAATTATTTTGTCACGAACAATAGTGATGCTCCAGTTGATATTTCGGCAATTTGGCTCTCATCAAATAGTGCAAATTTTTTTAGCGGAATTTATACAATGTGGAATGAGGGGGCGCTAAGTGAAAGAATCCCAGTTTCTAGCGATAATCAGCGGATTATTTCTGCTTATCATTTGAATTCCCGTCAACGGGTTCATTTTTCTGTCTACGCAGATATTAGCCCTAACGCATTAGAATCTAATAAGTTCTCATTATTTGTACAAAGTCCAGATCCAAGTGGAGGAAACGCTTTTATTGTCTCAAATTCTTCTTTAGGGCAAACAATGACAATTGTTAAAAATGATTAATTTTTTTAAATTTATTAATTTTAAAAATATGAAAAAAGTAATCATTGCATCATTAGCAGTTTGTGCCGTAATGCTTTCTGGTTGCACTTTGGGCCCAGCTCAAAAAATTGAAAAAATTGATCTTAGTAATCTGGAGAATCAGTTAGCAAGTGTGTCTACTGATATCAAAGCAATCAGAGAAGTTGTAGAAAAACAAGTTTCGCAAGTCGCCACTCCGGTTAGTAGTACGACCGTGGTGAAAACTGAGGATCCCGCAATTGCTTACCAAAAGTTTGGCTTTGATCTTACTTTGCCAGACAAAGGCGTCTTGGTGGAGAAGGGTGATGGTCCGATCGGTCGATATATTACCAATTTTTATTATAGTGATGAGAAAAATACTGATGTTTTTGCTATTTCCGTTTATACTTATGAGCAATGGAAAAGAGTTCAAAATCAAGCAGGGCCAAAGCCAACCAAGTTAGCTGATAATGGAAACTATATTTATGGCGTTTCTTTCAGTCAAACCGTTCCTTCTGACTACGCCAAGCCAATTTTAAAATCTTTTATAACTATTCAGTAAGAGTGTTTAATTGAATTATTTTTTTGAAAAAACCGCTTATTTGGCGGTTTTTTGTTTACTTTTAGCCCTATTTCCCCATCCTATTGACAAAATATAATAACTATGATATACTTTCTTTTGTTAGTATTTCTTTAATAATTTATCATCTTTTCTGTTTTTGAAGCATCTTTTCTTCTTACAGTTTTTGTCTGAATTATCGTGAAATTAATTATGCTATTGATTTCACAATAATTCAGACAATGTCGTCTGGAGGAAAAAAATAAAAAGAATGGAAAGTTTAAATAATTTATTGGCAAATAATCCAATGTGGACAATTTGTCTAATTATTGCAATGGCGGGAGTTATTGTAATGTTGATGGTTGATGCTTCAAAAAAAGCGTCAAAAAACAATGAATTAAAACAGGATGTAATCCTGTTTGCAAAATCATTATCGCTGCTTCTTAGGTCAGGAGCAAGTGGATATAATATCCACGATCTTTATTTGACAAGGCAAGGATACTTTAATGGAGTTGAGTACAAGGAGGAAAACCTCATTAACTTAGCAACGGAAGCCCTTTTAATTAATCTAAAAAAATCAATTGATTACGAAAAAACGATTAAAATTGGAGATCCAAGGTTAAAGGCTTTGGAACAATTTGATAACAATAGTTATCGCACGATGATGCAACAGCTTTCCCAAAAAAAGTTGTTGGATTACTCCGAGGAAGTAGAAAAATAGGTTTAATACCCAATTCAAAAGACTGCATTAAAAAATGCAGTCTTTTTTCTTTAGTCTAATTGGCGTGTAGTTTTATTTAACTTCGTAAGTGAGAGTGACTTCTACTTTAATTTCATTCTGGCCGCTAGCAATTTCGGGACTGCTAATTGAAACTTCTCCGGCAGCCATGTCCATTTTAGCATTAGCATACATCGGGATAAGACGACCTTCATTTGAGCTTTCGGAAACACTTTTTACTTCGCCAAGTTTCATTCCGGATTGCTTGGCAATTAACATCGCTTTTTCTTTAGCTTTAGCAATCGCTAATTCACGAGCTTGGTTTTTTAAAGCAAACTCATCATCAATAGTGAAATTAATTCCACCAACTTGGTTTGCTCCTTTTTCGGTGCTGCGAGCGATAATGTCGCCAATTTTGTTGAGATCTCTAATTTTGAGACTTAAATTTTGATATACTTCATAACCAACCAATTCCTGACCCTTGGTATTGGTGTAGTTATAAACTGGATTGAGGCTGTAGTTGCTTGTTTTAATGTCTCGATCTTCGATTCCTAAATTCTTAATCGCTTTAATAATGTCATTGATTTTAGCACTACCTTCAGCGGTTGCTTCGGCAGCGGTTTTCTTGGTTTCAGTTTTAAAACCAAGGTCAATGCTAGCAATATCTGCTTTAGCATAGACTACTCCTGAACCAGAAACAGAGAAGCGGTCTTCATTTTTTTGTTCTCGGTTGAAAGCAAAGGCACTGATGACAATTGCGGTGATGGCAATAATTAAAAGCGTTGAGAGAAAAACATTTTGTTTGTTCATAGTTTTAATAGTTATTTTTTTGTTATTTATATTATATCATATTAACGAGAAGAGCGGTAAAAAGTAACAAATAACCTTTAATAAATTAATTTGTCAAATTGCTTATTATAGGTTATAATTGATAAGCGTTTTAGTGAAAATTTATGGTGATTCCTGAATATATTTTAGAATTGTTGCGAAAATTAGAGGAAAAAGGCTTTGAAACCTATATCGTTGGCGGCTGTGTTCGTGATTTTTTGTTATCAAAAGAGCCTCAGGACTGGGATTTAACAACCAACGCTTTGCCGGAAGAAATTTTGAAAATTTTTAGCAATGCTAAATATGAAAATCAATTTGGTACTGTTTTATTGCCATTAAGGAAAAAAACGGATTCTGGCGAAAAAGGGGAGCTGTTGGACGTTATTGAAATCACTACTTACCGTAGCGAACAGGGATATTCAGATAACCGTCATCCCGACCAGATTCGTTTTGAAACCGAAATTGACAAAGATTTGGAAAGGCGCGACTTTACCATTAATGCTTTAGCCCTTGGTTTTGTGAAGAGTGGGGCGATTTTAAAACCCTATCGGGAATTGATTGAAATTGATGGTCAATCTTATGAATTAGTGGATCTTTTTCGTGGGCGTCGTGATTTGAAGGACAAGATGATTCGCGCGGTTGGTGAGCCCACAGAACGCTTCAAGGAAGATGCTCTGCGAATGATTAGAGCAATTCGTTTTTCTTCTCAATTAGGGTTTGAACTAGAAGAAAAAACAAAGCGAGCAATCTTAAAATTAGCAGGAGCAATTAAATTTATCTCCAAAGAACGTGTTCGTGATGAATTGATTAAAATTATTAAGTCAGATCGACCAGCTGTCGGGATTCGTTTGCTTCATGAATGCAAACTTTTGCAATACATTATCCCCGAACTAGAGGAGGGTGTTGAAATGGAACAAAATCATCATCATTTGTTCAAAGTTTTTGATCATAATGTTAATGCTTTAAAAAATTGCCCAAGTGCTGATTGGCAGGTTCGTTTAGCAGCTTTATTTCATGACATTGGGAAACCAAAAACTCGAAAATTTATTGATGGCGCAGCTACTTTTTATAATCATGAATATGTTGGTGCTAGACAAGTAGAAAGGATTATGAAGCGCTTGAAGTTCTCGACAGAAGATTCTACTAGAGTGGTTAATCTGGTTAGAAATCACATGTTCTATTATAATGTAGGAGAAGTGACTGCTGCCTCAGTCCGCCGCTTAATTGTGAAGGTTGGCAGGGAAAATCTGAAAGATTTAATTGATCTGAGAATTGGTGATCGCCTTGGATCAGGAACACCAAAAGGGATGACTTATAAATTACGTCATCTGGAGTATATGTTAGAAAAAGTTCAAAATGATCCCATTTCTGTAAAAATGTTGAAAATTAATGGTCATGATTTAATTAGCGATCTTGGTTTAGTGCCAGGACCAAAAATTGGCGCTATTCTTGATGTTTTACTTTCAGAAGTGATCGAAAATCCAGATTTGAATACAAAAGAATTTTTACTTCAGAAAGCTAACGAGCTTCAAAATTTTAATTTAGCAGAGCTTGCTGAAAGAGCTAAAGAAAAAATTGAAGAGCGTCGTGAAGAGGAGGATAATAATTTAAAAAAAAGCTTTCAAGTTTAAGAGAGCTAACCAAAAAATAATATGAAAAAATATTTTCTTTTTTCCTTGTTAGTCGTTGCTACTTTGACGCTTAGTGCCTGTGGCACCAGCACTGAAACTCCACCAGTAACACCTATTAATGCTGATGAAGAGGCTTTAAGCACTGGCAGTAGTGGTGGCAGTCAAAGTGCCAATAGTATTGGTAATGAAAATGTTGATAAAAATAAACTTAAACAAGAATTCTCTGGGATTTCTGACACCAATTCGTCGGTTACGACAAATGATGTTGAACAAACGGAAGAATTAAAAAATAATATGATGAATGTTGATCAAAATAAATTTGAAAATTTAACGGCAAAATATAGCCAGGCGATTTTCAAAACTAATCAAGGAAGCTTTACTATTAAGTTTTACAACGAGAAAGCCCCACAGACCGTTAATAACTTTATGAACCTCGCAAAACTTGGTTATTACGATAATGTGAAGTTTCATCGGGTGATTGCTGATTTTATGATTCAGGGTGGTGATCAAAATACCAAGGACAACGCTTTAATTAATAGTTGGGGAATGGGTGGGCCTGGATATGCAATTACCGATGAATTTGGCGCTGGCCTTTCTAATGTTTCCGGAACTATTTCAATGGCAAATGCCGGACCAAATACCGGTGGATCTCAGTTTTTTGTTAACGTGCATGATAATAGTTATTTAGATGGCAAGCACGCAGTTTTTGGTGAAGTTTTAGCTGGAATGGATGTAGTTACTGCTATTTCTAAGTTACCAGTTGATTCTTATGACCGACCAAGTCCAGCGGTTGTGATCGAAAGCATTAGCTTGAAATAAGATGAAAGTTTATCTTGATAATGCTGCGACCACTAAAGTGGATGCGCGTGTTTTGAAGTCGATGTTACCATATTTCTCGACTGATTATGGCAATGCTTCTTCTATTCACACAATGGGCCAGGAAAATTTTAATATTTTAACTCAGTCTCGAGCAAAAATTGCAAAAATTCTTGGTGCTAATGAGCGGGGAATTGTATTCACTAGCAGTGCAACTGAAGCCAATAATTATCTAATTAAAGGGATCGCTCGAGCTAATCAAAAGAAAGGCGACCATATTATTGTTTCAGCTATTGAACACCCTTGCGTGAGAGAGTCGGCTCGTCAATTAGAAAAAGAAGGTTTTCGAGTTTCAATAATTCCCGCTAATCGCGATGGTTTGATTGAAGCACAGGAACTAGAAAAATTAATTGATCAAAAAACAATTTTGGTTTCAGTGATGATGGTTAATAATGAAATTGGCACAATCCAAAATATTGCTGAATTAGCTAAGGTAGCAAAAAAACATGGTGCTTTTTTTCATACGGATGCCGTTCAGGCAGTGCCGTATTTGAAAATTGATATTAAGGAATTGGGCGTTGACGCCTTAAGTCTCTCTGCTCACAAATTTGGTGGACCGAAGGGAATGGGGCTTGCTTATTTGAATCCAGCGGTTTATGCCGAACCACTAATTATTGGTGGCGGACAAGAAGATGGTAAAAGGGCAGGGACTTATAATCTTCCTGGAATTGTTGGTATGACTACCGCCCTAGAATTAGCCTACAAAGAACGCTCAGAATATTTGAAACGTGTTAAAAAATTACGTGACCGCCTTTGGGATGGTCTCAAAAAGAAGCTACCAGACATTCAAATTAATGGTAGTATTAAAGAAAGAGTTCCAGCAAACTTGAATGTAATGTTTGGTTATGTTGAGGGAGAAGCAATTCTAATTGATTTGTCCTATAAAGGAGTTTTTGTTTCTACTGGCTCAGCTTGTTCAGCAACAAATCTAAAGGCTTCTAGCGTTCTGGCAGCGATTGGTTTGAGTAAACACTTCTTAAATAGTAATATCCGTTTTTCCCTAGGCAAAGAGACGACTGAAAAAGAAATCGATTATACAATTAAAATGGTGACGGAAACTGTGGGGCGCCTCCGGGAATTTTCCCCAGTTTCACATCTCTAAATAAATATATGGCTTTAAAATATACTAAGAAAACTATTGATAATTTTCTTCACCCAAAAAATATTGGCAAAATAGATCGTCCAGATGGTTTTGCGGAGATTGGTAATATGGTTTGCGGTGATCAATTGAATTTCTACTTGAAAATTAATAAAGGAAAAATTAAAGATGTAAAATTCTTATCTTTTGGCTGCGCTTCTAATATTGCGACTGCATCTGTTATGACTGAGAAAATAAAAGGAATGACCATTGAAGACGCCAAGAATTTTAAATGGAAAGAAATTGTTGAAGATCTTGGTGGCTTGCCTCAACAAAAAGTTCATTGTTCGATTATGGCTGTTGAGGGACTGCAAAAAGCAATTAAAAATTACGAAAAAAATATCAGCGAAGATCCGAAGCCAGAAGTCCAAGA
>CAINDR010000019.1 GCA_903847415.1 Candidatus Falkowiibacteriota bacterium
GTTTGCTCTCTTTCATCGTGACCACCACCAACTCCCGTGCCACGGCGACGCCCCACTGCATCAATTTCATCGATAAAAATAATACAAGGTGAAGTTTTTTTAGCTTTTTCAAAAAGAGAACGAACACGAGAAGCGCCAACACCAACAAACATTTCGACAAATTCAGAGCCAGACATATGAAAAAAGGGAACGCCCGCTTCGCCAGCAACTGCCCGAGCCATTAAGGTTTTCCCTGTTCCTGGTCCACCAAGAAGCAAAACTCCACGTGGAATTCTGGCACCAAGATCATGAAACTTCTTGGGAAATTTCAAAAACTCAACCACTTCTGCTAATTCTTCCTTAGCTTCTTTTGATCCGGCAACATCTTTAAAGGTAACTTTCTCTTTTTTTTCTAAATTAAATTCTTTCGCTTGGCTTTGTCCAAAAGACATTGCCTTGGAATTTGCGCCAGCCATGCCACGCAACATAAAAAATAAAAATACACCAAGCAGAACCATTGGTAATAAAAACGGCAAAATTGAAGAAACAAATAGATCCAAGCCAGTTTCCTCTTTAATGACTATCCCTACTTTTGACATCTGATCAGCACTAACTTGATAGTTTGCTAGGAGGGAGGATAGAGATTCCCCAGCTTCTTTTTTCACTTCTTGCTGGCGACCATCTTGAAGGGTTAGCAACAATTTATCGCCAGACACCTCAATTGTTTTGACCTGTTCACTACGAACTTCACTAACTAGTGTTTCTAGTCCAACTTTTTCGAGATTTTTTTTAGTTTGAAAGGTTGAAAAAATAGCAGCAATTGCTAAAAAAATTAAAAAAATCCAAACAAAATTGCGAATTAACTTTTTCATACAGAAAAATAAATATTAGTTATTATCAAAAAAATCATAGCACTCTAAAGGGTTTTTGGCAACGAAATAAAAAAACCTCAACTTACTTAAAATAAGCTGAGGTTAGAGTATCCGCCAGGTGATAGGATAGAAAGTACAAAGAGTAAAGGATAAAGTCTAAAAACTCAAAGAATCAAAAGACTAAGAACTAGAAACTTGGCTTACAACGAAAGCAAACCCAAGGCTACGATTCCACTTGCTACCAGGGCTGACATAGCTCGTGTACAACCAGGAACCACCGCCACTGCGATTAGCGTTGAGCAGAAGAAGATTACCTTCAGAATCTTTAATTGGTTTGTGCATTGTTATAATCCAATACAGACCCATGGCTTTCAATTCTTTATCAAAAAACTTCTCTCTGATAAGACATGCCACTTCGGCGTTTGGTGTAATGAGTTTACGAATTTTCGCATCCTTACGGATATTTTTAGTAATACGTTCGTCATCACTGAAAAACTTACCCATAAAGACAGCAATTTCGTAAGTGATGCCGTTGGTAGGTTTAAAATCTGCTGAACATAAAACTCTTTTGGTAGAGTCACTGACTTTAAAACCGTTTCTTTCTAAACCAGAGACCCACTGCTCACCAGTTATACCGCTGGAAGTGACACTAAAATAAATAATTCCACCTTCTTCGCGCCAACGTCTATTTGGTTGAGATAAGACGAGTTCACCACGTAAAAACTGGTTTACTCCTTCCATCCCGCCGAGTTTGTTAACTACTGCCTCTATTTGTCCGAGGTTTAATTCTCCATATTTCATGATATAAAGTATTTTGTAGACTGCTTGTCTACGTTATCTGCTGTCCGCAGTAGGAACTATGACCATTATGGTCCCAGCCAAGAAACGGCCAAACTATTAACCATTTTTTGGCTGGGACCAATTTCGAAAATTAGTTTTTAAAAATCAATTGTTTATAGTGTTATTATATCATGTATTTATAAATGTCAAGGTTATTTAGTCGACAAATCATAAACAGTCTATTATGATAAGAACAATTCTTTTTTTATATAAGATTTTTGGTCTTAATAACAAAAACCCAAAAAAGCACCCCTCACGAGGTGCTTTTTTTCTATATTTCTTTATGTTTTAAAGATTAAGCTTCAACTTCTTCGGAAACAGCTTCTTCTTTTTCAACTTTCTTCTTGGAAACTTTTTCTTTTTTTGGAGCAGCCTCTGGTTTTTCTTCACCAGCCACCTTCAAACCTAAACGATGTTCACTTGGAGAAATGTTAACAATTTCAAAATCTCTTTCTTCACCAGATTGGAACAAATCAGTGATTTTATCTTTAGCAGCTAAACCAATTTGAGAAATGTGAGCAAGTCCGTGAATTTCTTCATCAAGTTTTACAAACAAACCAAATGGATTAACCTTTAAAATAGTGCCCTTCACAATTTGACCAGCCTGATATTTTGCACTTGCTTCTTGCCAAGGATCGCGCATTAATTTTTTAGCACTCAAGAAAATCTTTGCTCCTTCAATGCCAACAATTTCTGCCTGAATTTTATCACCAACATGATAAAGTTCACTTGGTGAATCAATTCTTTGCCAAGCTAATTCAGAAATATGAATCAAGCCTTCCATTCCTTCATCAAAGCTAACAAACAAACCAAAGTTAGTAACAGCGGTAATCTTTCCTTCAATAACCATCCCAGTTTGATATTTATCTAAAGCTGGTTTTTGGCGTTTTGTCCAAACATCTTTTTCGGAAAAAATAATTTTGTTTTCTACTTCATTTAAAGTCATCACATTAACTTCAAACTCTTGTCCAACAAAACTTTTTAATTTCTCAAGAATTTTACTCTTATCACCACCACTAATTCGTGGATAGTTTTCTGGAGCAAGTTGAGATACTGGCAAAAAGCCGTTAATCTGACAATAACGAGCAAGCAAGCCTCCTTTATTGGCATCAATAATTTTAACAGTAACTGTAGTCTTGTCTTTGTTAGCAACACGTAAATGTTCCCAAGCCTTTTCCTGACCAACTTGACGGAAAGACAACTCGAGTTCACCGTTTTCATTTTCTTCCTCAATAACTGCTGCCTCGACTTCATCACCTGGCTTTAAGTTAGCAAATTCAGGTACTTCAACGTAAAGTTCTGGGCCACGCACAACGCCCATCATAATGCCATCAAAATCTAATTTAACTTCAGATTTTGAAGCAGATACAACTTTTCCTTTGATAATTTCACCGACCTGAGGCACTAATGGTGGATTTTCATCCAAGAGAGTGCTAAAGTTTTTTTCTTCAGACATAAAAAAAATACCCTTAACCCTCCGTTCGGAGAGCTCGTCAGTCACCTTAAAACTGACGATTTTATAAAAGGTGAGTATTTAGTTAATTTGATACTAGCATGAATTTAGGGAAAAAGCAAGTACCAAAAAACAGACCCACGATGAACTGTACCCCAAAAAGTGGACACGCAAGTGTCTGCTTTTTTTGTGGGCAAAATAAGATATAATAAATAACAAACTAAGATAAATAATATGAGTAACAGGAGATGGACCGATGTCCAAATAAAAGACTTGCGAGCTAA
>CAINDR010000020.1 GCA_903847415.1 Candidatus Falkowiibacteriota bacterium
TTATTATATTATCCAATTTTTCTCGTTGTAATTGCATATATCTGGTGTCATGGCAATTCATAGGGTTTATATAATAAATAATAACTATTTATTATATAAACCCTATGAAAAGTGTAAACCATTATGCTGCAGTGTTAACAAGAAAAATTTGACCACCACCTCCCAAGAGCTCTTTTCTAAGGAAAAGCTCGATAGAAACCCCAATTATCGGTAATTTTAATCTTAATCTTTCTGGAAGTGGCTTGAGCGCCAGCACTATAACTATAGTTATGAGAAATCGCGTGAGGACTTTCTAGGTTTGGATGATTATCCTGAGTATTAATTAGATCAATTTGGCCATCACCCCAATTAATTTCAATATCGCCCAAGGGTTGTTGGTTTTTGTCCACAATAGTATTAAATTTAAGAGTATAATAACCAGGAGTAACTAACCATTCACCAGGAGCAACTGCCGGCAAAACCGCAGAGCTGCCATTCCCTCGAGACAAACTAACATTTTTAATCTCTGGCAAGATTGCACAGAAATCCGAATCACTACTAGGACTAAGCCCAAAATTATCATTATCTGCTGGTCGAGAAGAATTGTTGCAAAGCTTAATTTGGTAGACATCCTTATACTTATCAGTAGATGTGGAAAAATAAGCGTCATATGAATAACGATCATCCAAATTATAACCTAAAGCTCCCCAAAGCCAAGCATTTTTCGTGCTTAAAAAGATATTTTTCAAAATATTCTTTTGTGGAGCATTTTTAAAATCAGTGTTCTCTGAGGCATAATTATAAGAAATACAAGGTCCATCAGCACTGCAAGAAGCATTTGTGCCATCACCACTAACAGTTAAACAATTAACTGCGGGGGCTTTTTCACAATAACCAAGATACTTGCAGGACCCCAAAGAATCGCCATCAACAGTTTTGTCAAAACAACTATATGGACGACCAGCGAGCGGGCTTTTTTCCGTGCCAGAATTATTATTGTTATAATAATTTGTTCCAAACTTCACTGCAGTATTGCTTAGACTATTTAGAAAAGAAGCAGCACCATAAGGAGCAGTTGCCGAAATAACCGTTTGACCAAACTTTTTAGCGAATAAACTAAATGAACTCGAAGCGTTGTAACCAAACTCTTTAATTACTGGAAAGAAACTTGGTGAAGTGGAGGTGGCATAATCTGGATTAAAGATTCGGTCCATCCAAGGTTGCCCCTTGCCATCTTGATCCACAACTTGAACAAATTTATTGCAATGAGGGGTGAAGATTTCTTCGTCAGTAATACTTCCTACTCTGTTTGGATATTTTAACCCTGCCTCAGTGGTTGGAACTGGGGATTGATTATGGTCAAAGACACGGATAGAGGTTTCTGAATATGGATATTTACAACCAGGAGCTTGACATCCAGGATTTGAACTAGTGTCAGAGCCCCACAAATGTGGATCACGAACAACTAAATTGCCATCATATGGGTACCACCCATTAGTTCCAAAATTTGCACCATTTCCAAAAGAATCGCCACCAGCAGTTGTTAGTGTCACAGGAATAACTGTTATATCAACTAATTTCCCATTCAATGGAAGAGGAATACACATCACATCATATCCATGCCATCCCCAAACAACTGCGGCAAAATAAGAAAGCGGTAGATCAGTTGGTTTATTTGGTTCACAGTATTGCCTAACAAAATTTTTATTAATATCCATTGGATAATAACCATAGTTAGATCCAGAAGTATTCACATTAAAAAAAGCTCCGTTAAAAGGCCGACCAGAGTCATACCCTAAAAAGAAATGATTGTAATCACAAAGATTTTTACCCAAAGAAATAGATTCTTGTGTATCAAAATAACAATAAACTCCATCACTATAATTTTCAACTCCAGGTGATAGCTGTGTCGCACTACCTGAACCTGTATACCAGAAGTCTTGCCAATATCTTCTTGAAAACTCCCTCTTCTCCACTAAATCAAACTGGGCATTGGCCTCGGCACAATAATACAAAGGATAAACTCCACCTCTGCCAGCATAGCTTGTGCTCTTAATGTTTAGATTGGAAGAAACAATATTTTCTAATGGCAACCATTGCAAGCAAACTCCTGGATTCAAAGGATCATGTTGCAAACAATATCCCTCCCAACCATTCTTCACTACATTGGAATCACGACTAGTGCAAGTCAAACTAGCACTATCCTCGGTCGGATACATCCGACATTCTTTGGCTAGATAATTTCCTTGATCATTAGTATTTTGAAAATCGTTAATCTTCAAAACTGGCTCAATCTTAATATCATCATAATAAACAACCCCACTACCATTACCAGTTGCCGTCTTTGTTGTGCCGAAAGTGATCGCTACTACTGGCTTACTGACTTTAATTCGATGAACAATTCTCTGCCACCCCCGACTTGTATCTTTAAAAGACTGCAAAACATTAGAAATATTACTGTCATCTAGCACTTTAACCATTGATTGCAAGCCAGACAAATTATCGGTATTAACCAAATAACTCAAATAATATTCTTTATTTGGTGTGAGATTAACGCCTTTTTTTCCTAACATTTTTCCGTTAGCACTATCAATCCCTACAAAAGCTTTGCCTTCAGCTGGATAAGAGACTCCGCTTTTCTTACCAGCGACTATTGGCGTTGGCTCATCAATCAAAACATAATCCCCAGCTGGCGCTGATGGGTTTGTATAATCTGGTGCCGTTACACTAGATGTAGAAGTTGGAGCGTTATTAGCAAACCACGTCTTAAAATCAAAAGGAGTAAGATTATTTTCAAAGTTAATTGCGAAATCAATCTTTTCACCAACTTCCTTCATGTTGGCAATATTATAAGCGTTCAGCAAACTATAGCCGGTGGCATTTTTATCTTGAGCATAATTAAAGACATGGGTCGAAGTGGCACTACCCACAAAATTTCCACAACCACCACCCTCAGTGAGCTTGTCGCATTCATTCAAGGCATAACAGGTTTCCATTCCTGTTTTGTCATCTTTCACTGCTGTGGTGCAAGCCAACCAACGACTACAAACTCGATTCGGTGTCACCTTCACAACAACGTTAGCATTACAATTAATGGAATTTGCCGAACAAGCCACTGGCGAAGTGACTGAATTTAAACTGGCAAAAGCATTATAGGATAAAGGAGAGATTTGTCCTTTTGATCCATTGTTGGCACGATTATTAAATAGAACACAACCATTATCAAAATCGACCTTCGAGTTACAAGATTTCAAATCAACATTGCCCTCTTTCTGGTATTCCACTACCGCTTCACGAACTTCGATTAATTTAGCTGGCTTGAATACTCCGCCGGTAGGCGTGGAATAGACATGACAAATTGAATTATATTTTGGAATAAAATAAACACCAATTCCATCGGGCAACTTGATTGTGGAAGTTGCTGTGCTAGAAATCTGGTTATCGGCTTGCAAAATATTAATTACCGAAGAACTAGCAAAATTATCACAAACAATTCTTTCCGCCCCCGATTGAGGCCCCGATTGATCAGGTCGAACACTGCGAGCAAGATAAAGTTTGTGAGCATTTAAATAAATATCTTGTGAATAACCAGTTATCGTTGACGTTGCCCAGTTATCACCAATTGTCCCATTATTATCAAGATCGTCAAAAGTTGGGTTCAAGACTAAATTTGGCGAAACCGCACTCGTAGAATCAATGTATTCCGAACAACCAGAAGCCGCAATTTCGCAGACACCAGCATCTTGTGAGGGTTGAGGAGCGCCTGCTCCAGTGTTTCCGATTGTCTTGGAATAAGAAACATCGCAAGGATGATCAGTGGTATCAAGAACACAAGTTGAACCACTAAGACAATCACTATCAGAAGCACAAAGCGCTTCAGTGCCACTTACTACCCCATTTGGACCACATCTTTTCACTGGTTCTTTAAACCAACTCATCGACTGACTAGTACTACCACTTCCCGCTCGATAGCGACAAGCATTTCCATCTGGATTTCTAAAGAAAGATTTTCCTGCCTTCGAGTCGAAAAAGGTTTCACAACCAACAGCGCTTGCTTCACAAAGAGTTCCGCTTACACCTTCATAGTTGTCTGGATTATTTTTCAAGAAAACATCCGAGAAGAAAAGGTTGGTGCCAACTTTTTTCCCCTCACCAAGACGACTACAACCAAGATTATCAACAGAACATTCTTTCTCTGGATTAAAAATGGCATAAATCATCCGATCACCCAAAACATTCACAGTACTACTAGCAAAAGATTGTACAAATGGTGATTTTGAATTTCTTGTATCAATCATCGCCTCACAACCAGCTGAAGATTCATCGCATAAACTACTAAACTGACGAAGATTGTGAGAAACACCAAGCGGATCCTGATAAGCACTACAACCAAGATTATATTCTGCACCCCGATATTCATCATTCAAATCATAATAACAAACATCATCAGTCAACCAAGAATCTTTAATCAAATAATAACGATCGGTTACCTCCGTTAAGACGATTGAATCTAGATAAATTGTGTCTTCAGAGCTGAGAACAAATTTTTCCCCTGCTTCAACCCGATGATTTAAGACTGGCAAACTTACCTGATAAACCTTCCACTCCACATCATCGATTTCAATTGAAGTGTTGGTATCAATACCGCTATTAAAGACGGCCTGGGTACCGCTAGCGTTTTCAAAATAAACCGAAAGATTTGCTCCCTGGTTACTTGCTTTGGCCAAAAATTTCAAATAATAAGCGGAACCATAACTAACATCCATCCTCATGTTTGCAGTCAAAGTGGCAGCAGTGGTGGCGTCTAACTTTAAGGAATGACCATTTTTATTAGTTGAAATAGTGCTAGTCGCTCCGCCAACAAAAGGATTCACTGGATTTTCAAAATCATAAGTCGCAACATTGTTAACGTTGTTACCATTATTGCCATTATATTCACGGCAACCTCTTTCTGCTTCCGAGCAAGAAGCACTTTGACTAGGCAAAGCTTTAAAGATACAAGTTGAGCTAGCAAAAGAACCGCCATTATTTGAACATTCGCTAGCAGTAACTGTTTCGTCTAAGCGTAATTTTCGACATTCCGAAGAGCAAGAAATAGTTTTGGAATAAAGATGATAAGAAACTCCACCCGCTTTGTTGTAGAATTGACGACAATCTGGATTCGCATCTGGATCACCAACTGGCAACTTGAAAATTGCTTCGTTACATTCACTGCTATCGTCAGCAAAAACTTTTGGTGACATCGTTTGACCAGTGCTGGAAGCAACCAAATTAAAAGACTTCAACTGATAACCATTTTCCCCTTCTCCACTCCAAGAATAGAAAACTCCACAAGAGTTATCCGGTTGGACACAACGACGAAGAGCTGAATAATATTCATTATTTTCCCCTCCCTGAGCGACCTCATCAAGATTGGTGAAGCGAGAGCAACCAGCAGAAGCAGCTGAACATTTTGTGGCTGAATTTGGAATAAAATAATTTACTGAAACATCTTGGAAATTAGTCTTTCTTTGAACATAAGAATCATAACCAACGCAAACATCTGGACAATACTCATCAAAATTAACTTTTGCGGTCAAAGAGAAACCATCTCGATCAGAAAAAGTCTGGCAACCAACCTCATCTTTATTACAAAGACGAGCAAAGTTATTGCAAATATCAGGTGCATTATCTTTCAGGCGATAATCCTTAACACCACTAGCAAAAGGATTTTTATAACATAAACTTGCTAAATAATCCGGGATTAACTTTTCATTGGTTACTACTGGTTTGTCATTCACTAAACTATCACCATAATTTGACCAAGCAAACCCAGCGCTTCCTGCTCCGCGGTTATTAGCCTCTAGCTTAATTTTTCGGAGGGAGAAATTATTAGTGCCAGTCACTGAAAAATTAAGAGAACCAATTTCATCACTTGGGCGAGCAGTTAAGGAAATGGATTGCCATTCACCAGTACCATCAAACGTCTTACTGACTGAATCTGGTGCTCCTAAAGTTAAAGTGATACTTTGACTAGTTCCTAAATAAACTTCAGCACTCAAAGTATAATAATAACCACTAATGACAGTGCTGTTTTCCGGAATTACTGAGAAAGTGCCATCAGAAACTAAGCTCACATTGCTACCAGTAGTAGTGAGAGATAAAGCTTTCCCTGATCCTGAACCACTTACCACGCTATCACTAGTCACAACCTTCACAGATCCGCCATTAACCTGCCAGTGATTATTCAAAATTCCACTAGCAGTAGAGGTTGAGCCCATTGGGTCTGCAGAAAAATCACTATTAAAAACAAGATTATCGCCCCAAGTTGGCTTCACTCTCACCAAAGAACGACAACCTTCACTACTAGCGTCACAAGTTGCCGCTTTATCGTTCAAGAAGATGCTATAAGCATTATTTCCTGACCAAGAGATAGTGTTTGTTGTTGAGGTATAAGAACCGAAAGTTGAATATTGACGACAACCGGAGTTGCTATCATCACAAGAGCCGTAATCAAGGGTGTTTTTTAAATAGGAAATACTATTCCCTTTTTGATCAGAAAAAGTTTCACAACTATTGTAGACTGCTTCGCAAGAATCACCATTAAAATTCCAAGTACGACGATCAGCGGTGCAATACCCCCAAGCATCACAAACCCCGTTAACTTCATTGATACAAGTTCTTTCGTCAGCACAATAATCATCAGCCCGAGAGATTGTGAGATCAGAAGCGGGACTGGTTGTGCCAGTTTGAAAAGGAATCATTGATAAAATTTGATTGCCAAAACCAGACTTTGCGCAACGAGTTTGAGGCGCCTTCAAAACCCAATTTGGATCAATCAAACCGCGACACCAAGCCTGATTTCCCTCAATAGCTGGATTTTTGAAAGTCGCATATTGATCACTATCACTGAAACAAGAAATCATATCGCCTAAAGTGGCGACTTTATTTTCCTGTGCTGCTTTTCTAATTGCTTCCTCCCAACCAACTGGAATAATTCTAAATTTTCTTAAAATCATTGCGTTGCGCAAGGAATATTTTTCATTGTAATCAAAAACTTTGCTATCAGCACTCAAAACACCAGACTTATTCAAAGATCCATCTTGAAGAGCTTGTCCAACTGTCTTCTGAGAAGAAATCGCTTCCATGAATTTACCATCAATAACACATTCATTCGGAGCAGGATTTTTTTGATCAGTGCAAACTGCTAATTGTCCAAGAATATCGTAATCAACTTGTTCTTTAAAATTTGGCGCAAAAGTCTCCATTAAAGCTTGTTGATTAGCAAGATAATCGTAAGAACCAGATCTATTACCATCAACGACAAAATTAGTGCCACCACCAGTAGATGAGCCCCCTTCTAACTTGTTCATCCAGCGGTCAAAGGCGGTTTTTGCCATTTGATTTAAAAATATACCAGCAGCGTCCATAAAAACATCGCCAGTAAAAGTCCCCATGTTACTGATATATCCTTGTTTGGCAATTTCAGCGTCCGTCTTAGCTTTATCTGGAAGACCCTTAATTTTTCCACCAATGTTTGTTGGATCAATCCAACCACCCTTACCAAGTAATTGCACCCTCCCTTTATCCGCACTAAGACCAACCACCTCCATCATGCTAGTATTAATTTCTAAAGCTGCGCTAAGATCGGAAGATTGGACATCAAACATGTTTCGCAAAGCGCTATAAAAATTTTTATTTTTTTCTTCTTTTGTGAGTCCCGCGCCAGTTAAATCTTCATAAGCGCCCTTCACATCCCAAGCTTTTCTCATGTCTGACCAAGCACAATTTGGTCGAGATGGTCTATTTTGATTTACTAGGCCAAGAGAGATTTTCATTCTCACGTTCAATGAAGGGGCGCAAAGATTCAAACTTGTTTTTTGCTTACCGCTAGCTGCCGCTCTATTGTTATTGGTGAGAGTATTTGTATAATTTGATTTAACAGTGGTTATGCAATCAGTCATGTCCTTAAAGCAAGAATTTGAACATTTTTCTTTCGCAGCATTCATTTCATCAATAACGTTTGGAGAAAGTGGTCCGGTTGGATTATTATTACAAGTTTTATAACAACTATCGTAAAGATTCTCGCAATTCTTATCACCTCGTTCCCTTGCCTGCTCAGCTTTAATATCCCCCTCAAAACTTGCCGCAAAACCTTCAATAAACTGCCCAGCAGCTTCATCACTAATTTCTGAAATATAATCACCTGGATTGGTGATAAAAAGAGGTTTTTGTCCTTGCCCCCCAGAACCAGCCCAGGTTGCAGCATCATAGGCAACTTTATTCAAAGCGGTACGAAGAGTTGATTGAAAAGCGCGAGAACCTGCTTTTTGAAGTAAAGTCTTGTTAGCATTCCAAGTTTTTTGTAAAAAAGTCCAAACCTGTCCAGGAATATCAGTGATAACCTCGGTAGGAATTGCTTTGGCTGGTGGCGCAAAAACAAAAAAAGAAAACAAAACAATCACTATTGAAATCAAAGAATTCTTAACGCGACCCTTTGGACGGGAAAAATTAAAACGCATAAATATTTATGAATAGTAAAAAATTATTTTACAGTCGAACTAGTAATTGGTTCACTCGCTGACGGCAAATTACCACTTGCTTCGGAATTCGCCTGATTTTGCAAAGATTCTTGATAAACTTTCAAAAGATCTTCATCACTAATTTGTTCAAGCATTTTCTGATCAGCACCACTCTGGAGCATTAATGAACGCAAAGAAGTTGCGCTCACTCCACCAGTTAACAATTTTTCCAGCTCTGCTTGTTTAGAATCACCAGTCATCACTGAAGGGTCTTGTTCGAAGTTAAGAGAGGGGTCGATGGTGTCACTTGAAGTAGCTAATAAATAACCAGGAACCTCTAAATTTTCACTAGCCACTGGAGTGCCGGTAGCTGTGGCAGGATTCTCGGTCATTAAACTAGAAATATCATTTGCGCAATCTCCCGTCTGACAACCAAAAGTAACTTTCTGATTCTTCTTAGTTTGTCCGGTATCAAATGGCTTGTTCAATCGGGTTTTGAATTGCCAAGCAGCACCAAAAAATATAAAAATCGCCACAAAACCCAAGGCAATAATGGCGACTTTTTGGTTTTTATCAAATTCTCGCATAAGTAATAAATAAGGAAAAAATATTTGCCTCAATTATACCATAATTCTTTTTAGTTCAGCAAATAATTCTTCCCAATTTTCCAAGCTTAAATCTTCAGCTCGTAATTTAAAATCAAAGTTGAGTTTACTAAAAATTTCATCAATCTTTTTGCGCTCATCTCCTTTTAATTTAAGGCCTCCGCAAAGATTATTTTTCAACATTTTTCTTTTAGCGGCAAAACCAATTTTGGCTAAACGAAAAAATATTTTTTCCTCTTCGCGAGTATATTTAGTTTCTTTAATTTTAATTTTAAGAATTGCGCTATCCACTTTTGGTTCTGGCCAAAAGTTCCCTGCTTTTACTTCCTTAATAATTTCTGGATGACCATAAAATTGTACTGATAAAGCCAACATGCTCATCTCTGGAGCCTGAGCAACAATTCGTTCAACAACTTCTTTTTGCATCATCAGAACCATCATCTCCGGTTTGTTATTTGCTCCCAAAAAAGTTCTGAGCAAAATCGAGCTGATGTTATAAGGAATATTGGCAACAATTTTGTATTTTCCCAAATCCTCCGGATTAAATTTCAAAACATCTTGATTCACAATTTCCACATTTTCAACTCCTTGAGAATCAATGCCAATTTTTAAAACTTCTGCCAAGCGATCATCGAGTTCAACGGCAATCACTTTCTTGGCCTGTTTTGCTAATTTGGCAGTCAAAAAACCAAGACCAGGGCCAACTTCAACGATTGTGTCTTCGGGAGTAATTTCAGCGCTACTCACAATTTTGTCATAAATACTTTCAGTCACCAAAAAATTTTGCCCTTTTGACCTTTTGGGGCTAATTTCATAAATACGACATATTTCTTTCATTTGCTTAAGAAGATCCATATAAATTTAATATTACTGCTTTTCGTGTTTAAAGATTATCATACCCCGATTCCCAGGAAACAACTAATAATCAGATAATCTTGGTAATAATTGCAAACCAAGCCAGGGCAATCCATTGAATAACATAGATAACTGTGACATTTTTACTACAAAAAGTCAAAATAGAAAGGAATTTATCAGATAATCGATAATAATTAAAGTTGATAATTCCTAACCAAAAAACCACAAACGATCCCATCATCAAGACGGATCCCAAGTTATGCCGCCAAAAAGATAGTGATGATAAATTTGGATCAACTAGTAATAAAATAAAACCTAAATAAAAAATAGGAATCATCTTCAGAAGAGCATTTTGATAAAATCTTTTTTTATCGTTTACTTTAATCAAAATAGTGCCAAAATAAAAACCAATGAGCGAATAAACAAACCAAGGAAAAAATGGAAATAAAACATATTCAGCTACACCAAAAAAAGGTTCAACTAAATAAACCAAAACTGGATTAACAAAATTTAGTTGAAATAACATTGGTGATATCAGGGCAACAATCAACGCAATGACTAAATAATAAACAGGTCTAATTTTTTGCCACCTTAACAATGAAATACCAACTAGACTTAATCCCGCCACCTGAAAAATATCTATTTCCAATAAATAATCAAGGGGGCGCAAGTGATAAATAATCCTTTCAGGATTTTCAATAATACCAAAATATTGTAACAAAATTAGTGGTAGATAAAAACGAAAAAAAGATAGAGCGTAACCAAAAATAATCAATTTCAATCCCCTAAAAAATAGTGACCGAGGATCACTATTATGTGAACTAACAATATTTGCCCCCATTAAAAACAAAAAGACTGGCGCTCCAAATATAATTGCCACAAATAACACAGCGCTATCTAGAGTTGAACTATGAAAAAAACCACTGAAAATTAACTGCCAAGTGTGCTGAATAATCATTAAAAAAATTGCTATTCCTCGCGCAACGTCAAATTCTATATTTCTTTTTTTTAATAATTCCGTCTGCATTAATTTAGCCTTTCAAGTTCTCCACCTCAATTCCCACCGGAGCATGATCTGAGCCAGTTGTTTGATCAAGAATAAAAGCTCTTTTGAGGTGTTTTTTTATTTTTTCTGAAACACAAAAATAATCAATCCGCCAGCCAACATTTCTCACTCGAGCCATCGCTCGATAACTCCACCAAGAGTATTGAATTTTATTATCATTTAAAAAACGGAAAGAATCAACAAAGCCTTGATCAATAAAAGAAGTCATCCAAGATCTTTCTTCATTGGTGAATCCGGGGTTACCAATATTTTCCTTTGGTCTTGCTAAATCAATTTCTTGATGAGCAACATTAAAGTCGCCACAAATAATTACTGGCTTCTTTTTTTCTAGTTTTTTTAAATTAAGAACCAAATAGTTATTGTAGGATATTTTGTAATCTAGTCGCGAAAGCTCGTGATTGGCATTAGGAAAATAACAATTTACTAAATAAAAATCAGCAAATTCCAGAATTTGGGTTCTCCCTTCGTTATCAAAACTTTCCTCTCCAAAACCATTTTTAACACTAATCGGTTGAACCACCTGATCACGAACTAAAACAGCAGTACCACTATATCCTGGCCTGGAAGCGCTATTCCAATATTCGAGGTAACCAGGGAAATCGAAAGTAGTCTCCTCTTGCGTGCTTTGAGAAATCTTAATTTCCTGCAAACACAAAACATCGGGCAATTCTGCCCGAAGAAAATCAGTGAATCCTTTTTTGAGTACCGCACGGATACCATTAACGTTCCAAGAAATTAACTTCATAGAGAAATAATTATGTGATATAATAATGATACTAAAAATTAGACATTCTTTCAATCAATATGGATAACGAATTACAAGATCGAATTCGCTTAGCGGACATCAAGGCTCGACATAAAAACAAACTAAAGCCCTGGTATAAAAAATGGTGGGGGGTAACCACCATTATCCTCGCCATGATTATTCTTTCTTTAGTAACAATGGCCGTGCTCTATGTTTACCAAAGCGCCAAAAGAATTAATGCTGATCGAGAAGCGCTTTATTCCGGCAAAAGACCAGATTTGATTAAACTGTTAGTTGAAGGGCAAAACCGTCCTTTTCTTGGCAACCCCGAAGCTAAAATTGTGATTGTCGAATACTCAGATTTTGCTTGCCCTTACTGCAAAGACAATCAAGCTGCCATCAAATCCATCTTGAAAAAATATGGAGCTCAAGTCAAGCTAGTTTTTCGCAACCTCATTCTTCATGAAGATTCTGAATCATTATCACTAGCTGCTCTCTGTGCTGGCGAACAACAAAAAAATGGCAATAGTCTTTTTTGGCCAATGCATGATCAACTATTTAATTTGCAAGGAAAAATCACTGCTGCCGATTTACCAAAAATTGCTACCGGACTTGGCGCAAATGAAGAAACTTTTAACACTTGTTTAAAGAGTGGAAAATATTTGGGAATTTTAAATATCGACATGGAAAATGCGAATGCTCTTGAAATTACTGGTTCCCCAACTTGGTTTATCAACAACTACAAAATTGATGGCCTCGTCACCGAAGAAGAATTAGAAAGTATGATTAAGGAATTGATTACTAATGGTCCAGGAGTTGACGAAACAAGTGTCACTCCAGAAACAAAATAAAAACATGCAAGAAATTAGAATTCATGGACGAGGAGGACAAGGGGTGGTCACAGCGGCTGAATTAATTGCGACTGCTGGTTTTTTTGCTGGCCTTCAAACTCAAGCCTTCCCTCTTTTTGGCGTTGAAAGAAGTGGCGCTCCAATTTCTGCTTTCGCCAGAATTTCCAAGGAAAAAATTATCACTAGAGATCAAGTCTATCGACCAGATTTTTTAATTGTTCAAGACTCAAGTTTATTAAGCCAAAAAAATATTTTTTCTGGTTATTCTGAACATACTTTAATTATTATCAATAGCGAAAAAAGCTCAAAAGAACTAGCCAGCTACATCAAAAAAGAGGTGGGCATAAAAATTAAAGAAAAAAATATTTATAGCGCACCAGCTACCGAAATTGCTATTAGAATTATCGGAAAAAATATTATCAATACTGTTATTCTTGGTATTTTTGCAAAAGCCAGTCAATTACTTACTTTAAGCGACTTAGAAAAAGCAATTACCAAAAAATTCCAAAACAAGGACCAAGAAATTATTAAGAAAAATTTAGAAGCAATCAAAGAAGCTTATGACTACCAAAAATAATTCACTTAGTAATAAAACTGGCAATTGGCGAACTCATCGGCCAGAAATTAATCACCAAAAATGCATCGGCTGTTCTTTGTGTGCAAAAATTTGTCCAGAAGCTTGCATTGAAATGAAAAACCACAAAGCCTTTGTGGATGACGATTATTGCAAAGGATGCGCTCTCTGCGCTCATGAATGCCCAGTGAAAGCGATTGAAATGAAAGAAGATTTTTAATATGAAAAAAAATCAAAAACAACTATTAGAGGGATCAAGGGCAATTGCCCTAACGATTGCCAATATTCAACCAGAGGTGGTGAGTGCTTATCCAATTACTCCGCAAACTCATATCGTTGAAGACTTAGCAACTCTTTACGCTAGCGGAAAATCAAGTTTTGAATATGTGCGCGCTGAAAGTGAATTTTCCGCTGCCTCAATCGTAATGGGGGCAAGTGCTGCTGGCGCTAGAACTTATAGTGCCACTAGTGGACAAGGACTACTCCTTATGAATGAGGTGGTCTATTGTATTGCCGGTTTGCGTCTTCCGGTTGTCATGACTGATGCCAATCGAGCGATCTCGGCACCAATCAATATTTGGAATGATCATAGTGATGTAATGACAATTCGCGATGCTGGTTGGTTTCAGTTTTTCGCTGAAAATCACCAAGAAGCTGTTGATCAACATGTCTTGGCTTATAAACTAGCTGAAAAGCATCGTTTACCAGCAATGATTAATGTGGATGGCTTTCTTGTCACTCATTTATTTGAACCCGTAGAAATCCCCAGCACGACTTTAATTAAAAAATTTCTTCCCAAAAGACCGGTTAAAAAAGGAGAGGTGCTTGATCCAAAACATCCAAGTACTCTTGGCGAATTCTATGGACCAGAATATTACTTCGAATCCAGACAAAAACTTCACGAAGATTTAATGACGAGCATTAAAGATATTAATAGTGAATACAAAAAACTACAAAGAATATTTGGACGAAAAAATAAAGAAGCAAGAATTGATAATGGATTACTTGAATATTGTGGACCAAAAAAACCAAAGAAAATTATTGTCGCTATGGGTTCAGTAATTGGCACTATTAAAGAAACCTTGAAAGACAAAAACCACCAAGATGTTGGCGTTTTAAAAATAAAATGTTTTCGTCCCTTTCCATATCAAGAAGTAAAAGAGATTCTTAGGAACAGCGAGCAAGTAGCAGTTCTAGAAAAGATTTCCAGTAATGGCAGTTTTTCACCATTATACTTAGAATTAACTGCCGCTTTGCAAAATGAAAAAATCATTATCAATAATTTCATCGCTGGCTTAGGTGGAAGAGATATTAGTCGAGCAATTATTAAAAAAATGCTCAATTCAATTAGCGCTAAAAACATTAAACCGATTTTTCTTGGTAAATAATTATCAAAAATATGAGAAAACACAAAAAAAACCTTTCTAAAAAAGTTTTTACTTATTTTATTGGCGTTTATTTTGTGCTTTCTGGGATTTTAATAAGTAGAAATGATATTTTAGCTGCTGGTGGAATTGGCACGGCCTGCACAAACAACGCTGAATGCACTTATGGCTTGTATTGCTCAACTGCTCCAATCTCAAACTATCCAGCCAATACTTGTATTCCACAAGCTACTGCTGGAGCAACGCCAGTGACCACCGCTGATATGACCGAAGTCTTGGCCCCCAAGAAAAAGATGGTTGAGACAATAAAATTTACACCCCAAATCGGAATACCGGGGTCTTTTGAAAAAGGAACTGCTTATGACGCAGGGGAACAAAAAATAAATTCTACTACCGGAAAAACGGAGATGGCCACTAATCTCTTTTCCAAATATCTTGGGGCATTTTACCGCTACGGCTTATCCATTGTTGGTCTTATCGCAACTGTTACTTTAATGGGTGGTGGAATTCTCTGGTTAACTTCGATGGGGAATGATAGTAAAATTACTAAAGCCAAGGAAATGATTTTTGGTAGCCTAGTTGGAGTTGCCCTCCTTTATGGATCATACTTAATTCTCAACACAGTTAACCCAGCAATGGTCCAATTAAAAAGTATTAATACCCCAATTATCGCGCCAGTTGAACTAATCTGCTGTCAATTCTCTAATGACGCCAAAATGATTACTGATGAAAAGTGCGTTAGTGAGAAGGGGAAAAGAAAATATGGTTATAGCAAAGAAGGTAGTTTGTGTGTCAAAAATGGTTGTTGTGTTGTCACAATCAAAACTACAAAAAACGAATATACTCAATGCCTAGAAACCAGTAGTGGTCTTTGCAAAATGAAATTTTGGAATCCTACTTCCTTTAAATTCCATGATGCTCAGTGCTCAGATCCAAAATCTGGTGTCTCCGCTATCTGTGCTAATAACATGTTTAATTGTGAGGGAATAGAAGACGGCGAAGACTGCCAATATAACGTGGGAACTACAAAAACAAACAAAATCACCAAAGAACTCCCTGGCGCAACCTGTTATGGTGGAACTTGTTATCTTAGCGGTGATCAAATGGGCCTAGGAATGCCATGCGGAAATCGTCCTGGAAGTTTATGCTATCGAAATAATTGCAGTGGTAAAAGTAGCGATGGAAAAGAATTGTATACGGACAAAAAGGATGTTGATTTTAAGGATAATTGCGCAAAGGGATTAAGTTGTTGTAATACTAAAACCGCTTCTGAATAACAAAAATAATAGTTAACGTTATGAAAATAAAAAATAATAAACAAATAATAATAAGGATATTTGGATATTTTTTTGTTACCTATTTTTTATTAACCGGAATTCTTGTTAGTCGCACAGATGTTTTTGCTTATGGACTCGGAACCGGGGAATCTTGCGCCAAGGATGAAGAGTGTGATGGTGCAAATAATCTTGCCTGCATTATTCCTCCAGGTGTTTGTGCTCCACCAGGATCAGGGACTCTTTGTAATTCTAATAGCTATTGCGAAAATCAAATCGAGCCAAAAGGAACAATGTCTTGCCAAAAAGTTTGGGGACAAGGATATTGTTTGCCAAAAACAAAAATTCCCACCAATCTCGATTTAAATGCAATTGAGGAAAATTACAAACCAAAAACAGCAACCAAGCCAGTTGAATCCTTAAAATTTACCCCCCAGGTTTCAATTCCTAATTCTTACATCCAAGGAACGGTTAAAGTTGGCTATTCTACTGGCACAAAAATGGCAAGTGATTTATTGCCACAATATGTTGGCAGCTTCTATCGCTATGGGTTAATGATCGTTGGGCTAATTGCGACTGTCACTTTGATGGGTGGTGGAATTCTCTGGCTAACCTCAATGGGAAATGATAGTAAAATTACTAAAGCTAAAGAAATGATTTTTGGTAGCTTGACCGGAGTGGCCTTGCTTTATGGATCTTATTTAATTTTAAATACCATTAACCCGGAGCTGATCCAGCTAAAAACAATTGAAAGCCAAAGTATTTCCAAAGTGGAACTGGACAATGTCTGTTGTCTCACTGCCAGCAAATCTTTTATGACCAACTCCACTCAGTGCTTAAAAGAAAATGGGAAAAGATTTTCTGGCGCTTATGCTAAAAATGGCCGATGCGAACAAGGTGGTTGTTGTGTAAGAAGTGTGCATTTCAAAAATAACACAAAAGATCCCCAAGTTTTAAAATGCACCAAAAAAACAGATAAAAAAAATGGATGTGAGCCAGATGTTCTCTCAAGTAACGGCAATAACCTTGTTTCTGAATACAAAGATTTTTCCTGTGAATCATTAGTGGAGTGCAAGGGAACGAATTTTGATGTTTGTGAGGGCGTAGAAAATGGAAAAGGAGTATTTGGTGGTTATTGTTTTGATGGTTTCCTTTTAGACGATGAGGGAAAAGTTGGAGAAAAATGTGGAAGAAGTGGCGGAATATGCACAAAATTAAAGGCATCAGAATCTTGCGATGACTGGGACGCTAATGGAAGAAGTTGTGCTGAAAACGGAGTTTGGTGTTGTGTTGGTGGCCGATATTAAAAAGATTTAATTATAAAAAGCGAAATGAATACCTCAAAAAAACTCCTCCTCCCCGGACATAATGCTTGCGCTGGTTGCGGACAACTCGTTGCGGTGCAGGCTGTCATGAGAGGACTAAATGAAAATACAATTATTTCCAACGCTACTGGTTGTCTTGAAGTGACTTCATCTTCACATAACCAAAGCGCCTGGAACATTCCTTGGATCCACACGCTATTTGAAAGCGCTGCTCCAGTAGCTTCTGGTATCTTAGCCGCTTTAAAAAATAAAAAAATAAAAAACCCACCAACAATTGTTGTTCAAGCAGGAGATGGTGGAACTTTTGATATCGGTTTTGGCCAAGTAAGTGGGATGTGGGAAAGAAATGAAAAAGTTTTATATATCTGTTACGACACCGAGGCTTATTCCAACACTGGGATTCAAGCTTCTGGCGCAACTCCTTATGGCGCTTCAACAACAACCACTCCAAATAGTGAATATTCAATTGGTTCAAGTCAAAAAAAGAAAGACATGATTGGGGTTGCTTTGTCTCATGGGTTGCAATACATTGCTCAAAGTACTGCCGGCTTTCCTGATGACATTACTAAAAAAGTCAAAGCAGCATTGGAGTTTGATGGACCAACTTATATTCAAATTCTCTCTCCTTGTATTCCTGGCTGGAAAATAAAAAATGATGAAGCGGTAATAATGGGAAAACTAGCTGTTGAAACAGGACTCTACCCACTCCTAGAATACCGAAATGGGAAATTAAGCTCTTCCAGCGTTAATGATAACTTCTCAAAAAAACCAGTCACAAAATATTTAAATAGCCAAGGACGATTTAAACATTTAAAAGAATTAGATCTGGCTACTATCCAAGAAATTGCTAATAAAAATATTGAAAAGTATAAAATATGAGATATCTTAGAAGGCCATTTCTTTTGCTTTTTCCTTTGTTGCTATTAACATTTTTTTTAATTGCGCCAACTGCTAAGGCTGCTTGCGCCTGGCTAAATACCTGCAACCAAATCTACCACCTTGAAACTATAAGTGGTGGCTGTAGCGCTCCAGGAATAGCACCAAATGCGAGTTCAAAATGTTGTTGTGATGGTGCTAATGTTACTGCCGCTCTAGTTAATGCCACCAACATGAGCTCCTGCAGTTGGCAACCCGCTTTACTGGGAAAACCTTGTGGCTCTCTACCAACTTCTGCTGTTACCCAAGCAGATAGTTTTTGCTCTGGCAGCCAAAAAACTGACGTCAATGCTAGTTGTTGCTGTCTCCCAAAAGATGCTTTGATTGTTGTCAAACCAGCTGCTGTTTTAAATAATCCTTTTGATAACCTAAATATTGAAATCCCTGGATTATACAAATCACTTGGCTGTATCTACAATAAAGAAACCAAAAAATATGAATGCCCAAAAGTAAATTGCGAGGAAGGTGATAACGGCGCCGCTGCTTGCAACGTTCCTTGGATTGGCCAATATATTATTGCTATCTATAACTATGCTCTGATTGTAATCGGCTCAATTGCTGCGGTCACAATCATGATGGGTGGTTTATTATGGTTAATCTCTGGTAGTAATGCCTCTCGAATGAAAGTTGCTAAAGAAATGATTATTGGTAGTATTAGTGGTTTAGTAATTATGTTTTCTTCCTACATGATTATCTCCGTCGTAAACCCCAGGCTCTTAATCTTTAAGCCTATTAGTATTGGCTATATTGAACCTTATCCGCCAGATGAACCAAGCTCTGCCAGTGAAGTCAACGAACCTAGTATTTTTAATGATGCTTGCAAGGCATTTAGAGCAACAAAGGGTACAAAATCTTGTGAAAATTTAGTCGGAAAAGAACCGGCAAATTTATCTAACGTTTTTGGTGGTGGCAAAAAAAGACTAAACGCTGACTTTGCTCAAAAATTAAAAGTCGCTCTAAAATGTGTGAAAGATAAAAATGGCGGTAAAGATATGTTTGTTGTTTCAGCTGGTGTTCGTACCGCCCAAGTATCTATGGATTTATATAACACTTACATAAACAATCCAAAAAATGCCAATAAAGCAGCTGATCCTTGCTGCTCAAGACATATGACGGGAAATGCTGTTGACCTTCAAAGAACCTCTTACACAGTGAACTGGTTTAACCCCGGTTTAACTGGAGAGAAAAAGAAAAAATTTATTGACGAACAATGGGCTTATGTGAAATCAGTGGGCTTGGTTGATTGTATGAAACAAGCTGGAATACCAGGTGGGTTTGTGGATAGTGAGCCTTGGCATTGGTCAACAAGTGGTCGTTAATTTTATATTTCAAAAAGACTGGCTCTTATCGGAGTCAGTCTTTTTTTAGTAACAAAATTAATTACTCATCCGGTCCATCGCTTCATTGGCGAGAGCATCAGCCTCCTTGTTTTTCTCTCGGGGGATATGAGTAAAAGTTAATTTTTTAAAATCTAAAGAAATATTATGAATCTTTAAAAATAATGGTGCTAGCTCTTGATTCTTTACTTTATATTCTCTTTTTAGTTGTTTTACTACTAACTCACTATCTAAAAAACAAGAAACTTCTTCCGCCCCTAGCTCTTTAGCCTTTTCAAGAGCCATAATCAAAGCTCGATATTCTGCTTGATTATTTGTGGTTTCACCAAGATAATGAGAAAGTCTCTCAATAATTTCATTTTTTTCATTATACAAGACCGCCCCAATTCCGGCTGGACCAGGATTTCCTCTTGCACCGCCATCGGAGAAAGAAATTAATTTCATATTTTTTGTAAATCAATTATTTTTAATTGAATTTCTCGACGACCATTAAACTCATTCCACTCTGCAAAATAAGCGAGATCAACAAAATCACCAACCTCACATTGCTTGTAATCACTAGAGCCACCAAAAGAAATTGCCCACAAATTAAAACCAGAATCATCCGCTAAACGAAATTTTACATGCTGACTATCAACACCCATATAAAATACTTCCAAAATTTTTAAACCACGACTCACAAATTTTGGCTGAGGATTGTGTTGACCAAAGGGAGAAAAAAGAGAAATTTCTGCCAATAGATCTTCTTTGACCGAAGAAAAAGGGATTTCTTGTTCAATTTTAATTTTCGGCACTAAATTAAGATTACTTAATTTGCGACTAGCAATTTTTTCTAACTCCACCACAAAACGATCTAGTTTTTCCCGGCTATCCACACTAAATCCACAAGCCATCGGATGTCCACCATATTTTCCTACTAAACCATCTACATTTTGGGCAACCTCCTCAATCGCCTCAATTAAATTAAACTCCTCAATCGAGCGACCAGAGCCCTTGAAACCATCCTCTGTTGAAGTGACCACAATTGTTGGACGATAATATCTTTCGCAAATTTTTCCCGCAACCAAACCAATAATTCCCTCGCTCCAAATTTTTTCTTGATTTGAAATTGCCGCTAAAAAATATTTCTGACCAGCAGCAAATTGTTGATCAATTTGTGCCCTGGCCTCCCCAACTGCTTCTTCGGTAATTTTTTGACGATCACTGTTTCTTGTATTTAAATCCTTGGCAATTACTTCCGCCTTTGTTTTGTCATCGCAAACTAATAATGCAAAAGCATTGTTAGCGTGATCCATTCGACTAGCAGCATTCAAGCGTGGTCCAATTTGAAAACCAATATTCCAAGATTCCAAACGACGAAGGTTGTCTAACTTAGAAACTTTTATTAATTCCAGCAACCCTGGTCTTTTTGTGCTATTTAAAACATCCAAACCACGACTAACTAAAGCCCGATTTTCACCCATCAAAGTGACCATATCCGCAACCGTTCCAATTGCTACCAAATCTAAAAGTCTTTCCAGTAAATAATGTTTTTGCTCATCTGATAATTTTGAACGAGAAACCAGCGCACTCGCTAATTTAAAAGAAACCCCAACTCCCGCCAGAAAACGAAAAGGATATTGATTACGACGATCAGCTGGATTAATAATCAGACAATCAGGTAAATCATCCTCACTGTCTGGTAGGGTGTGATGATCGGTGATAATAATCTCCAAGCCACGCTCTTTGGCGTAAGCAACTTCTTGTTTATTTCTAATACCGGTATCAACAGTGACTGCTAGTTTCACGCCTGAGGAAATCAGCTGATCAATTGCTTCTCGGTTCAAGCCATAGCCTTCACTTACTCGATCGGGTAAATAAACTTCAACCCTAGCCTTTAAAATTTTGAGGGTTTCAAATAAAACAGCAGAGGCAGTAACACCGTCCGCGTCATAGTCACCATAAACCACAATTTTTTCACCAGCCTTAATCTTTGCAATCAAAAGATTAACCGCCCCATCCATGTCACGAAATAAAAAGGGATCATGAAAAGTTGATCCTGGGTCCAAAAAAGCCTCAATCTCATCTTCCGTCTTGAGATCACGATTATATAGTAATTGAGCCATTACTGGAGAAAAACCGGAATTTTCTGAAAAAAAACTTTCCGGTGCTAACGGATATACTTGCCAAATTTTTGACATAAGAATTAAATCAATAGAAAATTGAGCCAAAAGTCCAAGCAAGCATGGAAATCATTACCATCAAGGAAATTAAAACCGTTATCGCTTTAAAAATTTTTCTTCTTTTAATTTTCATAGATATTATTGTCTTTTTAAAATTTTTACAAAGGTGTCTGGTGGAATTTCAACACTTCCTTTTCCGGCCGCCATCATCTTTTTTTTGCCTTTTTTTTGCTTTTCTAGTAATTTTCTTTTTCGAGAAACATCTCCGCCATAAAGCTTGGCGGTTACATCTTTGCGCATCGCACTAATTCTTTCGGCAGCAATCACCTTTGCACCAACCGAAGCTTGCAGCTTCAAAACAAACATCTGCTTTGGTAGAGTGTCTTTTAGAATTTTAACAATTTCTTTCCCTTCCCGAAAAGCATCATCACGATAAACAATTGTCGACAAAGATTCCACCATTTCCTCGGCAACCATAATATCCATCTTCACCACATCTGCTTCTCGGTAATCAAAAAATTCATAGTTTAAAGAAGCATAACCAGATGAACCACTTTTTATTTTATCATAAAAATCAGTTAAAATGGCCGACATTGGGATTTCATAATGAAGCATCACGCGAGCGTCATCACCTTCTGCTGAAAGATATTCCGTATTTTTATAGACACCTCTTTTTTCCTGAGCAACTTTCATGATGTTTCCTAAATATATCTTAGGGGTAATCACGTCTAATTTCACCCAAGGCTCTCGAATTAGATCAATTTCCGTGGGATCTGGTAACCTTTGCGGGGTACGAACAACAATCTCCTCACCATCACTTTTTAGAACTTGGTAAGCAACACTTGGCACTGTGATAATTAAATCTAAATCATATTCTCGACGCAATCTTTCCTGAAAAACTTCCAAGTGAAGCAAGCCTAAAAACCCACAACGAAAACCGAGTCCAAGAGCATCTGAGCGTTCTGGTTCATAAGCAAGAGCAGCGTCATTCAACTTTAATCTTTCCATTGCCTCCCTAAGCTCCTTAAAATCACTGCCTTCGCGAGGAAACACTCCCGCAAAAACCATTGGCTTCACTTCTTGATACCCATGAAGGGCTTCTAGTTCTTTTTGGTCTGCCTGACTAATTGCAGTGCTGATGGTGTCACCAACACGACAATCACCAACTTGCTTGAAGCCAGTAATAATATAACCAATTTCACCTTCTTTTAATTCGCCAGTGGAAAAATAATCCGGCTTAAAAATACCAATATCCAAAACTTCACTTTCAGCTTCAGCGATGATTAAGCGAATCTTGTCACCCTTCTTGATGCTGCCATTAAAAACTCGCACATAAGCAACTACACCTTTATATTCATCGTATTTCGAATCAAAAATTAAGGCACGAGAAAGTGCTGGATTTTTGGTTGCTGAGCTTTTTGGACTTGGACCATTTTTAATTACTGATTGCAAAATTTCCACAACTCCTTCACCGGTTTTTCCAGAAGCACACAAAATTTCATCTTCCCGACAGCCAATTAATTTAATAATTTCTGCTTTTGTTTTTGGGACATCAGCCGCTGGTAAATCAATTTTATTGACCACTGGGATAATGTTCAAATCTTGTTCAAGAGCTAAATATAGATTTGCTAAAGTTTGTGCTTGAATTCCTTGTGTGCAATCCACTAACAAAACTGCTGTTTCTACTGCTGCTAAGGAGCGCGAAACTTCATAAGAAAAGTCAACGTGACCCGGGGTGTCAATTAAATTCAACTGATAACCCTCAAAATTCATGGTGACTGGTTGTAGTTTGATTGTAATTCCTCGCTCACGTTCAATGTCCATGCCATCAAGAATTTGATCTTTCATCTTTCGTTTATCGACTGTGCCAGTGACCTCTAGCATTCGATCGGCAAGGGTGGACTTGCCGTGATCAATGTGAGCAATAATACAAAAATTTCTGATTTTTTCACTTCTATTCATAAATTCATCTTACTTGATTTGCCAAAAGCGGTCAATGGATGTCGCTAATATTTGACGAATTTTGCTTATAGTTTTAGATTAATTATTAACAAATTTTTATTAATATTATTAATGATGATTAACAATATAAGTCCTTTAAAAAAATTTGGCTAGCAAGCCTCTAATGAGATAATCCGCAAAAAGACAGGTATTGTACTAAAAGTTTGAATGTACTAATCTTTCTCTTGACAAAATATAATAACTGTGATATAATTTATTTTGTTAGTTTTTGATCATTAATAATCAATTACCCCATTTTTCTAACAAACTCCTCTAGTCAATTCTTATCTGAATTATTTTTAAATTAATTACTCTATTGATTTCAAAATAATTCAGATAATGTCATCTGGAGGAAAAAAAATAAAAAAATGGAAACAAAAAATTATATTTTGATAGCAATAACAATAATCGCTATCATCGCTTTTGTAATCAACTATTTCGAAAAAAGAAATAGATTGATCAGAAAATTTAAAGCAAATAAATCATTCCCCAAGTGGAGTGAGTATAACAAAAGAGAAAGCATGCTTTCTATAAACTGGTTCGTGGGCCACAGAAATAGCCCAGAGTACGTAAATATCTATGAGTTTGATTTTAAGAATCAAACCTCTACCCATTATCAGAATACTGATAACGGAAGAAAGGAGATATTCTCTGGAACACTTTCTGAGGGTATCGAAAAATATATCTCAAAAAACAAAAAGGCTATTTCATAGTCTTTTTTTATTTTTCCTAAAGAATTTAATTCCCTCTCGCCTCACCCTGATCATCAACAGAAACTGATTTAAAGCGCCAACGACTTTTTAAGGCAGAAATAAAGCTATCCATTTCTTCACTTCCTAACATTTTACAGATAAAAGCATAAATCAAAGTGCCGGCCACAAAAGACACTGATAACTGAACAAAAACACCATAAAATCTAGTCATATCAATATAGGGCCAAACAGCAACTTTGGAAATTTGAATCGCAACTCCAGCCAAAAGTGCGGCAGCAGAATATTTCAAAGCACTAATAAAAATTGGAAAAGCATTAAAAATGGGAATTTCCACATACAAGAAAAGCCAAAGTAAAACGAAATTTAAAGCACTAGAAATTGAAGCGGCAATTGCCAAGCCAGTTACTCCCATTTTCTTTCCTAAAAACCAAGAAAGAATAAGATTAACCAACACACTAAGAGCTCCAATATACAGAGGGGTTTTTGAATTATGACGAGCATAAAAAACTCTCACCAACAAAGGTGCAGCTGCTTGAGCAACTAAGCTAGCTGAAAAAAGACCCAGGGCATTCATCGTTTGAACGGTGTCGTTCCAGTCGAAAGCTCCAGTTCCCAGAACTACTCTAATAATCTGAGCTCGAAGAGTAATAATAAAAACCGTTGCCGGAATCACAAAGAACATAATCTGCCTCATGGTAGTGCTAAATTTTTTTAACAAAACTTCCGAATTAAAAGCATTTTCCGAAAAAGAAGGAAAAGCCGCAATTGCAAAAGACACCCCAAAGATTCCGACTGGGAAAGAAGCTAAATTATTGGCAAAATTAAAAATTGCTAAAGAACCACTCGGCAACATCGAAGCGATAACAGTCGTAAAAAGCAAGCCAACCTGAGATACGGCCAAACTCAAAGTTCTCGGAATCATCATTTTGCCAATTTTTCTAGTATTCAAGTCTCGATAATCGAGAATCAACGACCACCTAAAGCCCAAACTAAAGACAGCTGGTAGTTGAATTGCTGCGTGTAAAAAAGCACCAATCACCACCCCCCAGGCCAAGCCATAGATCCCAAACCATCGAGAAAGATACAAAGCACCAAAAATAATACCTAAATTATAAGCCATTGGCGCGATTGAATAGACCAAAAATCTTTTAGTAGATTGCAAAATACCACCCAAAACACCAGAAATTCCTAAAAATAAAGGTGACAAAAACATCACTCGAGTCAATTTGGCAGTCAGTAATTGTGCTTCGCTACTAAAACCAGGGGCAATAATTTTCACTAGCGGATTAGCAAAAATAATTCCCAATATCGAAAGTCCGAGAATCGACAAAGAAAGAAAATTTAAAACATTACTGGCTAACTTCCAGGCCTCCTTTTTTTCTTCTTCATCTTTTTTGAGCAGTGTTGTAAAAACTGGAATAAATCCCGCCGATAAAGCCCCTAGAACTACTAAGTTAAAAATTAAATCAGGCACGCGAAAAGCAGCATAATAAATATCTAAAGCCTCACCAGCACCAAACTGTCCAGCCAAAATACGATCACGAATCACCCCAAGAAATCTGGATAACAAAGAAGACAATGCCACAAGAGCTGCTGCTAAAGTAATGCTATTTATTTGTCCGCTTCGCTTCTTTTTCATAATAAATAAATTATAGCACAAACTCTCAAAAAAAATCCGCCCCTAATGAGAGGACGGATTTTTAAAATAACTAATAATTATTTGTATTCTTCACGAGTTTGTTTTCCTTTATATCCAGTTCCAGCTGGAATCAAGCAACCAATAATCACATTTTCTTTTAAACCTTCAAGATAATCAATCTTGCCGTTAACTGCTGCTTCAATTAAAACTCTTGGAGTTTCTTGGAAGGAAGCGGCAGAAAGAAAACTATCGGTGGTCAAGGAAGCTTTGGTAATTCCAAGTAACAAGCGGTCAGCGGAAGCAGGAAATTTGGTTTCTCGATTTGCTTTATCCAATACCTCTTCCTCAATAGTTTCACCAGGTAGAAGGATGGTATCGCCAGCGTCTTTAACTAGATAACGAGAGAACATTTGACGAGCAATGATTTCAATGTGCTTGTCATTCAAAGGTTGCCCCTGTGAAGAATAAACATATTGAATTTCCCGAATAATATATTTCTGAGTTTCAAGCTGTCCTTTTAATTTATATAATTCTCGCAAATCAAGACTACCTTCAGTCAATTGAACACCTCTCTCAATGACATCGCCATCTTTGACCATGATCATTGTCCCGCGAGGAATTGAGAATTCTTTTACTTTTTCAATGTCTTTAGAAATAGCAACAAATTTATCTTTTACCTCGGCATTACCAGAATCTTTTGCCTTCACAATTTCTTCGCCAATTGAGAATAAAGGTGTCCCCTTGCTAATTTTGGCGCCATCTTCCACTAAAACCTTAACTGCTAATTTCTTTTTATCCTTTGAGGTGACACCAGCGGACAATTTAATTTCATTCTGTTTTTCTGAGAAATAATATTTATCCTGCTCTTTTCCTTTATATGTGATACTAAGCACTTTTGACTGCGGATTAGCAACTGAAATTTCGTTGCCATCTTTATCACGAATAATTTTTTGAGCAAATTCAATTTTTACACTTCCAGAAACATCGGTAATAATTGCTTTTTTCTTTGGAGAGCGAGCTTCAAAAATTTCTTCTACTCGAGGCAAACCTTGGGTAATATCGTCTTGACCGGCAACACCACCAGTATGGAAGGTTCTCATTGTTAACTGAGTTCCTGGTTCACCAATTGATTGAGCAGCAATAACCCCAACGGTTGCTCCCAGTTTTACTGGCTTGTTATAGGCAAGATCATAACCATAACATTTTGCACAAATTCCTTTATGCATCTTACAGGTTAGAACTGAACGAACACAAACTTCAGCAATATCTTTAGTTCTTAAATCACGAACAACCTCTTCGGTAAGCAATTCTCCAGCAGCTAAAAGTGTTTTGCCAGCGGCATCTTTCAAGTCTTTGGCTAAATAACGGCCCAACATTCTTCTGAATAAATCTTCACCAACTTTTTCGCTCTCTGCTTTAGTGATAATTAAACCTTCTTCGTCACCACAATCATCTTGTGAAACGATAATATCCTGAGAAACATCAACCAAACGACGAGTCAAATAACCAGCATTTGCAGTACGAAGAGCGGTATCAGACAAACCTTTACGCACACCATGGGTAGAAATAAAGTATTCCAAAACACCAAAACCTTTTTTGAAGTTTCCTTTTACTGGCAACTCAATAATTGCGCCAGATGGTGAAGTTACCAAACCTTTCATACCAAGAATCTGCACTGGTTGAGCCCAAGAACCTCTAGCTCCTGATTCAATCATCGAGAACACTGGTAAAATTTTTGTTAAACCTTTTTTACAAATATCGGCAATCTTATCCTTAGTTTTAGTCCACTCTTCAACCACCTTTGCATATCTTTCACTTTCCGTAAGCAGACCTTCTTCGTATTGTTCTTGGATTAATTCAACTTGATTATTTGCGGCATCAATTAATTGATCTTTCTCAGGCAAAGTTGGTAGATCACCAAATCCCCAAGACAAACCAGATTTTGTAATAAAGGCAAAACTGCGATTTTTTAAATCATCAATAAAATTAACAGTTTCATCTTCTCCATATAGACGAAGAGCTTCGCGAATTAAATCTTTTAATTTTCCTTTACCAACGACGTCGTTAATAAAACGGAGTTTATCAGGAAGAACTTGGTTGAAGATAACGCGACCAACGGTTGTTCTAATTCTAGTTCCTTCTGGCAAACGAACGATAATTGGTTGATGCAGATTAATAAAGCTATTTTGATAAGCTAAATCGGCCTCATCTTCATTAGAGAAGAACTTGAGATCCTGATCCTTCATCTCTTTCGTGTCTGAATCTTCAAGGGTCATATAATAAGCACCCCAAACGATATCCTGAGAAGGAGCAACGATTGGATCACCAGTCGCTGGCTTCAATAAATTGTGAGTTGAAAGCATTAACTCGGAAGCTTCTTGACGAGCTTCTTTGGTTAAAGGAACGTGCACCGCCATTTGGTCACCATCAAAGTCAGCGTTAAAAGCTGTACAAACCAAAGGATGAATTTGAATCGCTTTTCCTTCAATCAAAATTGGTCTAAAAGCCTGAATACCCAAACGATGCAAAGTAGGAGCACGGTTTAAAAGCACAAAGGCCTCGCGAACTGTTTCTTCTAAAATATCAAAAACTTCATCATGTCCAGCCTCAATATAACGAGAAGCGCTGCGAACATTATGAACAATTTCTCTTTTAATTAATTGACTAATAATAAAAGGCTTGAACAATTCAATCGCCATGATTTTTGGCAAACCGCATTGATCCAAATTCAACTTTGGATTAACAACGATTACCGAACGACCAGAGTAATCAACCCGTTTACCGAGCAAGTTTTGACGGAAACGACCTTGTTTTCCCTTCAAAGAATCAGCCAAAGACTTCAACTGTCTCTTTTGACCAGTGGAAGCAGTTACGGTTTTGCTGTGACGAGCAGAATTATCAATTAAAGCATCAACCGCTTCTTGTAACATTCTCTTTTCGTTACGACAAATAACTTCTGGAGCATTAAGATCAACTAATTGCTTTAAGCGATTGTTACGGTTAATCACTCGACGATAAAGATCATTGAGATCTGATGCCGCAAAACGACCACCATCAAGAGCAACCATTGGACGCAAATCTGGTGGGACAACTGGCAAAACATTTAAAATCATCCATTCTGGACGAATATTGTTATTGCGAAAACTCTTAAGAAGCTTTAAACGTTTGATTAATTTATCTTTTTTTGATTCAACAGCATCGACTAATTTCTCTTCTAATCTGGAAACACTTTTTGCTAAATCAATTTTTTCTAACAACTTGCGAATTGCACCAGCGCCAATTCCGGCTTCAAAAATATGACCAAATTTTAAACTCAAAATTTGATAATTTTGTTCAGAAATTACTAATAATGGTTTTAAATCTTTTAATTCCTTAAGAGTGGTATTAAATTCTTCATCCAATTGTTTAGTTTTTTCTTCTTTAAGCTCCCCGCCTTCCTTATCGATACTTTTCTTTTTGGATTTGTATTCGTTTTTGATTTGTTCAATGGTGGCTTCTTTTAAATCTTCATCAACTTCAGTGACGATGAAACTGGCATAATAAATAACTTTTTCCAAAGACTGAATGCCGAGATTGAGCAATAAACCAATTTTTGAAGAAACACCACGTAAAAACCAAATATGAGTAGCTGGTACCTGAAGAGTGATGTGACCCATTCTTTCACGACGAACAACACTCCGAGTCACTTCAACGCCACATTTGTCGCAAATAATCCCTTTATAACGAATTTTTTTATATTTACCACAGGCACATTCCCAATCCTTAGTTGGACCAAAAATCTTTTCGCAAAATAAACCATCTTTTTCTGGTTTTTGAGTACGATAATTAATCGTTTCCGGACGAATAACTTCGCCAAAAGACCAAGATAGAATATTTTCCGGGCTAGCCAGCTTCAAGCGGATAGCGTCAAAATCACTTGTTTTGATTGGATTTAACATATTTTTAGATGAAGCACTAAATTAGTAAGATGAGAATATTTTTATTCTTCAAGTTTTTCTGGCTCTTCGATATTTTCAAGTTCGGTTAATTTTTCTAAACCTTCGGCGTCAATAATAATCTCTGGAGCATCAATGACAAATTTATCATCTTTTATTTTTCCTTTTTCTTCGGCAGCAAAAACTTCAGCTGGAGTTTCCCTGGGAACTTCCAGGACTTCATTATTTCCAAGTAATTCAACATCCAAGCAGAGACCTTTGAGCTCACGAATTAAAACATTGAAGGATTCTGGAACATTGAGTTTTTCAATTTCTTCACCCTTAATAATCGCTTCATAAGCCTTGCTTCGGCCAGGAACGTCATCAGATTTAATTGTCAAAATTTCTTGCAAAGTATGAGCAGCACCATAACCTTCCAAAGCCCAAACTTCCATTTCTCCAAAACGCTGACCACCAAACTGCGCTTTTCCTCCCAAAGGTTGTTGGGTAATTAAAGAATAAGGACCAATGGATCGTTGGTGAATCTTGTCTTCAACCATATGGTTGAGTTTTAAGACATATTTATAACCAACGGTAATCTTGTGATCATAAGGATCGCCAGTCTTTCCGTCATATAACATTACTTTTCCATCTTCTGGTAAGCCAGCTTTCTTTAACTCTTCTTTAATCTGTTCTTCAGTAACTCCATTCAAGGCTGGTGTTGCAACTCGATAACCAAGTTTCTTGGCAGCAAAACCTAAGTGAGTTTCAAGTAACTGACCAAGGTTCATACGAGAAATAATACCGAGAGGAGAAAGAATGATATCAATTGGTGTTCCATCTGCCAAATAAGGCATATCTTCTACTGGAACAATCTTTGAAATAACCCCCTTGTTACCATGACGACCAGACATCTTATCACCAACTTGAACCTTTCTTAAATTAGCAACTGAAATCTGAATTGATTTCAAAACACCAGCTGATAACTTATCGCCATCTTCACGAGAAAATAATTTGATATCAACAACTTTTCCGTGTTCACCATGTTCAAGATAAAGTGAAGAGTCACGAACATCTTTAGCTTTGTCTCCAAAAATTGCCCGCAATAATTTTTCTTCAGCGGATAAAGTTGTTTCTCCTTTTGGGGTAATTTTACCAACTAAAATATCACCAGAAGAAACTTCAGCGCCAATACGAATAATTCCTTCCTCATCAAGATTCTTCAATTTTTCTTCACTAATATTTGGAATATCATTGGTGATCATTTCTGGACCAAGTTTGGTATCACGAACATCAATTGTGTAATTTTCAATATGAATCGAGGAATAAGTGTCTTTGCGAACTAAATTTTCAGAAATAATCACTGCATCTTCATAGTTATAACCTTCCCAGGTCATAAAAGCGACCAATACGTTGCGACCCAAGGATAACTCGCCATTATCAATACAAGGACCATCGGAAAGAACGTCTCCTTTTTTAATTTTATCACCAACGCTAATGGTTGGGTGTTGGTTGATACAAGTGGAAGAGTTGGAGCGTAAAAATTTGTTCAAATTGTAACGAGTGACCATTCCTTTTTTATCAACGGTTTCAATACAAGCCGAATCAACTCGAACGGCTTCACCATCTTCAATTGCAATAATCACATGACCACTATCTCGAGCTGCTCGAGCTTCAACCCCGGTTCCAACAACTGGAGCCTCTGCTTTCACCAAAGGAACAGCTTGACGTTGCATGTTTGTACCCATCAAAGATCTCTGTCCATCGTTGTGTTCCATGAACGGAATTAAACTGGTAGCAATTGAGATAATTTGATTAGCAGCCACACCAACAAAATTTATTTTAGCAGTTTCTTCAGTTGCTGGTTGACCAAATTTTCGAACTTGAAATTTATTTACTAAAATTTTTCCAGTTTCATCCATTGGAATTGTGGCATCTGCTGTCACAAACTTCTCTTCCTCAAAAGCATCAATATACAAAATTTCATTTGTCACTCGGCTACCTGTTTTTTCGTGAACAACTTTACGATATGGAGTTTCTAAAAATCCATAACTGTTCAAACGAGCAAAACTAGAAAGATGACCAACTAAACCAATATTTGGACCTTCTGGAGTGGCAATTGGACAAATTCTGCCGTAGTGAGTTGTGTGCACATCACGAACATCAAAACCAGCTCGTTCACGAGTCAAACCACCTGGACCCATCGCACTTAAACGACGTTTGTGTTCCAATTCAGCAAGAGGATTTGTCTGATCCATGAATTGAGAAAGCTGAGAAGACATAAAGAATTCTTTCACCACCCCAATCACTGGACGAGCGTTAATTAATTTTGTTGGAGTGATACTGGCAATATCAGAAGTGGACATTCGATCTTTAACAATTCTTTCCATTCTGGCCAAACCAACTCGAAAACGATTCTGAATCAAACCGCCAATTGCTCTAACACGACGATTCCCCAAATGATCAATATCATCTTCTAATTCTTTTGTGATATTGAGACGAATAACCTCTTTGATAATCAAAACGAGATCTTCTTTTCTCAAAACTCGATTTTCTTTTTTGTTTGGTAAATCTAATTCAAAGCGACGGTTTAATTTGTAGCGACCAACACGACCAAAATCATAACGATCAAAACGACAGAACATCGATTGAATTAATTGACGAGCATTTTCAGTGGAAGCGAGATCACCTGGACGAATTCTTTTGTAAACTTCTTGTAAACCTTCTTCTTCGTTTTTAGCGGCATCTTTTTCAATGGTTGCCTCCAAGAAACCAATTTCATCAGGAGTCTTTTTCAAGTCAACATCTTTAAAAAGATTAATTAATTCTTCGTCGGTTACATAACCAAAAGCCCGCAACAAGGAAGTCACGGCTACCTTTCTTTTTCGGTCAATTCTTACCCAAAGAACTTTATTTTGATCACTTTCAATTTCTAACCAAGCACCACGATTTGGAATAATTTTTGCACCATAACACTTCTTTCCTTTTACAAACTCAGCGGTAAACATTACCCCGGCACTACGGATTAACTGAGAAACGATTACTCTTTCAATTCCATTAATAATAAAAGTTCCTTTATCAGTCATGATTGGAAAATCTCCAAGAAAAACTTCCTGAGCAACTGCTTGATTGGTTTTTTTGTTTAATAACCTAGTTTTCACCCGAAGAGGAGCCTCATAGGTGATATTTTTTTCTCGACTCTCAATTTCATTAAACTTTGGTTCATCGAGATAATAATCTTCAAGATATAATTCCAAATCACGACCAATAAAATCGGCAATTGGATTAATTTCATCAAAAAGCTCCGCCAAACCTTCTTCCAGAAACCAGCGATAGGAGTCTTTCTGAATTTCAATTAAATCGGGCATCGCCATCACCTCTTGATGATCAGCAAAAAACTTCCGACCTTCCTGTTTTTTTTCAGTTTTCGTGTTGGCCTGAGACATAAATTTATTTAAAAAAATTTATAAACTATTAAAATATGGTTCTTGATGGTGGCGCTAACCCCTAATCAACAAAAAAATCTCAAAGCCGATCGGTTTGAGTTATCGATATCCTAAATTATGATTTTTTTTGATTAATCACGGAGCGAAAGCCACCCAAAAAAGATAAAAAACCTGTGCACACATGGGATTTTATTTTTTACAGAGTGAAAATATATTCTTTCCTATATTATCTTGATTCTTATAATATAAAATAATTTATATTTTGTCAATATTAACTTTATCCACAAATTATCAACCGCCAAGAGAAACTAATTCCTCCCGGGCAACCAAGCGATCATCCCAGGGAATTTTCTCTCCATTTTTGGAACAAATAAATTGCTCTCCGCCTTTCCCAGTAATCAAGACTAAGTCACCTGCTCGAGCTTCTTCAAAAGCGCGACGAATAGCCTCTCTTCTGTCTAATATTTTTAGCAAATTTTCGCCAAAAATCTTTCCAGCTGTCTCCGCCCCAGAAGCAACTGCATCAATGATTTCTTGAGGATCATCATCATAAGGATCTTCATTGGTCACAATTACTAGATCGGCTTTCTGACCGGCAATTTGACCAAGAATTGGTCGGCGCAAAATATCCCTCCCTCCACCAGTGGAACCAAGAACGTGGATTGTTCTTTGGTGGATAACTAAATCCATGGTTTCGTAGAGTTTTTCCAAGGCTCGTGGCTCAAAAGCATAATCAACAATAACCGTAAAATTTTGACCAGTATCGATTCTCTCCATTTTGCCAACCAAGCCAGACACTTCCTCAAGACCAATTTGAGCCTTCTCAAGAGACAAACCAAGCCCCGAACAAACTGTGAGCACTGCGGCTGCATTTTGAGCATTAAAAGTTCCTAATAATTTTAAACTGACTTTTTCAGCTGAATCCTTGTTAATCTCCGTGTCCTTTTGATCACTAACTCGAACAACTGGGAAAAACGAAAAAGAAGTCCCAGTGATTGTCGACTCAACATCTCCAAAACGAAGCACTTCCAAGTCCTTAAGAATCACCTCTGAGAAATTAGCTAGCTTATTGTTATCAAATGAATCACCGAAAAAAGCTAATTTTTTTTCACTCCAAAAATTTAAAAAATAGGGAGCATTTTCATTATCACCATTAACAACAATGGTTTTTTTAACACGATTTAATCTTAATTTTTCTAAACCACTCTTTGGCTTCACAACTTTCTGCTGATCATTAACGTATTTGGTGTTACAAAAGGAAAGGTGACCAAAAAGACGGCCTTTTGCTGCTTTGTAATTCTCAAAACTACCATGTGACTCGAGATGTTCTGGATATAAACCAGTGAAAAGAAGAATGTCGAAATTAATAAATCGATGACGAAACTGACGAATTCCTTCGGAAGTGCTTTCAATAATTGCAAATTCACAGCCATTTTGAAACATTTTTCGAATCATCCGTTGAGTAAAAAAACGGCCAACCATCGTCATTTTCTTGTCATTCAGCCATTCCTTATCTCCATCCGAAAACATCGCTGTTGAAGTATAACCAACTTTATAGCCCATCGCTTTCAAAGCGCGAGCTAAAAGATAGACGGTGGAAGTTTTTCCAGTGGTTCCCGTAACACCAATAACCACTAAACGATCAGAAGGAAAACCATGCACCATGACCGCAGCAAAACTAAGGACAAAGTGATAAATTGGCTGAATTGCCTTAAACAGGCGATGAGGAATTAATTTTTTGATTTTATTTAACATACTGAATAATTTTAGCGCGAAAAATTGAAAAAAGCAAAAAATTAGAATAAAAACCGCTTACAAACAAAAAAGGAAGTCATAACCCTGACCTCCTTATTAAAATATATACATTTTGTTAATAATGAATATATTTTTTATTATTTTAAAATAGCTACTAACCAGTCTTTTGAATACCCTCGGTTAATCGGAAAACAATTAAATTGCCATTTATCCTGAAACCAAACCAGGTAAAGAATCACCGCGTCAGTACCAAAATAACGATATACAGTTCCAAAAAAACAAATTTGCAACCCCTTCCATTTATCAGGAATTAATTCCTGATTACTTAGAAGATAAAAAAGAACATTAGCATTTAGATGCTTCCCCCTTAAACCATTAAGCAATCTATTACCATTAACAGAGCCAATTCTTTCTTGTTCTGTTGACAAGCACAAGACAATCTTATTTATATCAAAATCAAATATACCGCCCTTAGCGTGTTCAATTAATTCCATATGTTCCGGAATAATTGGGTCAGCATCGCAATCAATTCTTATCAGTTCCATAGATATCATTTTTAAAATTAAACATTGGATTAATTATTAAAAACACCTACCCAAAGATGATTTTAACAATTAACCCAATATAATTTTGCTTTTTAAAGTACTACTAACCGAAAAATATATCACTAATTATCTATTTTTGTCAACGTAGTTTGGTGTAAGTTCAACAAGTAAACACAACTCCCATTATGGGCTCAAACCTTATTTACTAGACCTTTCAAAAAAGCATTTCTTGCGAAATGCTTTTTTGCTTTATTTTAGATTAATGAGAAAAATAATCTTCTTCATCATCCAGAACTGGCTTCTTCTCTTTTTTTTCAGATGTCGGTTTTTTGGCAAAGTCTTCTTCCGATTGATGAATGTCTTCTAAGATTTCTGCTTCATATTCCTCAGCTGTTTCTGGCTCATTTTCAAGAATATCTTCTTCAACTTCGGCTGAGAATAACTCGTTTTCAGGTTCTTCGCCTAAGTCATTCTCAACTTCTTCAATCTTGTTGCCAAAATCCAAAACACCGTCATCACCCTCATCTTCACCAAGGTAATTATCTGGAGCAACGGAGTTTAAGCGACTATGAACTGGGGAAACTGGAATCCCTGCCTCATAATCATCTTTACTAATTAAAATTTCTCTCGGCTTAGAGCCATTTGAGGGGCCAATCATGCCCGCCTCCTCCATCATATCTAAAATCTTAGCAGCCCGACCATAGCCAATACTCAAACGACGCTGAAGCAAAGAGGTGGAAGCTTTTCCGGCCTTAATTACAATTTCTTTAGCCTCATCCATCAAATCATCTTCATCGCCACAGCTACCATCCATCCCGACACCTGCAACACCACTAACTTTTTGTCTTTCGGTAACTCCGTCTAAATAATCAACTTGTCCACTCTTTTCTTTGATGTAATTAATAACATCTTTAATTTCTTCATCACTAACATAAGCGCCCTGAATTCGTTTTGGCTTGGACAACTCTGGTGTTGTTAAAAGCATATCTCCCTGTCCTAATAATTTTTCGGCACCAGAGATATCTAAAATAGTTTTTGAATCAACTAGTGAGGTTACCGCAAAAGCGATTCTAGCCGGAATATTGGCTTTAATTAGACCTGTAATAACATCAACGCTCGGACGCTGAGTTGCGAGAATCAAATGAATACCAACTGCGCGAGACATTTGAGCAAGACGAATAATTGCTGCCTCCATGTCTTTGCCAGCTGTCATCATGAAATCAGCTAATTCATCAATCACAAAAACGATATAAGGCATTTTTTCTTTAGTTTCGTTGTTGTAACTAGCAATATTTTTTTTACCAGAAGCGTTCAAAGTATCATAACGACGGTTCATTTCATTCAAGCACCATTTTAAAGCATTGATTGTTTTACCAACTTCAGTAATAACTGGCACTAAAAGATGAGGAATTCCATTATAAATTGGCAATTCTACCCGTTTAGGGTCAACCATAATAAACCGCAAATCTTCAGGGTTGTTTTGATAGAGCAAGGAAACAATAATCGTATTCAAACAAACAGATTTTCCGGAATTAGTAGCACCAGCAACCAACAAGTGAGGCATCCTAGTGATGTCATAGCTCCAAGAAGTTCCTGAAACATCTTTTCCCAAAGCAATCATGAGGTTATTTTTCCGGTTCCTAAAAGAGTCATCATCTAGAATTTCTCTCAAACCAACCAACGCCTTTGCTTTGTTTGGAACCTCAACGCCAATTAAAGATTGCCCAGGAATAGGAGCTTCAATTCGAATTGGATGAGCGGCTAAAGCTAAAGACAAATCATTGTTCAGGGTGGTAATTCTGGCAACTTTCACTCCTTCAGCTGGCTTAAAAGTATATTGAGTGACTGTTGGGCCAACTTTAGTTTCCCCCATTTCAACCATGATGCCAAAATTTTCTAAAGTGTGTTTAATTTTTAAAGCGCCAGCTGCTGTATCGCCACCAATGGCTTTGGTCACTTTGTTGTTTAATAATTCCAGAGGGATATCAATCTTGATTGTTTTCTTTGGCCAAACAATTTTATCTTGAATTTTCTTTTCTGCTTCTTTGAATTTTGCCGGCACAATTTCTTGATTATCTTCGGCGTCATCTTCGAAATCTTCCTCGTGATGAGAAACTGGTTTTTGTTGCCAAGCAGAAATAATTTTACTGCTCAAAGCACTCGCTTTTCCCTGAGCAGAGTGCTCAAGAGATTCTAATTCCTCTTGATCTTCAAGGGATTCTTTTCCAGAAAAAGCTCTCAAAATTTTTGCCCAAATACTTTCTCGGCCAATAATCTTTGCTAAAGAAGTATTAAACACGATTACAATTGATAACAACAATAAGCAAGCTAAAATTAAGACACCACCCCAAAAACCAAAAAGATAGGAAAATAATTTAGCTAACTGCCAACCAAGATAACCACCGCCAGAGCCGGCTAAAGCTTTTGCTTCCCAAGTTAAGCTATTGTATAAAAAATGAAAAAAAGTTTGGATGGAAATAAATAACAAAAAAAGACCGAGATAATCATTAAATCTAATTTGATATTTTTTCGCTAAAGATAATAAGCCGCCCCAAGCCAGAAAAAATATTGGCACCAGCCATTTTCCAAAACCAAAACCAAGTCCCAGCCAGTGAGAAAAAAATTGACCAAATTTACCAGATAAATCAAAAAGGCCAAGAAGACTCAATAAGCCAAAAGCAAAGATTGCTAAAATCAAAATACTTTTTCGAGCTCGCTCACCTAATTCCAATCCAGGGGAAGACGAGCGCTCTAAAAGTTCTTTTTCTTGGGATTTTTTTAAATTTTTCTTACTCATATCCAAATTATAGCAGTTAGCTCAGAATAAAAAAAGATGAACAAAAAAACACACTTTAAGTTTAATTAATTAACTCTCTTTTTTTATAGAGAGTTTTGAACCGCAATCACAATTACGTGATACCCTTTATTGTCTTAACCCCAAACATGGATATGGACAATTTTTATTTTTTTATAACAATCAAGCTAGCTCTTATAATTAACCATCAAATCTTGAGCCTGGCGACCAGTTTTTTGACGCTCACGAATGGCTGACAACAATTCCCTTCCATTAACCGGCGAAGGATGGTGATTCAAAAACCAATACACCGCTGTCCGAAGAGCTGTCCAATCATAATAAAGATTAATTCTCTCTTGTAAATCAGAATCTAAAACTCGACCAGAAGCCTTCAAATACTCGGCTAAAAAAAGTTTTTTCATTTCTCTGGCAAACGCCAAATCTTCCACTTTTCGAACAATTTTATATTCTATCTGTTGAATAAATGCCCCCAAATCACGAGCAAAGTCTGCTGGAGAAAAATCCGTAAAATCAATTAAGCCGACTTTATTTTCTCCAACTTTAATAATATTTTCCGGATGAGCATCGCCATGGATTAAAAATCTTTTTTCTAGAACAGGAAATGTTTTGTTTTCTTGTTCAATGCATTTGGCATAAAAAGCTGGTAAATCTTCATATTCACCATTTTTAAAGCGTGATGCTAATTCTTGATAAATAAATTTTTCACCCGGCACAACGGTGGCGATTTTTTGATTATCGAGATGAAATTGAAAATCGGAATCAACTGGCAACTGATGAAGGCGCGCAAACATCCGCGCTGAAGCAGAAATTAGTGAGCTAATTTTTTCTTTGTTACCTTCTTTAATATAATGAAGTAAGGTTTTTCCAGATAAAGCACGATAGAAGGTGGCTTCAAATTCTGAAAGATAAAATAAAGGGCGAGGTAATTTTAATTCTGCACTTGGTAATTTTTTTTTCCACAAATAATTCAAGGTATCCAAAACATTTTTGCGAGGCTCATTGCTATGGGCAGAGCAAACAATTTCCATTTTTTTCTCCTCACCTGTAGCGTTTTCCCAGAAGAGATGATAGGAAAAAACAACATGATAAGTTGTTTCCCAAATCATTTTTTTGTAAGGAATGATTTCTATTTTATTAATTTTCTTAATTTGTGGATATTTTGGCAAGACTTTTTGATTAAACAAATCAAAAATAAAATTCTGATCTAGCAACTGATATATTTTATTCATATTATATTTAAAAATATTTTTTCCAA
>CAINDR010000021.1 GCA_903847415.1 Candidatus Falkowiibacteriota bacterium
AGGCCTGTAGTGTAAACCTTTCGCTGCAATGCTACATTTCTTGACAATTCCAATAACTTATATTAATATTATAATATAGTTAGTAAAATCAAATTCATTAATAAATAAATAGAAATCATGAAAAAGTTTTTTTTCATTTTTGTAGTGATCGGATTATTATTATCCGCCTGCGAAAAGGAGAAGGTGGTGAAACCGCCTGATCCTCCGCCAGTAATTAGTAACATCAAAGTAACTGGATCCTTAGATTTTCCAGCCCCAGGTGTGCCTTCCGGGCTTGATGTCAGGATCGTTATTCTGAGAAATGGCAGAAGTTTTGAATGCTCGGAGCCAAGTATGCTTCGGTCCAACGCTAGTGCATCAGATTTTTCGGTTAATTTGCCCGCTTCCTTCAATTATTTGAAGGGAACCACCAAGGAAATTGTATTCCGGGTGGATTATTATTATAATCTGGCAAGTTGGGGTGCAATCATCATCAAACCAGTAACTTTCACTGATAGTGATACTACTGATTATGTGGTGAATGTGGATTTGGGGAAAATCGGTTTCAGTGATTATGACTGGTTTAGTGTTCCAAAATTAGAAATGGTAGTTCTTCCTTCGGGTGAGAAATACTATTAGTCAGTAACAAATTAAATGTGCTGTTTAGAACAGCAAGAAAGGAAAAACATGTTTTACGATGAGAAATAACCCGAGTTAATTTAGATTATTCTAGATGCTCGGGTTTTTATTATTTATGGGGTTTAATGGTCAACAGATCAATTAAGAGCTATGATATAAAATAATAGTTATTTTTTTAAAAACAACTTCAGTGTCCTTAATTAAAATAATTTTTTATGTTAACTTTTCGATCTATTAAAATTAATCACACCAACCTTCCTGAACTAGCACATCTGATTTCTCGGACTTATCAGAGTTTCAATAATCAAGAAGGTAGTCCACAAGCAGTTAAGAACTACCTCCAACAGTTTAATCTAGAGGAAAATTCATTAGCTGATTTACAAAAAAGATTTAATTCTTCAACTATTAATTTTGCTGCTTTTGTTGATGGTAAAATGGTTGGGATTGTTCGGGGGAGAAAAGATCGGCTTGTGAATTTGTTTGTTGCTGGAGAATTTCATCGTCAAGGAATCGGTCGAGAATTGGTGCGCCGTTTTGAAGAATCTGCCAAAAAAGAGCAAGCCAAAGTGATTAAAATCAGAGCCTCCTTATTTGCTAGGGAATTTTATGGTCGATTGGGCTATCAAAAAACAACAGGAGTGAGAATGTTTCATGGATTAAAAATTCAGCCAATGAAGAAAGTGTTATGAGTTTTTTAGGGTAAATTAGTTAGTAGCCAATCTTGTTACCAGGGCCAAAAATATAGATTATAACAACGTTTTTAACAATAATTTGTAGATTATTGACTTGTAGATACTTTTTTGCTATCATATAGATATAAATAATAAATATATGATTCATTCATTTTCGTGCAAAAACTTTTATTCTTTTAGTGAACTTACTGTTGTCGATTTTTCTGTGAACGACAAGGCGCCTGTTAATAAAAGCTATTTTACAGCCCCCTCTGGAAATCGTCTTTCTAAGATTGAAACCGTGGTGGGACCAAATGCGTCCGGCAAGACAAATCTCTTAAAAGTTTTGCCTTTTTTGAAGTGGCTGATCTCGGATTCATTTATCGCCAATCCACTATCCTCTTTGCCGGTAAAGCCTTTTTTATTTGGTGAATTAAAAAGCAAACCAACTGAACTCTCAGTTGATTTTGAAATTAATGGGAATATTTATTCTTATCGCTTTGTTTTGACTGAAAGCAAAATATTAGCAGAAGAACTACGGGTTAAAAATAAAACTAAACAAAAAATTACTAGCAAAAAGCTATTCTCTCGTCAGTGGGACCAAAAAACAGAAAAATACATTCTTGATGACAAAAACTTTAATTTGCCAAAAGATTTTGATAACTTACTTCGAACTAATGCTAGTGTCATTAGCGTTGCTGTTCGATTAAATCACAAAGGCAGTCAAGATATTTTAAATTTTTGGCAGAAAGTTGAAACAAACGTTGTCGAAGCGGGCTGGGTTGGTGATCATTTGTTGCCAAATTCCGGACAACAATTAATTGAAGCCCTAGATTTTTATAGCGATGATAAAAATGAAATTTTAAAGAAAGAGGCAGAAAAATTACTATCTCGTTTTGATTTAGGATTAGAATCTTTTGAGATAAAAAAAGAAAAAAAGGAAAATGGGCTGTCGCTAAATGTAAAGGTTTCTCACTCATTTAAAGGACACATTGAAAACCTCCCGATGCAATATGAATCATCTGGTACTAAACAACTATTTGTCTTATTAAAAACAATTCTACTCGTTCTAAATAATGGCGGTGTTGCAATTTTGGATGAATTTGATGTTAACTTACATCCCGATATAGTTATGTCGTTATTTGAATTATTTATTCAGTCAGAAACAAATCCAAAGAATGCCCAAATATTGTTTAGCACTCATAGTCATCGGATACTAAGCCGTTTAGACAAATATCAAATCATTTTTGCTGAAAAAAATAAAAAAGGAGCTAGTGAATCTTGGCGTTTAGATGAAATGGGAAGTAGTGTTCGTGCTGATGACAATTATTATACAAAATATATCGCTGGCGCATATGGATCTGTTCCTAAATTGTAATTATGTAAAAATATGTCGAGAACCAATCCCTATAAAAAAAAGAAGCGCCAAGCAAGCAAAACTCTTTTGGTGTTTGGTGAAGGTTTTAACGAAGAAATGTTTTTAAAGCATTTAAGGGCTTTGTATTCCTATGAGAGTAATGTAGCGATAACCGTTAAGAAAGGTAAGGGTGGAGACGCCCAAAATATAATAATTGATGCTGATAAAATATTAGGTAGCTATGATCGGAAAATAGTAGTTCTTGATAATGATAAATCGAAAGTCGAAATGCTTAAAGCAAGAAAGGAAGCTCAAGATAGAAACATTGAACTGATTGAAAATACACCTTGCTTAGAAAGCCTGTTATTATCGATTCTTGAAAAAAAACCAAGCGGAAAAACTTCTGCGTGGTGTAAAAGTGAATTTGAAGAGAAATATCTGGATCAGAAAAAGCGAGGAGAGCCTAACGAATACATAAAATTATTTCCGAAGAAGTTGCTATAAGCACGAAGGTTAAAAATAATAGAATTAAATAAATTGATTTTAATTATGGAGGGGAAATAAATAACTTAATTTCTAGAATCTAACGCAACAACTAAGAATGCTGAATAATCTCTGTTGATAATATGAAAAAAGATAATCAAACTAAATCGCCGATTAATGTTGGTGAGGATTTAAAACCTAGTCAGACTCTTAGTATTGTTTGGAAAAGTTTTTTACCAAAAAGTAAAATTCTTGATTTGGGTTGTGGGGCAGGAGTCGACTCTCTATTTTTAGCACAAAATAATTTTTTAGTAACCGCAGTTGATCATTCCGCACCAGCAATACGTGAGTTAAAAAAATTTGACTACAAAAATTTAGAGGTGATTCTTGATGATATAAGAAGTTTTTCTATCACTAAATCTTCTTATGATGTCGTTATTTGTCGTAATGTTTTAAATTTTATAGACAAAAAAGATGCAAATAAAAAGATTGAGGAAATTATAACTAACATTTCCAAAGGGTCATATGTGATTATTGAGGTATTCACTAATAACGATCCCAGTTTTTTAGGAGAGAATCGATTTGCTTGTTACTTTGAAGAACAAGAACTTCTTAAAATTTTTAGTAGTTTTAAGATTTTATATTACCTTGAAAACATGATTTTAGACCAAGGGCACCCTGGATTTCCTGCGCCACATCGTCATGGTGTGGCTAGAATTATTGCTCAAAAATTAAATTAAGTTAAATAAACATCAAAAAATAAATAAAAAATTTAATACTGATCTTGTATCAATTGAGGATATTAAAAGTCAGATTATTGTTGAAATTTTAAAAAATATATGAACAACATTAGCTTGGGCGTAAGAGCTTTAATTAAAACTGATAAAGGTTTAATTATGGTCGAGCATAATGAGGAAAAAAATGGAGAAATTTTAATTTTTCCTGGTGGCGGCATGGAGTCTGGTGAAAATATTTTCAAGGCTATTGAAAGAGAGGTAAAAGAAGAAACTAATTTAATAGTTAAGTCTGAAAAAATTATCTATATTCGTGAAACTTTTTATAATGGGGATAGTGGTATCGAATTCTATATTATCTGTTCTTTGATTGGTGGAAATTTATTACTAGGAGTTGATCCAGAGTTAGAAGATAATAAACAAATTTTACAAGGAGTTCGTGAAGTTAATTGGAATGAGATAAAAAATAATAAGTGGTATCCAGAAGAATTGCATGATCGTTTGGAGGGTGATTTAAAAAATAATATTGATACTATTCTGTATTTAGGGATTAAAGATTTTAGTTAAACTCATTAATATTTTTCAATTTTTCAGGGGGATTTTTTTATCACTCTAGTGGAAGACCTGGTCTTCTATTAGATTCCTGTTTAAAAGCCCACCTTATACCTTTGCCTTGAAGGGGTTCGTCTGGAAATCTAGCAATCACATGAAGGTGCGCATGATTGACGTTTTGTCCTGCATCAACGCCAATATTCCAACCAATATTATAACCCGAGGGATTATGTTTATCTAAAATAACTTTGACTTCTGGCAGCAGCTCTTTAATGGCTAACCATTCCTCGGTATTAATATCAAAAGGAGTTAGAGTATGTCGATAAGTGATAATCATTCCAGCGTGCCTGATAATTGGGTCAATACTCTCCACAAAATAACAGAGGTTATTCTTAGCTAAAATCTCTCCTTTAAGTGTTTCATTTTCCAGGCAAAAGTTGCATTTCTGTATATATTTATAAATATTATCGATTAATTAAAATTTTATTTTATCTAACTACATTCAAGATAGTTAATGCATTCGATTAAGTCAACAGGAATTGTAGAATTTCATCGTCAAGGAATTGGTCGAGAATTGGTTCGCCTTTTTGAAGAATCTGCGCGAAAAGATGAAGCCAAAGTGATTAAAATTAGAGCGTCCTTATTTGCTAGAGAATTTTATGGTCGATTGGGCTATCAAAAAACAACAGGAGTGAGAATGTTCCATGGACTAAAAATTCAACCAATGAAGAAAGTGTTTTAAATAAAAAATAACCACAACGAGCAGTTGCGGTTATTTTTTGTTTCCTGATTTTGCTTAGTTTTCCAAGATTAATCTTCGGTATCCTTTTTTAGTCTAAGTAGTTAGCCTGTTTTTTAAATAGTTAAATTATATCCACCTTTCTGTTGCTGAGGTTATTTTGTGAGGTAGCGCATAAAAGCTCTGCGGAATTGGCTTTCTTCTTTTGTCTCTTTTTTTTCTTTCTTGGCTTCTTTCTTTGGTTTGCTTTTTTCTTCTTCTTTAAATTTTGCAAAACGACCATAATACTCATCCCCCGGATCATCTTTCTCAGCTCTTGCCAGTTCTGTTCTCACTTTTTCCAGCTCCTCTTGATCATTATTTTTGACCATTTCTTTTGCCGATTCTTCGATTTTCTCATCTTTTCTAAAAGCCAAAGAATAATCTTCCGGGTTTGGCTTGATTTCATGAGGAGGGAACTCAATTTTATATTGTTCACCGTTCATAAATAGATTATAGCATTTTTGGATATAATTTGTAATAGGATAATAGTTAATTTTTTTAATTGACTAGTCTTATTCGGGTTTTATTAAAAAGACGCTTTTTGATATAAGCGTCTTTGTTGATGAAATTTTTGTGATTTATTTTTTTAAATCACTTTCTAATGAAACCGGACACTTTTTTAATCATCGAGATTAAGGCGTGAATCAAGTCGCTTTCTTTTAAATATTGATCGTAATCTTTTGGTGAAAGAAACTTGGCGGTTATGGCATCTTCATCATTTTGTAATTGTAAAAGATCTGTAGTCATGATTACTATTTTTATATGGTTATTTATATTATAGCAAATTATTTTGTTAAAAACCAATATTTTGTAAACTATTACTATTCTGAGCGCTTGTTTATTTTTAAATTTAAGTCATTTTAGTCGTTTCAATTTCAATTGCCCTAGTTATCATTTTAGTGTTAACCATTGACTCTGGACGAGCCACTACCTTTCCGGTTACTGACAAAACCCATTTCACACCAACCTCTTGGGCTAAATTTATTAATTGTTCATTATTTCGTGATGGATCTAGAGTTATTTGTGTAACACCATAACGATCACGCAAGTCAAGAAAAATTAAAGCACCGACATTACGACGACTGGCAACCCAACCGGTTAAGGTTATAATGTTACCAATAGATTTGTTCGTCAATTCTCCACAAGTATATGTTCTTAACATATGGTTATTATTATAGTAATTATCCCTTAAATCCTATCATGGGGATAATTTTGTATCAACCGCGTGCTTTGGACCTCATTTTACTTTTTTTCGCAATTATGTTATTGTTGTGTATGAATTTTATAATCCATGGCAACTTACAAACAGATAATTAAAGGTCTTGGTATACGCCCTGTGATAGGCTTTTTTGGGTATTCAAGTGTCACACTTGTAAAGGATGGAGAAGAAACAATTTTGTTTGACACTGGCGGACCCGGAGTAAGATTGCCTCTCCAAAATAGCTGATAGTATTTATAATACAATTATAAAAATCAAATCAAGTGAAAGCCGGGACTAAACCATTAATACACTTACAAAAATTACCAAAGCACTGAGTGTCAGTGTTGATAAATTAATAAAATAATCTCTATGAATAAAAATGATGCTATTAGTAAAATAACTACTCGGGAAGAAAATTTTTCAGAATGGTATTTAGATGTAATTCGTGAAGCAGATTTGGCCGAAAATTCTCCAGTTAGAGGTTCTATGATTATAAAACCTTATGGTTATGCTATTTGGGAAAATATACAGAAAGTTTTAGATGGTGAATTTAAAAAACGTGGCACACAAAACGCATATTTTCCACTTCTTATCCCAAAAAGTTTTCTAGAAAAAGAAGCTGAGCATGTAGAAGGCTTTGCAAAAGAATGTGCGGTTGTCACACATCATAGACTTGAAGAAAAAGATGGGAAGCTTATCCCTGCAGGTGAGATGGATGAGCCACTTGTTATTCGCCCAACATCAGAGACAATTATTTATGATGCATTTTCCAAATGGATTAATTCATACAGAGATTTACCTCTCATTATTAACCAATGGTGCAATGTAGTCCGCTGGGAAATGCGTCCAAGGCTTTTTTTGCGTACAACAGAATTTCTCTGGCAGGAAGGACATACAGCTCATTCCACAAGAAAAGGGGCGGACGAAAAAACACTTGAAATGCTTGAGGTTTATAGACAGTTTGTCGAAGAGTATTTAGCCGTTTCACTTGTTAAGGGTAAAAAAACCGAACTAGAAAAATTTCCTGGGGCTGAATACACAGCTACTATTGAGGCCATGATGCAAGATGGTAAGGCTTTGCAGTCGGGGACTTCGCATATGTTAGCTCAAAATTTTGCAAAATCTTTTAACGTTTCGTTTTTAGATGAAAATCAAGAGAAACAATATGTATGGCAAACAAGTTGGGGTCTTAGTACAAGAATTATTGGCGCTCTTATTATGTCGCATTCTGATGACAAGGGTCTCGTTCTACCACCAAAAATCGCTCCAATACAAGTCGTGATAATTCCAATTTGGACCAATGACGGCGAAAAGAATGTTGTCTTTGCAGAAGTACAGAAAATTAAAAACGAATTTGAAGCTGGTGGAATTACATGTAAAACGGATGACAGAGAAGGGAGACCTGGCCCCAAGTATTTTGAATGGGAACGAAAAGGTGTTCCACTTCGCATTGAGATTGGTCCTAAAGATGTTCAAAAACAGTCAGTGATTATTGTTGATAGGATTACAGGTAAAAAAGAGTGTGTCTTAAACACAAATATAGCTATCAGTGTAAAAGAAAGCTTGGAACAAATACAAAAAACATTACTTGAAAATTCAAGAAAATTTCGATTAGAAAATACTCGTGAGGTCTTAGATTATGAGGAGTTTAAGAAAGTTATAAATGAAAAAAAAGGATTTATTTTTGCTCATTTGTGTTCAGACAAAAATTGTGAAGAAAAAATAAAAGAAGAAACAAACGCAAGTACAAGATGTATTCCTTTTGATGGAGGGTTGGGTGATACTGGTAAGTGTATTTTTTGTAAAAAAGATGCACAAAACAAAGTCCTATTCGCAAAGTCATATTAAAATATGATGAAAAAGTTTAACGGATATTATGAAGCTATTAATTATCTATAAGTATCGACAGGGCGCTGCTGTTAATTTATGCTATAATTGTTAATAGCCTTGATTTCCTTAAGTTTTAATGGCAAAATAAGCAAATATGAAAAATAAACTTGCCAAGCTATTGGCAGAAAAAGTGCAAGAGCTTGGAGGCCAAGAAATTTCCCCAGCTCAATTATTAGCAAAAATTGAAATTCCCCCATTGCGTGATTTGGGTGATTTTGCTTTTCCTTGTTTTGTGTTAGCAAAAGATCTCGCGCTTCCACCAGCAGTAATTGCCGAAAAGCTAGTTAATTTAATGACGACTCAGGATGGCATTCAGAAAGCAGTAGCAGTAGGGCCTTATCTTAATCTGTTCGTTGATCGGCTAGTTTTTGCTGGCGCTGTTTTGGATGAGGTTCTAACTCTTGGTGAAAAATTTGGTAAAGCGGAAAGTAATCAACAAAAGATTGTCATCGAATACCCCTCACCAAACACCAACAAACCTTTGCATCTGGGGCATTTGCGCAATTTATCAATTGGCGAATCATTAGCTCGTTTATTGACAGAAAATGGGGCAGAGGTGGTTCGAACAAATCTTTTTAATGACCGAGGAATTCATATTTGCAAATCGATGATTGCTTACCAAAAAGAAGGTCAGAATGCTGAGCCAGATAAAAAATCCGATCATTTTGTCGGCGATTATTATGTAAAATTTTCAAGCCTAGCTCAAGAGGATAAAAACTTGGAACAAGAAACTCAAGAGCTTCTTGTGAAATGGGAAAACGGAGATGAAGAAACCAGAGCGCTCTGGCAAAAAATGAATAATTGGGCTTTTACAGGATTTAAAGAAACTTTTCAATTGGTTGGGATTAAGCATGACAAAAACTATTTTGAGAGTGAAATGTATCAACAGGGAAAAGAATTGGTCCTCAAAAATTTAGCTGCTGGTCTTTTTGCGAAACGGGCTGACGGGGCAATTATTCTAGATCTCACTACAGAGGGTTTGGATGAGAAAGTTTTGTTGCGTGCCGATGGCACTAGCGTTTACATGACTCAAGATCTGTATTTAGCTTTTCTCAAGGATGCCGATTACCATTACGATGATTCAATTTATATTGTTGGTAATGAACAAGATTATCATTTTCAAGTTTTAGCAATTATTTTAAAGAAGTTGGGGTTTGCCAAGAAAATTAGTCATCTTTCCTATGGAATGATTGCTTTGCCGGAAGGACGCATGAAATCACGTGAAGGAACAGTGGTTGATGCTGATAATCTCATCTGGGAATTAACCGATTTAGCAAAAGAGGGAATTATTACTAGAACGAGCGACCTTGATCCGATCGAAACTAATATTCGCGCTCAGAAGATTGCTTTAGCGGCAATTAAATATAAATTACTCAAGACCAATATTTTTAAGGACATGATTTTTGATCCCAAAGAATCCTTAAGTTTTGATGGTGATACTGGACCATACCTTTTGTATTCTTTCGCCCGAGCTAAGTCGATTTTGGTGAAAGTTTCTCAAGAAGAAACTACTGACAAACTCACTGAGCTAGAAGATGTTGAATTTGCTTTAATTCAAAAAATTGCTGACTTCAAAGAATTACTCGTTTTTGCAGGTGCAAATCGCAATCCATCACTGGTGGCTCACTACGCTTTTGAGTTAGCTCAAATCTTTAATGAATTTTATCACACCTGTCCGGTCGTTAGTTCTCATCAAATTAATTTACGCTTAAAGTTAGTGGAAGCTTTTACGATTGTTTTAGGAAAATCATTAAACATTTTAGGAATCGAAACTTTAGAGAAGATGTAGGGAGGTATACCTAAACTAAATAATGATAACTTTGGTAATTTTCTTTAATTATTTTTTTTGACTTTGCTTTTAAATAAGTTGCAGTTTTAAACTCAGTTATTTTGAGCTAAACAGTTATGAAATTTAAATAATTTAACTTGGTATATTTATATGCATAATAGTGCAAAGCAACTATTAAAAAATAAATTGTTAGAAAAATGGATAGCTGACGGGTATTTGGTGAAAAAATATTATGAGAAAAAAATTGCTAAATATTCTATTAATTCAGAAGCTTCTTTGGACTGGAGAACAAAAGAAATGCACGATTTATTTTTTTCTCATGTATTAGATGGTGTTAATTTTTCTTCAGTAAATTCAATTTTGGACGTCGGATGTGGTATTTGTGGTATTGTTGATTATTTAGATTCTCTGGGTGTAGAGAATTTTAACTATTTAGGTATTGATATAGTGGACAGTTTTATTTCTGTTGCTCAAAATAAATATTTTGAAAGGGATGTTGATGTTTTGAATAAAAATTTTTTAAACGAAGACTTTTGGCCCAAGAGAAATTTTGATTTAGTGTTAAATCTTGGTGGTTTAAATTCAAAGGTTAGATTTCAATATAGCTTCCTGCAGTACAATATTGAGAAAATGATTTTATGTAGTAGTAAATATGTTGCATTTAATGTTTTAATTAAAGTTAAAAATACATATTTTAAAAAAAATAAGCTTAGAGCTGTGGGAGCAATTGCTTCTTTCGATGAAGACAAGCTTATTGCTATTTTAAAAAAAATTAGTCTTAAATATAACATTGATTTTGATATTAAAAAAATCTCTATATTCGAAGGTAGTATCGACGCCTTTGTATTAATTAAATTATTATGAAGTTAATAAATAAGCCAAATAAAATAGTAGTTGATCAAATAAATAACATTATTCATCTCGATTGGCAGGCCATTGAAGTTGCTGTCGGTTTGTTTCATAAAAAAATAGAAAAAATATCACCATTTGATTCTTTGTTGGTACTTGTCAGAGGGGCAATGGTACCAGCCGCCATGTTGTCTCATTCGCTAAATAATAGGAACATGAAATTTTATCAGGGAGTTAAAACGAACTCAAACAAACCGCATGATTATGGAAAATTTCGTAGTTTGTTGCTACCAAAACTGATGCCAGGAGAGAGGTTATTAATTGTAGAAGATATTATTTTTGAAGGTGATACTGTTAATAATGCTATTGATTATGTAATAAAATGTGGTTGCGTATGTGTTGGAGTTTGTAGTATAGTAATCGATGAAAATCTAAAAAATTTACCAGCTATAAAAAGAAATTCGGTGCCACTGATAGGTGCTTACGAATGTGAAAATCTAAAATGGATAAGATTTCCATGGGAAATAAAGATAGATAATGAAATATCTATTAATTTTTAAATAACATTATTGTTATGATTGTGGTGTTAGAGGGGTTGCCTGCTAGCGGCAAAACAACAATTGCTAATTATTTGCAAGTAAATTGTAATTTTAATAAAGTTAACGAATCCCTTGGTTACCTGGGTGGAGTTAATCTTTCGGATGATCAAGGGGAAATTTTTCAAGAAACCCTTAAAAAATATAATTTAGCAAAGATTTCAAAATCGCACTCCGTGATAGATCGTGGTTATGCATCGATGCTCGCATGGGATTATTGTGCTGCGCACTTAAAAATAGCTGACAATCTATCTACTAAAAATAAATGGGTTACCAAGGCAATAAAAAAAGGCTTATTATACGAGCCAGATATTTACATTTATTTAGCTATTAGCGAAGAAACTAGTTTAACAAGAAGACCCAGGAGGGAAAACATTAAAGATGTTTGGACTAGCGTTTTAGGATTAAAATATTGTTTGGATTATTATGCATATTTTTTTGGAAAAGAAGAAAACAAGAAAAAAACTATTTTTATTGATGCCGAAATGAACACAAAAGAAGTGATCAAAATTTTAAAGGCTAAATTGTTAATATGAAAAAATCTGTTCATATAATTTATATAGCTGAAGATGGAGTATCTTCTTTGGTCTGTGGTGTCGGGACGATAGTCCATAATTTTTTATTATCTTTTGATAAAATCGCGTCAAATTTTGAAAAACATTCCGTTGTTTTAAGGTTGTCTATAATATCATTAAAATACAAAAAAACAGATATAGGTTTTAGGCCTGATTTTTTAAAAAGATCTGCTGATTTATGCAAATTCTATAAAGGTTCACTCATATTAATTGACAAGCCTAATAATCATTCAAGTGATTATTTTAATTTTTCTAATTGGAAAATTCTTAATCGCAAAGTAAGATTTATTTTAAAAGAAATATTTAGCAAGAATGATGATCTTACAGTTATTATTTCAAACGATACTATATTCGCCGAATCTTATTTTGTAGAGTCAAAAGTAATTAATATCTGGCTACCAAATAGTTTGGGTATTTTACATAAGCAATCTTACGTCCAACAACCAAAACGAATATCTTGGGAATTAAGTGCGATGAATAGATCAAAAAAAGAAAATTTTTTTATAGGTAGTGTATCGAGATATATTTTTAAAATTATAATACAAAAATACGATTTAAATCCTAACAAGGTACTATCTCTACATAATGGGTTTAACTTATCGTCCCTTAAATTGTTTTTAAGGAACGATTTCGAAATATCTAGTTATTTAAAAAAAAGAAAGATACCTCTAGACAAGAATATAATTTTTTGCTTCGCCAGAGCAGATGAATATAAAGGCCTCGATGTTGCATTAAAAGCTATGCTTAAAATTTCTAGAAAATATGGATTGCATCCAGTCTTAATTGCTTCTAAGTTTAGTGATGAAAAATTTATAGAGAATATACAAGAGCAGTTAAAATTTATAGCGAATAAATCTCAACAACCTGTATCTTTATTTTTTGATTACGAATTTGAACTACCAAAATATCTTTTGCAATATAAACGAGTGAAATATTTGCTTAATATGCCTAAAAATGATTTTTGTCCTCTAGTTCCTTTTGAAGCTGAAATTTTGGGGCATAGAGATTTATGTGTTGTTAATAGTAATATTGCTTGTATTAGAGATGTAATAACAGACATGCAAGATGGATTTCTTTGTTTGCCGGCGTCAAAACATATAGTTAAAAAAATTGCTAAAATATTTGACTTATCTCCTGATGTGAGAAATACTATTATTGCTTCAGGTAAGGCAAGAGCCTTGAAAGCAATGGATATTAAAAAAAGCTATTTAGCAACTTTAAAAATGCTTATAGATACTAATATATGAAAATTTATTCTGCGGGTGGAGTATTAACCAAAAAAGAAAATAACCAGATTTTTGTGTTGTTAGTAGAACATCTTGATGGTACTTTTGTTTTTCCAAAGGGTCATGTTGAGGAAGGTGAAACTTTTCAGGAGGCAGCTAAAAGAGAAATAAGGGAAGAAGTTGGTCTCTCGGATATTGTTATTGATAAACAATTAGGTGTAATAAAAAGAGTTTCAAAAAATTTAGGCAATCAGCTAATAGAAAAAAGGATTGTTATGTTTAGTGTAATTATAAATAATTATGATCATCTAAAAAACACTGAAGAAGAGTACCGTTGGTTTGATATTGATGATGTAGCGGGTCGCTTAAGATATAGCGAAGATAGAAGATTTTTTTTAGGAATAAAAGGTTTTTTAACATTAAAATAAAGATTGAGGAGGGTTGAAGATGAGAAAACAAGTTGTGTTTATTGGTGGAATCCATGGTGTTGGTAAATCAACTATATGTCATGAGGTGCACTTAGCGACGTCAGCTATTATTGTAAAACAAAGACACTTAGTGAAAGAGGTGGCAATAAAACTTGGGGCTATTACCTGGGAAGATGCAGGCCTGGTTCATAATTTAGTTATAAAGGATGCTGCCAGTTTGGTTATAGAAAGAGTAAAAGCTAAAAAAAGTTCGCTTGTTTTAGTCGACTGTCATTATTCAATAAGGCAAGCCAAAGCTTTAAGAATAAGTTCCAGTCCAGGCTTTAAGGGATACATCCCGGACTTAGACGAAAAATTTGTTTCTGTGCTAAGAAAATATTTTGAATTAAAATTTATTTTAGTGCAAACTGCCCCAGAAATTGCTTTTGCAAGAATTGTAAACAGACCAATAGAGATTAGAGATGTCGATTGTAGTTTGGAGTTAATGGTAAAAAGTGAACGAATTGAACAAATATATTTTATCCAAATGGTTCAGAATTTTCAAATTGATCAGAAAAACTTTGTGATATTAAATAATAATGGTGACCTAAGCCAGACTTTAAAATCTTTTAATAATTTCGTTTTTTAAGGACTATAAAATAGTCCTTTTTAATTGGTCAGTAAACCTAATAAAATAAAAGGTTAGCTATGTATTAGACTTTTTGAGCGCAGGAGAAGATATTTTTTTATTAATAAAGAACAAAATAACTTTATAAATATTTTAGGAATCGAAACTTTAGAGAAGATGTAGGGAGGTATACCTAAACTAAATGATGATAACTTTGGTAATTTTCTTTAATTATTTTTTTTGACTTTGCTGTTTCATTGCCACCCTCTAAATCATTTTTATGATAAACCAATAAAACATTAATCAATTTTTTCTCGTTATGCATGGCAACAATACAGCGGTTCCCAGATCCATGGCGAGATTTTTTTGTTCCTGCGATACTAAATTCAGTTTTTATAATTTTAATATCAAAATCTTTTGCAATTATTTCGGCAATAGATTTTTCTAAGATAACGTCAAAACTTTGAAACTCTCTCACGAGAGCTTCTATTGTAATATCCCAGGATCGTCCATATTTTTTAGCAAATTTTTTGATGAAGTGGCGATGGGCGTATTCTTCGAAATTTACTGAATATTTAGTAAACATGGTTTGGGTCCTCTTGGGTTATTAGACTATAAGGGATTATTTCATTATCTTCGCAGATTGCATATGGTAGTTGGTCATGAGTAAATTTGACGATATCTTGAGTTCTTTTTCCGCGCCATTTTAAGGAGATATCTTTAATCATTTTTAGCTCCACTGCGTTTAGTTCTGATAACTTTTCCCGTTCACCGGAACGAGTCTGAGAAATAAAAAAGACACCATCCTTTGTGGTTTTATCTACCTCGATAATTCCAGCCTCAAAAAGTTCTTCAATGGCGCGGAAATAATTATCTGGCACTGGACCGTATTGAATTTTTCGATAAGGCATTCCGCTCATACTTTCTAGATGTTCATAGAACCAAGCAAAATCAGCCAAGTAGAGCATTTTTGCTAACTTGGTTTTTGGTATTTTGCTATGAGAGTCTTTTTCTGATCGCAAATAGGCTAAAATCATTTGCTTGTATTTTTTGTAGTTTGGTTTTAGCCCGCCACGCATTTCTTCTAAAGAAATGCCAAAAAGATCCGCTAGTTTTATCGCCTCAAATAGGCTTAGTTCGTTTTTTCCTTGTTCAAAGCCAATATAGGAAGATCGGGAAATGCCAATTTTTTCGGCGGTTTCTAGCTGAGAAAGACCTCTTTTTAGTCTTAGTTCTTTGATAAACTTGTAATAATCTTTAGTCATATTACTAAGATTATAAGGCAATAATGTTTAAAAGTCAAACAAAGCTTGTCTATATTTTAGACATTATAATTTTAAAGTAGTCACTAATAATTTCTGATAATCTTGCCAACGCTTTTCTTCTTCCTGGAGAGATTTCTTAGCCCAAGAGACGAGAAAATTATTCTTTTCTAAAACTGATATTTTTTTTGCTTTGGTAATTGCTAAAGCTAAAGTTTCAATTAAATAATTGTGAAAGTGGGGATAGATATTTTGGAAAATTTCTATTTCCAGGTCAGAGAGATTGTCTTTTTTATTTTTAAATTTTTTCATTAAACTGACTGTGACTGCGGTGGGAATATTATTTTTTAAATCATCATGCCAATCATATAAGTCATCAGCAAGTTGCCGACAATTAAGAAATAGCACGAGAAAATCCCAAAACTTCTTTTGCTCTGTTGAGTTAATGTCGCGATTTTCTAAAAATAAAAAGACTGAAATATAGAGCCCCAAAGATTTTTGGTGGCCCTTTTTTAAAAGAGAATCTTCATCAAGTGTTTGCCAATAATTTGGATTCTTTTTTAGTTCACTAACTCGTGAAAATTCGGTTTGATTGGCAATTTCCATTATTAAAAAAGCTTTGTCGACCAATTTACTTTTTCCGCCCAGAACTTTGGCGCTTTCAAATAACAAAAGATTAGCAATAGGAAGTTCGGCCAAACTGGCGCCACCATCCATTATGTGATCATAAATAGTATAGGATCCCCAGAGTTTCAAATTGGCTTGTTTCCAGGATTTCTTGTCGGCTTTTGGTAAGGGAGAAAAAGCCTTTTTGTCTCGCCAAGATTTTTCTAGACTAGTAATGATTTCTACGGAAGCAAGACCTTCGGGGCTTTTGAGAATTTTATCATAAATTGGTTTCACCGTTTTTTGAATAGAAAATAAAGATAATTTTTGTGTTTTCATATCTCGTGTTTGAAATCGATGGGCAAGATAATTGAAAATAAGCAGCCACCTTCTTTGTTATTTTTTGCCTCTATTTTTCCGCGGAAATCTTGCTCTACTAAATGTTGAATTGAAGAAAGTCCCAACCCCAATCCCTTTCCTTGTTTTGTACTAAAAAATGGAGTAAAGATTTTTTCAAAATTTTCTGAGCTAATTCCTGGGCCGTTGTCCTTAATGGTTAATTTAATTTCTTGGTTATTTTGGTAGTTTAATTTGATACTTATTTTTTTGTTTAATGATGAATTTTCACCAAGAGCATCAAGAGCGTTAGTGATTAAATTCATAATTATCTGGCTAAATTTTAAAGGGTCACCAAAAATTTTAATATCTTCTTCGTAGCGAAACTTCAGTAGCACTTTCTCTCGAATGGCTCGGTGGTTTAAAAGACTAATCATTCCCTTGACTTCTTGGTTAATCGAAAATTGACGACGACACTCTTCTTTCTGAAGTTGTTTTTTAACACTGATTACCAATACTTCCATTCTTTTTGCTGCTTCCACTGCTTGTTCAACTTGATAGGAAGTTTTTTGATATTGTTTATCTCGAGAAAGTTGTTCCAGATTCAAAGAAACGGCAGTAAGAGGGTTGATTAGGTCATGAAAAATTCCTGCGGAAATTCGACCAAATTCGGCAAAACGATAAAGTTGGCTAATTTTTTCCATTTGCATTTTTTGTAATTGCTCAGTTCTTTTTTTAACCGTTATTTCGAGATTATCTCTTTCTATTTTGAGCGCCTGTTCAGAATTAAGAGCTTTTCTAAGGGAATTTTCAATTTCTCGGTTAGCTAGCCAGGAAAGAGTAGCCATAATCGAAAGAGTAATAATAATTGGGATGGCGTCATAAATTGTCACCATTTCTGTTGCCCAATAGGTATTTGGAGTGATAATTTGATGGCCCTGAAGATATCCAAGGGTCGCAAGATAGAGGCTAATAAATAGAGTTGTAATCAGAGAAAAACGAGTACTAATTAAAATTCCAGCGCTTAAGATGGTGAAGGCATAAAGTAAAAGACTTTGAGGTAAATCTATTCCCCAGTGAAAAGAGAGATATAAATTTGGAATAAAGAAAATACTTAAAAAAAGGAGAGAAGCGATTTTAATCTTTTGTTTTCTAGAAAGATAATGAGCAAAAACGAAAACAGCACCCATTAAAATAAAGACCGCAGGTTGGAAACCGCGGTCTTCACCAGAAATAATATCGATAACTTCACGAATAAAGGATAATAACAAAATTGTGGCCATTAAAATCTCTGAAGAAATTAAGAGAATGTTAAGAATAAATTCTTTTCTTTTTTGCTCCTCATTTTCACTTTGAGCTTCGATTAGGTGGTGATAAATTTTTTGACTTAATTTTTTTAAAATTTTTTTCATATTTTAAAGCCAAGGTTTTCCAGGGGTAAAAATACTAATGATATTTGCCATGGTGCCCCCAATTGCCAGAAGACCAGTTTTTTTAATTAGATTTTTTTTGTTTAATTTTTCAATTTTTTTTGTTTTTTTGTTTTTCATTTTTTTGATTTGTTTGCTTGGTGAAGATTTTTATGGTTTTGGAATTTCCAACTTATATCCACGACCGGGCAAAGTGCTAATTATTTTTTGTTTTTTGTCGTTTAATTTTTTTCTTAATTTTAGAATATGCATTTCGATTGTGTTTGAAAAAGGATCACCATTGATGTCCCAAACTCCCTCCAATAATTTGGTTCGAGATAAAACTTTCCCCTGATGCTTGACCATGAATTCTAGTAGAGCATATTCTTTTCCAGTTAAGACGACAGTTTTTCCTTTTTTGGTGGCGGAAAAATTTTCGGGATCAAGGGTGATTTGTCCGCAAGAAAGATTTTTTTCTTCTCTAATAACTGGTCGCCTACCAAGAGCTTGGATGCGAGCTGATAGTTCGGTCATTGAAAAAGGTTTGGTGAGATAGTCATCTGCTCCAGATTCAAAACTTGCTACTTTGTCATCCAATTCCGTTCGAACGGTGAGCATGATGATTGGCGTCCAAATTTTTTCTGATCGAATTTCTTTGATTACTTCTAAGCCATTTATCCCTGGCAATAAATAATCCATAATGATAACATCGTAGTCATTGGTTCGAGCCAGAAAAGAACCTTCTTCGCCATTGCGCGCTGAATCGACAACATGATTTTCCGCTTTTAAAGCTTGAACTAAAAAGGCATTAAGAGCCACCTCATCTTCAACAAGCAAAATTTTCATAAAAGAAAAATTAAAGATTAAAATTGTTTTTCAAAAATACTTTTTTATTTTATCACAAGCCAGATAAATAACCGATAAATAAAATTTTTCATCTGGGTAAAACTTTTTTTCGGTTGTTTTTCCTTGATTTACCTGCTATAATCCAAGTATTATGCATAAAAAATGGGCATTTTCCAATAAAGCATTATTAGAAAAAGAAAGCAGTCAGGAAAATCCTTTTATTGTGAAAGAGGGTGGTTTTGGTGCTCTCAAGGACTCTTTCTACTACACCGACTGGACCGAACACTCTTTTATTGCTGATCACACCAAGAGCTCAGAAGCAGTTGGCCTCACTTTTGATTTTCGCCGTTTATTTTGGTTGCGTTTAATTTTAGTTTTTTTTATTGGAATTCTAATTTTTCGATCAATTTTTCTTCAAATGATTAAAGGTGATTACTATTATGGTTTATCCGAAGGTAATCGTTTGCGCCTAGAAATAATTGAACCCAAAAGAGGGATTATTTATGATCGAAATTTGATTCCCCTAGTGCACAACTCTGCCAACTTTGTTCTATATGTAATTCCTCACGATTTACCAAAAGATGAGGAATCTCGTGATGCTATTTTGCGTCGGATGGTTAACATTCTGGAGATGAATAAAATTCAGAATATCCAAGGCCAGAAAAGTGCTTCCGCCAATTTAATTGAAGATAGCCCGCTTTTTTTTCAACTGAAAGATCAGTTGGCAGAAATCAAAATGTCTTCTTTTAAGGCTTATTCTCCTTTTTTCATTGCCGATAATATTGAGTATGATCAGGCCTTGCGTTTATATCTAGAGTGCAATGGTGAGCCCGGAGTTTTTCTTTCAAATAAAATTCGCCGAACCTATGAGATTTCTGCTCTTGATTATAGTTCATCACTATCTCATTTACTTGGTTACACTGGTAAAATCAGTGAGAAAGAGCTCAAGGAACAGCCAGGAAAATACACGCCAATTGATTATCTCGGCAAATCTGGATTAGAGTATATTTGGGAAAAAGAGTTAAAAGGGATTCCAGGAAGAAAAAGCTCAGAAGTAGATGCAATGGGGAAGCTTAGCAAGGTGGTCAGCGAAACTGTTGCGGTTGATGGTCTAAATTTAGAATTAGCGATTGATAAAGGTCTGCAACAGCAAAGCGAAATGGTTTTGCGTCGTTATTTAGAAAAATTAAATCTTAGTTCTGGTTCGATCGTTGCCCTCGATCCTCGCAATGGTGAAGTTTTAGCAATGGTTTCTTTGCCAGCCTATGATAACAATTTGTTTGCCAAAGGTATTAAGAAAGAGGATTATCAAAAATTTTTAGAAGATCCGGCGATGCCTCTTTTTAATCGCTCAATCTCAGGAGAATATCCTTCGGGCTCAACGGTAAAAATTGTGGTGGCAACCGCAGCTTTAGAGGAAAATATAATTTCTGAAAGCACCAGCGTCGTTTCATCCGGTGGTTTAACTATCGGTGTTTGGACTTTTCCAGATTGGAAACCTGGTGGTCATGGAGTGGTTGATGTTCGGAAGGCAATTGCTAATTCGGTAAATACCTTTTTCTACTATATCGGAGGTGGTTATCAGGGATTTGTTGGTTTAGGCGTTGATCGCCTGGAAAAATATCTTAAAATATTTGGCCTCAATGAAAAAACCGGCATTGACCTTACTGGAGAGCGATCTGGTTTTGTGCCGAATGCAGACTGGAAAAAACAAACCAAAAAAGAGTCGTGGTATATTGGTGATACCTATCATTTAGCGATTGGGCAGGGAGATTTATTAGTGACTCCGATTCAGGTTGCTAATTATACGGCCGCTTTGGCTAATGGTGGTACATTATATCAACCAAGGCTAGTTAAAGCGATTTTAAATGATCAAAATCAGTTAGTGCGCAGTATTCCGGTGAAAATTATTCGTAGTAATCTGGCTAGTCCTAGTAATTTAGAAATCGTTCGGGAGGGAATGAGGGAGACTGTTGTAAATGGTAGTGCTCGCAGTCTTCAATCAGTTCCAGTGCCAGTTGCTGGAAAAACAGGAACAGCCCAATGGAGTAGCAAAAAAGATCCGCACGCTTGGTTCTCTGGTTTTGCACCTTACGACAACCCGCAAATAGCAATTGCTGTCTTAGTTGAAGAGGGGCGAGAAGGGAGCTCGGTTGCTACGCCGATTGCCAAAGAAATTTTAACTTGGTATTTTGGTGGTCGCGGTGAAGTAAAACCAGAAGTTATTAATGTCACTCCTTTGATTGCTACTAGTACAATCATTGATTAACACTTAAATTAATTTTTATGCCTCTTTGGCTTCATTTATTAACCCATTTTTTATTAGCAGTTCTGGTTGGTCTGATTTTTTGGCGCGCTTCAAAATTGTTTTGGCTCTCATTAATAGCCGCAATAATTGGTGGTTTTTTAATTGATGTTGACCACTTAATTGAATACTGGATTGTTTTTCATCGGTTTTCCTGGTTTGGTTTTTTAAATGGTTGGCAATTTTTGTGGAGTGGAAAAAATTATTTAATTTTTCATGCTTGGGAATATTTACCAATTTTATTATTAGGAGCTTTTTTATTGCGTCGTCGTCAAAAAATAGCAGTATTTTTGGCAGTTTTGGCAGCGGCTGGTTTTATTCATTTAGTTACTGATTGCTTTATTAACCAATATTCTCCAAAATTCTATTCTCTTAGCTATCGCTTTGTTTATCATTTTTCAGCTCAAGATTTGTTGCCAGCGAGCAACTTGGAGTTAAATAACTATTATTATCAAAAATGGTTTGGCGAGATGGAGCAGGAGATAAATAAATGATATTTAATAAATAGCTAATATTGGATAAATTTATTCTTTTGAAAGTCTTTTCTTTTAAATTGACAACAATAATTGTAGCTATTGACAACACTTTGGATAATGCTTTACAATAGATAATATGAATAATAAAAACAGTAGAATTAAAGAGTTTATTTATAAACATGTATTTGAGCATCCGTCGGATATTGCTCTGCTTGTTTCTAATGAATTTGGTTTTTCCCGCCAGAATGCTTTGCGTTATATTTCTAGAGAAGTAAGAGATGGGAAAATTATCAAAGTGGGCAGAACAAATTCAACCCGTTATTTTGAAGTTGGTGGCAAGAAGATTGAGTTTAATTGTGAGATAAATAAAAATCTTGCAGAAGATCAGGTTTGGTCAAAATACATTAAACCGATGACTTCTGGTTTTAATGATAATATCAAAAGAATTATTGCCTATGGTTTTACGGAAATTTATAACAATGCAATTGATCATTCAGGAGGAACAATCATCAATACAAACGTTGAGATAAAAAATAATAACATAGAAATAAGTATTATTGATAACGGAATAGGGATATTTAAAAAAATTCACCAGGCACTCAAATTAGATTCTGTTAGAGAGGCGATTCTTCATCTTTCTAAAGGAAAATTCACCACTGACCCTTCAAGGCATTCGGGGGAGGGAATATTCTTTACCTCAAGAATATTCACGAAGTTTTCTATTCTTTCTGGTGACCTATTCTATAGTTTTGAGAATCAAGAATGGCTTCTATCTCATGAAAAAGAGGAAAGATTCGGTGACGGCACTTTAATCAAAATGGTTCTAAACCTCGACGCAACCCACACGTCAAAAGATATTATGGATAAATATGCCGACGTGGATTTTGATATTGGTTTTTGGAAAACTATTGTTGCGGTTTCATTGAGTTCCAGTCCCGATGACCCACATGTATCAAGGTCGCAAGCAAAAAGACTAATGATGGGATTGGATAAATTTAAAACTGTTGTCTTGGACTTCAAGAACGTATCTTCAGTTGGACAGGCCTTTGTTGATGAGATATTTAGAGTTTTTAGAAATAATTTTCCTGAAATTTCCATTGAGTACATAAATGCCAATCAGGAAGTAGATGAAATGATTAAAAGAGGGTTGACACAAAATAAATTAAGTGGTAATTTTGGGACATAAAAACAGGACTTTAAAATCTTAATAATAAACTTTGTTATAGCTGAAAGTAGTCTAATTTTCAAGGATTAGTGATTTTCAGCTGTAGCAAAGTCAACAAAGATTTGAGAACGGCAAACCAAAAAAAATACTGTCATGAGTAACGGAAAAGAAGAATCTGTTTTAGACGGAAAAGAAAAATTAACCGACGAGCAACTGGGTAAGTTGCATCGGAAATTCAGTGAAGTTATTAAAAGAATTAATGAGGGGGTAATAAATTATGAAGATGCCAAGGATGTCCTGCAATTCATTATTGTTGAGGGGAAATCTTCTGATTTTCTGAAAGTAATAAACAAGACCCATGAAATTCGTGAGATTGAATACCTCATCGATTGTAATGCTCGCCCTTTTATCCCACAAGGATCGACGGTGGAAGTACACAAAAAAGGCGGAATGTGGAAATGGAATCCAAATATCTCCTTCTATCTGTCCAAAAAGCAGAAAAAAGGTGGATATTCCAAAGGGAATGATTTACGCAAAGAACTGGAAAATCAACCAGTGCTTAATGCTAATGTCTTGGATTACCTGCTTGCTCATCCAGAATTAATTCCAGAATCTTGGAAAAGCAAAATAACTTTTTTCTCGGGCACTATTTATCGCAATTCCGGCAGTAATCTCTTTGTTCGTTACCTCTACTGGCATGGCTTTCGCTGGGACTGGGGCAACGGCTGGCTCGGTTACAATTTTAACAGCGATTACCAGGCCGCCCTCGCAAGTTAGTACTTAGTTCTTTGGCCCTTAGCTTTTTAGCCATCGGTCTTTTACCCTTTGTCCTTTGCGCTTTGTCCTCAAGCTCAGTTTACTTTTAGTAAATTGAGCTTATTTTTTATTCAAAAAACCTTTATTAGCACTCTCTTGACTGGAGTGCTAATTTAATATACAATAAAAAAGTAAGTCTAAAAATATGATTTCTGATCGCAAAAAACTGATTTTGCAAACAATTATCAAAGAACATGTGAAAACTGCTCAGCCAGTTTCTTCAGGTCTTTTGGTTGAGAAGTATAAGCTGGGAGTTTCCACCGCCACTGTTCGCAATGACATGATGGAGCTCGAGGAAGAAGGCTATATCTTTCAACCGCACACTTCAGCTGGTCGAATTCCTACTCCTTTGGCTTATGAAAACGAGGCAAAGACAATTAGCGAGGACGGTAAACATCGGGCCCTGAAAGAAGCCGAGCGTGTTGCTCTGCAAGAGATTTTTGTTAACAATGAAACCGCTTTTAAGCAAGTCGCCAAATTAATTTCAGAATTTTCTGGTAGTGCAATTTTTTGGGCTTTTCATAAAAATAGTTTTTTTCACACCGGTTTGGCTAATTTGTTTTCTCAACCAGAATTTCGTCAAGTGGAAGCGGTTTGTGATGTCTCTGGCGTGATTGATAAAATGGAGGAGATTATTAGTAGTTTATTTGAAGAATTACCATTGGGAGCAAAAATTTTAGTCGGCGACCTTAATCCTTTTGGTAATTTTTTAAGCGTTACTTTATTAAAATATAATAATTCTGGTCAACTGGGTGTTTTTGGAATTTTGAGTCCAATTCGAGCAGATTATTCTCACAATCTCGCGCTAGTTGAATTTTTAGAGGAACAATTTAAATAATATCTATATGGAAAAAAAACAAGAAAACAGTATTAAGCTGGCAGCTCATGGTTTTATCTTTAACTCTCAAAATGAGATCTTACTTCTAAAAGAAAAAGGAGAGGAATTGTGGCTTGGTTTATCGGGAATAATTTCTCAAAACCAGGAACCATTGGAAGTGATCAAGCAAAAAGCCTTGAAGGAGTTGGATTTAAAAGTAAACAATTTCAAGATTTTTGATACTGGCTTGGTTGGTGATTTGGTAGTTTTGCGTTTTATCGCTAATGATGTTTCTGGCGAGATCAAGCTAACTGGAAAATATCAGGAATTTGCTTGGTATAGTTTTACTGAAGCTAAAGAATTGAAAAATATTTGTCCGATTGTAAAGAAGAATTTAATTAAAATGGAAGCAGAAATTGAGGGTGGTGCAGCGGATCAAAAGTATTTGCGGGCTCTTGCTGATTATCAAAATTTACTTCGTCAACATGCTGCTGATAAAACAAACTTTATTAAATTTGCTCTCGCTAATTTTTTAGAAGAAATTTTGCCAGTCTATGATCACTTAAAACTCTCAGTTGCCAGTTTACCAGAAGCAGAAAAAAATAATTCCTGGGTGGCAGGCGTCACTTATGTCTTGAAACAATTTAAGGATACCTTGGAGAGTCATGGGATTGAAGAGATCAAGACGGTTGGAGAAAAATTTGACCATCACAATATGGAAGCAATGGAAGGTGAAGGTGAAGAGGTAATTAGGGAAGTGATGGCGGGTTATAAGTTAAACGGAAAATTAATTCGCGCCGCCAAGGTGGTGGTTGGCGAATCAAAATAATAATATTTTTTTTGTTTATTATTTTAATCTTAGAATTAAAACTTAAACAAAGAAATTTTAAAAAATATGTCATTAATCAAATGGACTCCATTCTTCTCTGATGATGAAATGGACAAAGCCTTCGGCGATTTTCTGCCAGCAGTGCGTGGTGATCAATTTGGTTTCACGCCAGCGGTAGATATGTATGAAGACAAGGATAATATTATTATCGAAACACAATTAGCGGGAATTGATCCCGAAAAAGTGGATATTTCTATCGAAAACAATGTTCTTTGTTTGAAGGGAGAAAGTGAAAAGAAAAGCGAAGTTGATGACAAAAATTATTATCGCAAAGAAATTCGTCGGGGTTCTTTTTATCGCAGTATCGCCCTTCCTTCTAAAGTGGATAGCGATAAGGCGGTCGCAACAAATGAAGGCGGATTACTAAAAATTGTTATCCCCAAGGCAGCTGAATTAAAAGCGAAAAAAATTGAAATTCAGAAAAAATAATTATTAATAAAAAATTTAACTAATAAAAATTATGGGAAAAATTCTTGGAATCGATCTCGGAACAACTAACTCCGCCATGGCGATTATGGAAGGTGGTGCACCGAAGATTATTGAAAACATTGAAGGAAATCGCACAACGCCTAGTACAGAAGCGATTTCAAAAAACGGTGAAAGATTAGTCGGTGCTGCTGCTAAAAGACAGGCAGTCATTAATCCGGAGAACACTGTTTATGCGGTGAAACGTTTAATTGGTCGTCATTTTAAAGATGATGAAGTTCAGCGTGATTTAAAAACCATGCCTTATAAAATAATTCAGGCTGGCGAAGGAGTAAAGGTAAAAATGGGAGAAAAAGACTATACTCCTCAAGAAATTTCAGCAATGGTTTTATCCAAACTTAAGTCTGATGCGGAAGCAAAAATTGGTGAAAAAATTACTCAAGCGATTATCACCGTTCCGGCTTATTTTGATGACGCTCAGCGTCAAGCAACTAAGGACGCTGGTGTGATTGCTGGTTTAGAGGTAATGAGAATTATCAATGAGCCAACAGCTGCTGCTCTTGCTTATGGTTTTGATAAAAAACAGGGACAAAAAATTGTTGTTTATGATTTAGGTGGGGGAACTTTTGATGTTTCGGTTTTGGATATTTCTGCCGACACCGTTGAGGTAAAATCTACTAACGGTGACACTCATCTCGGTGGTGAAGATTTTGATAAAAGAATTATTGATTGGATTATTGAAGAATTCAAGAAAGATCAAGGAATTGATTTATCTAAAGATACTCTTTCTTTGCAGAGAATTAAAGAAGCTGCTGAAAAGGCAAAAATTGAATTATCAACTGCCATGGAAACTGAGATTAATCAACCATTTATCACTACTGACGCTAATGGTCCAAAGCATTTAGTAATGAAAATGACTCGCGCCCAATTAGAAAATTTGGTTGGCGATTTAGTTGCCAAAACTATTGAACCATGCAAAAAGGCTTTAGCTGATTCTGGTTTTAAACTAAGCGATATCAATGAAGTAATTATGGTTGGTGGAATGACCAGAATGCCTTTGGTATTAAAACAGGTTAAAGAATTTTTTGGTAAAGAGCCAAATTTGAGTGTTAATCCAGACGAAGTGGTTGCTTTAGGTGCTGCAGTTCAAGCTGGTGTTTTGCAGGGAGATGTTAAAGATGTTTTACTTCTTGATGTTACCCCTTTAACTTTAGGTATCGAAACTTTAGGTGGTGTAGCAACTCCGCTCATCGAAAGAAACACTACTATCCCAACCGCTAAATCTCAAGTTTTCTCAACTGCTGCCGATGGACAAACTAGTGTTGAAATTCATATTGTCCAAGGTGAAAGACCAATGGCTTCCGATAACAAAACTTTAGGTAAGTTTATGTTGGACGGAATTCCAAATGCTCCACGTGGCGTTCCTCAGGTGGAAGTTAATTTCGATCTCGATGCCAATGGCATTTTAAATGTTAGCGCTACTGATAAAGCAACAGGTAAGGTTCAAAAAATTACGATCACCGCTTCTTCTGGTTTGTCCAAGGAAGAGGTTGAAAAGATGAAGCAAGAAGCCGAACTTCACGCTGAAGAAGATAAAAAGAAGAAAGATCAGGTGGAGGTAAAAAATCAGGCCGATGCCGTTGTTTTCACTACTGAAAAAATGATTAAGGAATCTGGCGATAAAATGAAGGCCGAAGATAAAACCGAGTTAGAGGCAAAAGTTGAGGCACTAAAGAAATTAAAAGATTCTACTGACACCGAAGCCATCACCAAGGCGATGGCCGAACTCAATGAAGTTGCTCAAAAGATTGGAGCCGCAATGTATCAACAACCAGGAGGAGAGACGCCAACTGGTGCGGAAACTCCAGGCGAAGAAAAGAAAGACGAGAACATTGTTGAGGGAGAGGTCGAAGAAAAGAAGTAATTGTTAATTGCTAGGCTGCCTCTTTAAAAGAGGCAGCTTGTGGAATTAATAAAAAAATGGAAAAAATATTTATTGAAAATAAGCATGGTGAGAAAATTGCCATTTTGGTTAACGAGGTTAAAGAGCCGGTTGGTTTAGTTTTTATTGCTCATGGTCAGGGCGACTCTAAAAATTCCTTACATATCGAAAAAATCGCTGAGACTTTTTTAGTCAACAATTATAATGTCGTTCGTTTTGATGCTCGTAATTCTTTCGGTGAGAGTTTTGGAAAATTTGAAGACGCCACTGTGACTGGTTACCTGGAAGATTTAGAAGATGTGATTTCCTGGGCCAAGAAGCAGGATTTTTTTATTCAGCCTTTTATTATTTGCGGGCACAGTATTGGCTCAATGACGGCGGCACTTTACGCCGAAGAACATCCTTTGGAAATAAAAGCTTTAGCACCATTTTCGGTGGTGGTGAATGCCGAATTAAGTAAGGAGCAGTATACTCCAGAAGAATTACAAAATTGGAAGGATAGTGGTTGGTTAGTTGAAGACTGGGGGCAGACTAAGATTCATCTCAAATACGCCTATTGGGAGAGTAAAATGAAATATAATCTTCTGTCTGCTGTCGATAAATTAACAATGCCAGTTCTACTTGTGGTTGGCGAAAATGATCGCTGCACTCCTTCGCGTCATCAAGAAATATTATTTGATCACTTGCCTGGCAAGAAAGAATTTCATATTATTAAAGATTCTCCCCATACTTTTCGGAGCGAAAAAAATTTGCAAGAACTACAAACAATTTTAGATCACTGGCTTAAAACTTTAAATTAAGTTATACCCCAATTTATTTTTAAAAATATGAATTTTGAAAAGTTTATCCCAAAAATAGAAGGAGTTGCCGATACAGTTAATAAGGCGATGTATGAATCATCCTTTCCTAACGAGAACTACCAAAGTACTCTCGGTGTTTATGGTGGAAAAATGAAGATGGAAGAAGGAAAGTTGGTTTGGAATAATACTGGCTTAATTTCAAAACTGGATAAATGGGGCGATGCAATTTTACGAACTTATGATGACCATTTAGTTAAAGATCTGGGGGCGCTATTTAGGAGAGATCCAAAACTGTTTTTTAAATTTTTAGCACCAGGACCTAAAAAATATCGAGGCAGTAAAGAAGAAATATTTGAGAACATCAAGCGTCTGGGGCTGGAAGCAACATATGGAATTCATGAACACGGAATTGAGGTAAAGGATCAAGAGCTTTTCCGTCAAGGGGTACCACTTCAGGATATCTGTCGTTCTGATTTAATAGATGAAGACGGAATTAAAAGTCTTGATAGGTTTCAGGCCTTGGCTGAGACGGGGAAATATATTAACAAAGTTCACGAAGAATACGGTGCAATTGGCGAGCTAGTTAGCGGTGATATTATTTTTAAAAAATATGATAATGGACAGGTCTATGAACCAGTGTTAAATATTCCAGATATTGTATTTAATAAAGATAAGGAGGCGAGTGTTAGTGAAAAAAATAATAAAGCGACTGATATTCTAGAGTTATTAATAAATATTGGAGCAGAGGAGTTTCGTCGCTCAGACGGTGACTTAAATAGTGTTAAAGAGGCGCTAGGAGTTTTATTGGAAAGTTATAACGATAAAGAGGTTATTAGTTTAGTAAAATCTTATATCAAAAGAGGCCGTTTAGTTCTGGCTGGAGATAAAAATTCAAAAGAGATTGATTTGCCGGAAGATAATTTCACGACTAAACACCGAGAAACTTTTGCTACTCACAATAAGGTGCGTCAGATTGTTAACTCTTCAGAGTTAGAAACTTCTTTGAAGGAAATTAGTTTAGAACTTTGTGAAAAAATCTGCAATTCAGATAACCAAAAATAATATGGATAATCAAGAAGAGTCTTTAATTTTCCCGCCACATTTTTTTTGGGGTTGTGCTACTTCAGCGCACCAAATTGAGGGCGGTTTAAATAATGATTGGAGTGAATGGGAAAAATCTCCACGTCGCCTTAAAGACTTAAAAAACAAACAGCGTGATCCTTTAGATTTTATATCTGGTGGTGCAGCCAATTCTTTTATTGATAATAATGCCGACATTGCTTGCTTAAAAAATCTGAATGCCAATGCTTATAGGTTCTCAGTTGATTGGTCACGTATTGAGCCAGAAGAGGGAAGGTTTGACTTAAAAGCACTGAACTATTATAAAGATTTAGTAAAAAAATTACGAGCACAGGGAATAGAGCCTTTTGTTACTTTGTGGCATTGGCCGCTTCCTCTTTGGCTGAGGGATAAAGGGGGTTGGGAAAATCGCCAGATAGTTACTTATTTTGAAAAATTTACAGAAAAAGTTGTAACGTATTTAAACGAAGAAGTAAATTTTTGGATTACCTTGAATGAGCCGATGGTTTATGCTTCGCAAAGTTATTTAACTGGTGAGTGGCCACCAAACAAGAAGAATCCGCTTGCACTTTGGCGAGTAATAAATAATTTAGTTCTTGCACATCGTGCCAGTTATCAAATTTTAAAAAAAATTGATCAAAATAACCGAGTCGGTATTGCAAAACATAATATCTATTTTGAAGCCGCCAATAATTCTTTAATTAATAAGGTTTTAAAAAATATTGCTGATTGGTGGTGGAATTTTCGATTTTTAAATAAAATAAAAAATTGCCAAGATTTTATCGGTTTGAACTATTATTTTCATAATCTTGTAAATTACGGTTTTGGTAAACAGAAAATTTACGAAAAACAATCCGATTTGGAATGGGGTTTACATCCAGAAGGCATTTATCATTTATTAAAGGATTTAAAGAAATACAACAAACCAGTGTATATCACAGAGAATGGTTTGGCTGATAAGGGTGATCAGCACCGCTCTTGGTATATTGAAGAGATTTTAAAAAATGTCCATCGGGCTATCGGAGAAGGAGTCGAAGTAAAAGGATACTTGCACTGGTCCTTGGCTGATAACTTTGAGTGGGCCGAGGGTTTCAAGCCGCGTTTTGGTTTATATGAAGTAAATTTTCAGACTTACGAAAGAGTTGCTCGCCCTTCAGCACAGTTCTACGCGGATATCTGTAAAAATAATCGAATTTAATCTATGTCCAAAGACTACTACAACATTATTGGTGTCCAAAAAAACGCATCAGCCGATGAAATAAAAACTGCTTTTCGAAAGAAGGCTCATCAACACCATCCAGACAAGGGTGGTGATGCTGAAAAATTCAAAGAGCTTAATGAGGCTTATCAAGTTCTCAGCAATTCTCAAAAGCGTCAACAATACGACCAGTTTGGTTCAGATTTTCAAAGTGGTCAAGCTGGTGGTGGTTATGGCGGTTTTGGCGGCCAGGGAATGAATATTAACATGGATGACCTTGGTGATTTATTTGGTGGCTTTGGTGATATTTTTGGTGGTTTTGGTGGCGGTCGTTCTCGAAAATCCACCAAAGGAAGAGATTTAGTTTTAGAAGTTAAAATTACTTTTCAAGAAGCAGCTTTTGGTGTTGAAAAAGAATTGTCTTATCCCCGGGTAGGTGCTTGTTCTTTTTGCCAGGGAAGTGGAGCGGCTCCTGGCACCAAAATTAATAACTGCCATAATTGTCATGGGACTGGTAGAGTCTCTCAGATTCAAAGAACTATTTTAGGGAATATTCAAACTCAAGCAAGTTGTCCAGAGTGTCATGGTGAAGGAAAAATTCCTGAAAAAAAATGTTCACACTGTCAAGGAACAGGGCGAGGACGAGTTGAAGAAAAGTTTACTATCAAAATTCCTGCGGGAATCGATAACGGAGAATCAATTCGAGTCAGTGGTCGGGGTGAGGTTAGCGAAAAAGGAATTCCAGCTGGAGATTTGTTGGTACAAGTTCAGGTTTTGAATCATCGCAGGCTAGTCCGTGACGAAGATGATGTTCGTAGTGTTGAGGTTATTGATATTAAAACTGCAATTTTGGGAGGAAAAATTGAAATCGAAACTCTCGATGGTTCTTTTGATTTAAAAATTCCCGAAGGTACTCAGCCAAACACAATTTTTCGTCTGAAAGAAAAAGGAATTAACCATTTGCGTAGTCGGGGTCGAGGTGATCATTTTGTTGAGATCAAGGTCGAGATTCCTAAAGGTATTAGTCGTCAAAACAAAAAGATTTTGGAAGAATTAAAATTTTAGATTATGCAATTTTTTGATACCCATGCTCATGTTAACTTTAAAGATTTCAAGGATGATGCTGATGAAGTGATTCGTCGGTCTCTTGATAACAATACTTGGCTTGTTTTGGTGGGAGCTGAATACAAGACCTCAAATCGTGCTTTAAATTATGCTAATAAATATGAAAGTGGTGTTTATGCCGCGATTGGCCTTCATCCAACACACCTTGAGGAAGTTATTGCGCACAGTAGTGACGAGAAGGGATCAACTCAGTATTTAACGAGGGGGGAGGATTTTGATTATGCCACTTATGAAAAATTAGCAAAATTTGAAAAAGTAGTTGCTATTGGTGAAATTGGTTTAGATTATTATCACCTCGATTTGTCTGGTGATATCGCAGCAATTAAGAAAAAGCAAAAAAAAGTATTATTAGAGCAATTAAGGTTAGCCCGCTCTTTAAATTTGCCAGTTATCATTCATTGTCGGCAAGCTCATGATGACCTCCTTCCGCTTCTGCAAGATTTTAGAAAGGAAAATCGTCATTTGATTGATTCCACTAAACCATGGGGGGTTATTCATTGTTATTCTGGTGATGAAAATTTGGCTTGGGAATATTTTAAGTCGGGATTAATGATTTCTTTTACGGGGCTGATTACTTTTAGTCAGATGTGGGATGATTTAATTCGCAAAATTCCTTTAGAAAAAATTATGATCGAGACCGATTGTCCTTATATGACCCCAGAACCATATCGCGGACAGCGCAATGAGCCATTATTGGTTCAATATGTGGCCAATCGAATTGCTGAAATTAAGAATATAAAATTAGAGAAGGTGGCAGAAGTCACCACCGAGAACGCGAAAAGATTTTTTGGAATTTAACTTAAACGCTTTACTCCCTATAAATAAAAAGCTGTCTCAATCAGACAGCTTTTGTTTTTAGTAAATTAATTGGCGACCAGGGAGTGCCATGCTTCGGGCTTTTCCTTTTTGATATACAAATGCATAACCATCTCCGTGCAGAGTAGCTTGATTATTTACTACTATCAACCAATTGCTCTCGCTAAATTGGATTACTGGCAAGTCGTTTTCTTGGTGATAGATTGTTGAGTTATTTTGTGTAGTCAGTTGAAAGTCTAACAAGCTTAATCCGTTAAAATCTTTTGGCATTATTATTGCCGTTTGATTCGTTGTTTTAATGCTTGGGCAAGCAAGTAACATGCTTTCATCGCCAGCGATTAATCTAACCCCATTAAAGATTTTATTTCGCATAGGTTCCATTAGTTCTTCTTCTTGCAATTTTGTAAGCAGGCGAAAAATATTACCTTCTTCCGGGTGACAATCCAAAAGAATTGTAGCAATCCCAGAAAGATTTAAAAGCATTTCTTTCGGCGATTTAAAATTATATTTTTCGTACTCATGTATGGAAATCAGGCTGTTGGCCCAGCCAATAGTTGTAAAAAATCTTTGAGTAGCCTGAAAATAGCAATCATAATCTTTGTAGCCATATGGTATATAAAGAATATATCGCAGAAGGCCATTTTCATCTTTGTGTTTAAAAGATGTTAAGAATTCTTGAAGCTGTGCTCCATATTCTTGTAGATATTTGTGGCGCAAGGCGCCCACCAGAAAAAGTTCCATTTTTTCCCCTTTCTAAATTGTTAATGATTATTTTTATTAGCTCCATCCTAGGATAAGCTGTTAAATATGTCAAATTTATTAGTAAATCCTGGTGATTTAGATTTTAAACAATTGACTTCCTCCATTATTTGCGCTATAAATGTAAAGGAACATTAATTTTTATCAATAAAAAGGGGTTTTCCTTTTTTATTTTTGCCTTGATGCCAATAAACAATCAAGAAACAAAGAAAAACTGGTCAATTGCCATGAGAACCATGGGAGTTACTTCTGCTTGGATTGTTGGTCCGGTTTTGATTGGGTTAATGATTGGCAAATGGCTTGATCAGAGATATTCTTCTGATCCCTGGTTAATGATTATTTCTTTAGCCTTTTTCTTCCTGATTTCCATGTTTGGCATTGTTAAGAATGCTCTTAAGGAATTCAAAAAGATTGAAGAAGAGGCTAAAAAAGATAAAGAATAGTTTATGTCAGCAGGAAGCGAGATTTTACACGAAAATACTTTGTTTGCCGAACCGCTTTTTGAGGTTGGGCATTTCACAGTCACTAATTCCTTGTTGAATTCTTGGTTAGTGGTTTTTGTGGTGTTGATTCTCGGTTTATTGATTAGGAATAAAATTAAATTAGTCCCTCGGGGAATCCAAAATGCCTTTGAAATTATTTTTGAAGGCTTTTTAAGTATTTTTGATGGAGTTACTGGTGACCGGAAACGTTCTTTAAAGTTTGCGCCCTTGGTGTTGGCTTTTTTCTTTTTTGTTTTGCTGAATAATTGGCTTGGTTTATTGCCGGGAGTTGGTTCAGTTGGGCAAGTGATCAGTAAACACGGAGAATTAATTTTTGTGCCTTATTTTCGCGGTGCTACCGCTGATTTGAACACCACTCTGGCTCTAGCGACTATCGGAGTTGTTTTGAGTCATATTTTTGGTGTTATGGCTGTTGGGGGCTGGAATTATTTAAACAAATTTATTAATATTAAAGCCTTCTTAGAAATTCCAAAGAAGGTTTGTAAGGATCCAACTATTTTTTTGGTTAATCCAATCAAAGCTTTCGTTGGTTTAATTGAAGTGGTTGGTGAAGTTGCTAAAATTGCCAGTCTATCCTTTCGTTTGTTTGGTAATATTTTTGCCGGAGAAGTTCTCTTGGCGGCGATGTCTGCTATCTTGGCCTTTGGTGTGCCGATTCCATTTATGTTTTTAGAGGTGATTGTTGGTTTAATTCAGGCACTTATTTTTGCGATGCTAATTTTAACTTATCTTACTATCGCAACTACCGCCGAAGAACACTAGTTATTATTTTATATATAAAGAATTAAGTAATTCAGTTTTCCTAGCGTTTCACTTTAATTCGCTTGGTAATTGAAAAAATAAACAGTATGGAAAATGTGATGTTAGCAAAAGCTTTAGCAATCGGCCTCGGTTCTATCGCCCCAGCTCTTGGTATTGGAATGATTGGTGCAAAAGCGATGGAAGCCATTGGTCGCAACCCAGAAGCAGCTGGTAAAATTTTAGTGCCAATGCTTTTGGCTTCAGCTTTCGCAGAAGCGGTGGCTATTTATGCCCTCGTTATTGCTTTCAGTATCAAATAATAATTTGGTTCGCTGGATCTGGAAATTCCGGGTCTAGTCATTAGTTTATTATTATCAAAAATATGGAATCTTTAGTATCCGTTTTTCATCTTGATTTAAAATTATTCATCGCTCAAATAATCAATTTTTCGATTGTTTTGGCGGTTCTTTATTATTTTGCCTTTAAGCCAATCTCTAAGGTGATGGAAGAAAGAAGTCAAAAAATTGAGAAAAGTTTAAATGATGCTCAGGAAATTGCTTCTAAATTAAGTGAGGCAGAGATTGAGAAAAAAAATATTATTGCTGAGGCTAAAAAAGCAGCCACAGAAATTTTGGAAAACGCAAATTTTCAAGGAGAAGAGAAGCAAAAAGAGATGATTAATAAAGCAAAAGAGGATATTGGTCAGATTATTAATGCCGAAAAAGCGAAGATTCAAATTGAAAAAGCAGAAACCCTGAAAGCTTTAAAAGCAGAAACCGCAGAGTTGGTTGTGTTAACAGTGGAAAAAATATTAAAAGAGAAAATCAATGGCGAAAAAGACCAAGAGTTAATCAAAAATCTGGTTAAATAGTTTTTATGAAAATTACTGCGAAACAATACGCTCAGAGTTTATATGATTCAATTGTTGGTAAATCTGAAGAGGAGGCCAGCGCTGTTTTGCGTAGCTTTGTAGCAGTTTTAGGAAGAGACAGGGTGTTAAATCGCGAGAAGGAAATTATTGCTGCTTTCACGGAAATTTGGAATTCTGAAAATGGGGAACTAGCAGCCTCAATTTCTAGCGCTCACGAACTCGTTGAAAATTCTCGCGTGGTGATTACAGATTATTTGAAAAACCGAACTGGTGCGAAAAAGGTTGTTTTAGCAGAAAGTGTTGACGCTAATTTACTTGGAGGTTTTATTTTAAAATATGAAAGTAAAGTTTTAGATGGAAGCTTAAAGACGAATTTGGAGGATTTGAAGGCAAGTATGAAAAAGTAGTTGTTCTTTTGGAAATAAAAAAACAGTATATACGAATATAGACTGCTTTAAAGAGAATATCAAGGTTTGTTTTCTTTGATTGCTTTAATAATTTTTCTTTCAGCGATGGCGATAGAAGTAATTATTAATAAACTAAAAGTTAGAATTACTGAAACCAAATCCACAGGAGTAAGATGACCACTAGTATCGACAAGACGAATAAGCATATTTATAAAAGAAAATATTCCTAGGACAGTAAAAATTTTGACTTTCATTTTTTTTAATTTTAAAGAATTTATACTAAAATTTACTCACACTAACTATATCATAATATAAAATATATGTCAACTAAGGACTTTATTATCGAACAACTGAAGACGGAAATTTCCGGATTTAAGGCTGAAATTAGTGAGAAATCAGTCGGAAGAGTTTTGAAGATTTCTGACGGCATCGCTCTTGTTTCTGGTTTATCAGAAGCAATGATGTCTGAAATTTTAATTTTTAAAACCGCTCATGGTGATGTTTCCGGTGTGGCTTTGAATTTAGAGGAGAATCTCGTTGGTGCCATTATTTTGGGCGAATTCACTCACATTAAAGAAGGTGATGAAGTTTTGGCGACAAAGCGTATTTTGGAAGTGCCAGTTGGTGAAGCTTTGGTTGGTCGTGTGGTTGATCCTCTTGGTGAACCAGTCGATGGCAAGGGAAAAATTGAAGCTAGTAAGTTCTATCCAGTAGAAAAGATTGCTCCTGGTGTTATTACCCGCGCTTCCGTTAATCAACCAGTCCAGACGGGTATCAAATCTATTGATGCGATGATTCCGATTGGTCGTGGTCAACGCGAATTGATTATCGGTGATCGTCAGTTGGGAAAAACCGCAATTGCGATTGATACAATCATCAACCAGAAAGGACAAAACATGAAATGTGTTTACGTTGCCATTGGTCAGAAAGAATCGAAAATTGCTGGCATTGTTGCCAAACTTGAAGAAGCGGGCGCAATGGAATACACCACAATCGTTTTAGCTGGTGCTTCCTCTCCAGCTTCATTGCTTTACATTGCTCCATATGCTGGCTGTGCCATGGCTGAATATTTCTTAGATAAAGGTGAAGATGTTTTAATCGTTTACGATGATTTGTCTAAACATGCTGTTTCTTATCGCGAAATTTCACTTTTACTCCGCCGCCCACCAGGTCGCGAAGCTTATCCTGGTGATGTTTTTTACCTCCATTCTCGTTTACTCGAGCGTGCTTGTAAATTAAATTCTGATTTTGGTGGAGGTTCAATTACTGCTTTACCAATCATTGAAACTCAGGCCGGAGATTTATCTGCCTATATTCCAACTAACGTGATTTCCATTACTGATGGTCAAATCTTCTTAGAGCCAGAATTATTCTATAAGGGAAATCGTCCAGCAGTTAACGCCGGGTTATCAGTTTCTCGCGTTGGATCTTCTGCTCAGATTAAGGCGATGAAAAAAGTGGCCGGAAAAATGCGTCTTGAAGCAGCTCAATATCGGGAACTCGCTGGTTTTGCTCAATTTGGCTCTGATCTCGATGAAGATACCAGAAAGAAATTGGAACGCGGCAAGAGATTATATGAAATTTTAAAGCAAGATCAATATCAACCATTGGCAGTAGCCAAGCAGGTTTTGATTTACTGGTCTTTATTGGGCGGTCATTTGGATGATATCGCTGTTGAAGATATTCGCACTTTTGAAGCTGGTTTGTATAAATACGCCGATACCAATGATGAAGTACTCAAATTAATTACTGAAAAGAAGGAGTTGTCCGAAGAGATTGAAGAAAAAATGAAGACCCTTTTGAACGATTATAAGCTTGTTTATGGCCAAAACTAAGGAGATATCCCGCCGCATTAAATCTGTTGCTAACACTAAAAAGATTACCAGAGCAATGGAAATGGTCGCCGCGGCTAAAATGAGAAAAGCATTAGAAGCGGTTTTGAAAACTCGCACTTACGCAAATTTAAGTTGGGAGACAGTTTTGCGTTTGGCTAAGTTATCTCAGGCACAAAGTGAACCACTTCATCGTTTATTGACGAAGAGAAAAAAAATTAACCGCGTTGCAATTATCGTTATTACCTCTAATCGCGGTCTTTGCGGTGGTTTTAACTCCGCCTTGATTGCAAAAATAAAAGAATCCATTGTTCGTCATCCAGTTAAAACTGATTTTATTTTAGTTGGACGCAAGGGAACTCCTTTGTATGGATTACCAAACACAGAGGTGGCCGCTGAATTTTCCAAAGAAGACATTTTAACCAGCATTTCGGAGATAGCTCCAATTGGTAAAATGGCTGCTAGCGATTACTTGAGTCGTAAGTATGATAAAGTTCTGGTTGCTTATACAGATTTTATTAGTGCTAGTAGTCAAATAGCTCGAGTGAAGCAAATTTTACCAGTTGATTTGAATGTTGATGAATATCTTGGGGTGGCGAGTTCAAACCCAAAGATTGGTGTTACCAAGGAAATGATCACCGAGAAGAGCAACGAGCATTTAGCAGTTGAACAAGGAAAATATGAATTTGTTTTTGAGCCAAGTCCGAGAGCGGTATTAGACAAAATCATTCCTCGTCTTTTAGAAATTCAGTTATATCAAGCATTTTTAGAATCAAATGCTTCTGAGCACAGCGCCCGAATGAGTGCAATGCATCAGGCAACTGAAGCAGCAAGTGATATGGTTGCAGAGTTAACTTTATTTTATAACAAAGCGCGTCAAGCTGGTATTACCGCCGAGATTGCAGAAATCAGCGCGGGCGCAAACGCTCTTGCCGAATAATTTTTAAGGATAAAAATAATTAAAATAATATGTCAGAAAAACAAAAAAATATTGGCATCATCAAACAGGTCATTGGCGTTGTCGTCGATGTTTATTTTGCTGATCATTTGCCAGAAATCTATCACGCTTTAGAGATTGATAATCAAGGCCAGAAATTAGTTTTAGAAGTCGAACAACACACAGGATCAAACTTGGTTCGTTGCATCGCGATGGGCTCAACTGATGGCTTAAAACGAGGTGGCGAGGTTCTAGATACAGGCGCTCCAATCTCCGTTCCAGTGGGCAAGGAAACTCTTGGTCGGATTTTTAATGTTTTAGGAGAAACTGTTGACGGCGGAGCACCAATTAAAACCGAAAAAAAATATCCGATTCATCGTCCGGCGCCAAAGTTTACTGAGCAGTCAAACACCACAGAAATTTTAGAAACTGGGATTAAAGTTATTGATTTAATTTGTCCAATTGCAAAGGGTGGAAAAGTAGGTTTGTTCGGTGGCGCTGGTGTTGGAAAGACAGTTGTTATTCTTGAGTTAATTCATAATATCGCCAGTGAACATGGTGGATATTCAGTTTTTGCTGGAGTTGGTGAAAGAACCAGAGAAGGCAATGACTTATATCACGAAATGAAAGACAGTGGTGTTTTAGATAAAGTATCCATGGTTTTTGGTCAAATGAATGAACCACCAGGAGCTCGTGCTCGAGTTGCCTTGTCTGGTCTTTCAGTCGCAGAGTATTTCCGTGATGAAGCTCATCAAGATGTTTTGTTTTTTGTTGATAATATTTTTCGTTTCACTCAAGCTGGATCAGAAGTATCAGCTCTTTTGGGACGCATGCCTTCAGCGGTTGGCTACCAACCAACTTTGGCTACTGAAATGGGTGAATTACAAGAACGTATTACTTCAACCAAAGATGGTTCAATTACCTCAATCCAGGCTGTTTATGTGCCAGCTGACGACTTAACTGATCCAGCGCCAGCAACTACTTTTGGCCACCTTGATTCCACTGTTGTTTTATCTCGCTCATTGGCGGAGCTCGGTATTTATCCGGCCGTTGATCCTTTGGATTCATCTTCAATTATTCTTGATCCAAAAATTGTTGGCGAAGAACATTATCAAGTTGCTCGCGGCGTTCAACAGATTTTGCAACGCTATAAAGATCTACAAGATATTATTGCTATTTTAGGAATGGAAGAATTATCTCCTGAAGATAAAATTGTGGTTGCTCGTGCTCGGAAAGTGCAGAAATTTTTGTCTCAGCCTTTTGCAGTAGCTGAAGCCTTCACTGGTCGTGCCGGGAAATATGTTAAACTTTCCGACACTGTTCGTGGATTTAAAGAAATTTTAGCTGGTGACCACGACAACAAGAATGAAGATGATTTTTATTTAAAAGGAGGGATTGAAGAAGTTATTTCTAATAACTAAGCTATGTCTGAAAATAAAAGTATTAAATTTGAAATTGTGACACCAGAAAGAGTTCTTTTGAAAGAACAAATTTTGTCTGTCAGCGTCCCAACAACCAGTGGCGAGGTAACAATTTTACCAGACCACATCCCTTTGATATCTATTTTAAAGCCAGGTGTATTGGAAATTCATTTAGTAAACGGGGAAATTTCTCTGATGTCTGTTTCTGGTGGTTTTTTGGAAGTCTTAAAAAACAAGATTGTGATTCTTGCTGATACTGCTGAAAAAGCGGAAGAATTAGATGAAGAAAGAATCAAAAATGCTCGCTTGAAAGCTGAAGAAATGCGAACGAGTGAGAAGTTTAAGGATGATGTTGAGTTTGCCGATTTGGCAGTTCGCCTAGAAAAAGAATTAGCCCGTGAACATACTTTGAATAAGTGGCGTAAATTGAAAGGATTTAAAAAAGAATAAATTTTTTCAAAATTAATTATTGACAGTTATGTTTTTTTAGTGTTAACTAAAGACTTCAGCTGTTTAACAATTTAAAAATTATCAATATGAAAGATTTTTTACCAGAAATCAGTTTATTGCCTAGCTTAGAGGCTTATACGACTAAAAGTTACGAAACTTTTAGCTTAAAAGACGAAAGATTCTTCAAAATGACCATGCTAAAAATGGCTCATTTTATCTCAACTAGAAATGATCGAATTGACGATTTAAAGTCTACCGAGATTTTAGAGGCCTTAGAGATAAAAAAGAATTTTTTTCCATACGAAACTCCATATTTGGTTCTTTGTGTGGATGGAAGGTTGATGCAGAAGGTTTTTGCTTGTCTTCATGGCAAGGCTTTTTCAGCTCCTGCCGGTGATGTTAAATCTGATTTTTTGCCGGTTAGAGGAAGTGAAAAACTTTTTCTTAAAAAGGGTCGATTCTCAGAGATGCTTCAAGAGGCTCATCAAAAACAAAATGGTCTTTTTCATCTAGTTTTTGATAGTCATCTTCACTGTGCAGCCGGGAAAATTGCTGCCGAAGATTGTCATTGTGGTCCAGTTTCCGATGAGGGATTATTTGATGATGTGGTGAAAAAAATTGCTAAAAAACAAGCAGTTTTGGAATTTTGTCAAAAAGAATTTCCCAATGATGAAGTTTTTGTTTCTCAAACCTCTTTTAATCCTAGCGATGGCTTTTTGTTTGTTGGTTTAGAAAAAACAGAATGTCTAGAATTAGCCAAAGGATCTTACACAAATGAGCTTCTGATGGAGTTGGTGGATAAAAATTTGATTATTTCGACCGCCAAAGAATCTGAGAAATTTCAGAAATTATTGCAAAATCATTTTTTTGATTGTGATTATCGCAATGATTATCGAAAATCAACAATTAATTTCTGGAAGAATTTTACCGAAATGTCTGAAATTTTACTTCCTCATTTTGAAGAAAAAATTAGAAGCGTTCTTGGTTTTAATAACGAAAAAAGAATCAAACAGTTGGCTGCTCTTTTAGCTGCTAACACCTTCAATGGTTATTTGCATAATCATCAAGCCGATGGATCTTTAAAGGAATATCCTTATAAAGACCACAAAGAAAGCGTTATTTCAGTTACTCTTTCGGAAAAGGGTCCATTTTCTGGGGCAGAATCTTTCTTCGTTTATCCAGGAAACAAAATGGTTTCCAGTGGTATTAAATTAGGTCGCACCTTGGTGATTAAGAATCGAAGTAACGGCAACATGTCACCACTAGAAATAGAAGCTGTTGATCATATTTTTGGGAATCAATTCGCTGATTATGCAAAGGCACCAGTTCCAGTAGTTTTTTTTCAAAGAACTAGGAAAGAAATTTCTTTAGAAGAGAAGGAAAAATTACAGGGAATTAACTGGACTGATTTAGTGGATAGTCAATGGTTTGATTGGAGTGATCAAGATTTCTCTTCTTATTTAGAAGAAAAACTTCCTGACGTGTCGATGAATATCTTCAATGCCATGAATGAACTTCGAAAAATGGCTATTGAGCTTTATGAACCAGGTCAACCATCTTCAGATGATTTTCTAGCTGGTCGAATTATTCCTTTTTGGTTTCTTTCCGGACCAGATCGCGAAATAATCGCTCCAATACCATTTATAATGAATGGTTATCGAAAAGAATAGTATTTCAAAAGCCCTTGAATTTTCAGGGGCTTGTTTTTTTATCCAAGACTATAGCCTTTTAAAATAGTAGACTAATTAATATTAAGAATCCAATCACAATCCGATACCAGCCAAAAGCCTGAAAGTCGTTCTTTTGAATATATTTGATTAAGAATTTAATGCCGATAATTGCTGTGATAAATGAGGTTATAAAACCAACCATCCAGAGAGTCAACTGTTCTCCTGATAAGGCGCTAGGATTTTTATAAATATCCAAAACTGTTGCCGCAAGCATCGTTGGAATTGCCAGTAAAAAAGAAAACTCAACAATCGTTTTTCGGTTAATTCCCAGACCCAAACCGCCAATAATTGTTGCTGCAGATCTTGAGACACCAGGAATCATTGCTAAGGATTGAGCGACACCAAGAATAACCGCTTGGCGATAACTTATTTTTTCCAGTTCCATTGTTTCGGTTTTTGCATCAATTATTTTACTCTTTTTTGCGTGCCATTTTTCAAAGAAAATCAGTAATATTCCGCCGATTAGTAAGGATAAGGCAATTACCAATAAGCTTTCTAGTAAAAAGTTTTTAATAATTTTGTACATCACAAGACCGATAATAGCCGTTGGAATAAAGGCAGCTGCCAGTTTCCAAATAATGGAAAAATTTTGCCAAAGACGTTTCCAATATAGAACAACAACTGCCAAAATTGCTCCAAGCTGAATTGAGATTTCAAAAGTCTTGAGAAACTCTGATGAAGGAATGCCCAGTATTTTTCCGGTAATAATTAGATGGGCGGTTGAAGAAATTGGTAGAAATTCTGTGATACCTTCAACGATTCCGAGAATAATGGATTGAATAATAGTCATAAATTGAGATTATATTTTTTATTTTAGCGCACTCTTGTCAGCCTGGCTACTACTTGACAAAAATAAGAATAATTATAATATATATAAACATTCCTTTAAAAATAAAATCATGGTTCTAAAAAATGAATTAATAAGTAGGAGTTCCTATCTAGAGTTAGTGGGAGATATTTTTTTTAATCCACTTGCTTCTAATGACTTTTTGTTTTTACCAATTATTTCTGACCGAGAACATCTTCCAGAAAATATGAAGAATTTGGCGCGAATTTATCGAGTGATTCAAGAGGGCAGTTATCGAGAGTTAGCTCTTTCTTTGCAGGTCGGCTTTAATCAATTGTTTTTTAGCGAAGACAATCTCTTGTCCTCTTGTGTTGTAGATGCAAAAATCTTGCCGATTTATAAGACTGGCAATCGGATTTTTTTTCTTTTTAAAAGAAAAACTGGTAAGGCTTATTCGGTGGTCATCGCTAAAAAGATTTATTTTCGCAGTCTAGCAAAAGTGAACAAACTACCTTTTGGTGTTTGTTTGGATGTAAAAAATTTAGAAAATCAAGAAATTATTGCTTGTCAGGGAAATTTTTTAGCATTTCCTTGTTGACCAAAACAGCTTTAAATTAAAGCTGTTTTTTTTGTTAACTATTTTCGCCAAAAACTTCTTTTTTTGTTATAATATTTATACTATTAGAAATTATATGAAAAAAATAAATAATTCAAAAAAATCTTCTAAAAAACCAGTTATTGTTGCAGTTTCTGGCTACTTTAATCCACTTCATGTTGGTCATCTGGATATGATCGAGAAGGCCAAAAAACTTGGCGATAAATTAGTGGTAATTGTGAATAATGACAAACAAGTTGCTCTCAAGGGAAGGGTGCCTTTTATGTCCGAAAAAGATCGTGTGAGAATTATTAAATCTTTGCGTGATGTTGATCAAGTTATTTTGGCAATTGATGATTATCAACTGCCGAGCGGGGAAGTGCCAGTGATTAAGTCATTAGCAAAATTAAAACCAAATATTTTTGCCAATGGCGGTGATCGACACAGTGTTGTGAATGTTCCCGAATTTGAAGTTTGTCAAAAATATCAAATTAAAATGGTTGATGGTCTTGGAAAAAAAATTAGAGCTAGTTCAGTGATGATTAAGGAGGCAGCAGAAAAAAAGATTGCTCTCGATAAAAAACTGGCTAAAAACAAATAAATGAATAAAATAAAAATAATTAAAATATTGGTATTTTTTGTGGTCGCAATTTTTTTGTTGATTTTTTCAGAAAGAATTTGGCAAAACCTTGAAACCAAAGTGCCAACTGGCCTAGAATCTCGTTTAAATAATTTTTTTGGCAGAAAAACTATTTTAGAGCGTCAAGCTAAAAAAGAAGAAATTTCAGTTGCTGTTCTGGAGGGAAAAAATATTTCAGAAATTACTAGTCTTTTGGTCGCAAAAAAATTAGTCAATTCTGAGGATTTCTATCTTTTTGCCGGAAAAGCAAAAACCGATTATCGTTTAATGAGCGATCTCCTTTGGCCAAAAGATTATTCCTTAACCTTCACGTTTCTAAAAGACAAACCAAAATACTATAGTTTAGAAGGATATCTTTTTCCGGATACTTATCGGTTTTTTTCCGATGCGCGTGCTGATGAAATTATTGTAAAAATGTTAGAAAATTTTGACAAAAAATTAACACCAAAAATGCGTGAAGATATTGCTGCGCAAGGGAGATCAATTTTTGAAATTGTGACCATGGCATCTTTAATTGAAAAGGAAGCGCCAATCAATTATGCAAGTGGCGAAAATCATGACGCGAAAATCATTTCTGGTATTTTTTGGAATCGTTTAAAGAATGGACAAGCTCTGCAATCTTGCGCGACACTTGCTTATGTTCTTGGTGAAAACAAGCCTCAATACAGCGAAGCAGATACTAAAGTTAATTCGCCATTTAATACTTATTTGAACAAAGGATTACCACCAGCGCCAATTGCGAATCCGGGAATTTTGGCAATTGAAGCTGCTATTTATCCAATTGATAATGAGTATAATTATTTCCTCACTCCAGCCGGAACCAAGAAAATTATTTTTTCTCGAACTTATGAGGAGCATTTAATTAATAAAAATAAGTATCTTGATTAATCATATGTTTGAAGAACATCCATCATCAGAAGCGCTATCATCTTTAGTGGTTCAAGGCCCAGAGCCAGACGATAAGCCGCAGACCATGAAAAAATTGTTCAGGTTTTTATTGATTGACGCAGTAATTTTAGTTGTTCTGGGTGCCGGAGTTTATGGTTATGGACAATACAAAAAAAGACCAAAGGCTGTCGTCAAAGAAGCTCCAGCGGTAGTCCAGGAATATACGGGGCCAACAGAAGTGACTAATCAACTTGGAGAAAGCGCCAGCTCAACTGAGATTAAGGCCGGAGATTTTTTGATTGAGCAGGTTTCTTTTAAAAATTTTTATCAAGCCCCTGTCAGTAATTTTCAGGCAAATATTGATGATTATCTTTTGCCAATTAATGTTAAAACAGAGGTGGTCAACTACTTTGATGTTTCTCGTAAATTAGATTTAAACCCGTTGCTTCCTAATTTGAATCAGGATGGTTTTGTAATCTTTGATAATCCTGATCCAAAAAATAATAAAGATTTTTATTCTTCTTATCTCTGGCTTCAAGGGAAGGGATTGCCTATCCTTGTTACTTCCGACCTTATTGCTCATCATTATCAAAATAACGTCAAACTTAGCTTTAAAGAACTAGAGGAGGATCTTTTTTATACTAGTCTGAATGAGATTAGTCAGGATTTGTATAATACCGCTCAAGCCCGTTATGAGGGACGCCTTGCTCAGGTTGGAAAAACAAATGATCGTTTACTTGAAGGGGAGCGCTTGGAATTAGCTTTTTTTGCGGTTGCACTTCAATTACTTCAGGTCCCAAACAAAGATGGTGTTTTAGAGATAGTAATTTCTGACTACTTGAAGGATGATGTTGTTCGAGAACTGGAATTAATTAGAGGGGCAAAAGTAGTTGCTAAATCGCCAGTTCTTTTATATACTCGCGATTATCGAGATTTTAATATTCCCGGAGAATATCGAGGGAATGTTCGTTTGAATAATTTTTATTTAACTGCTAAATGGCTAAATTCTGTTTTCCCTTTATATTATCAAGGAAAAGATTGCCCAGAGTGTCAACTGGATGAGGTTGATTGGCATGTTAACTTAACCGCCGCTTCTTTAATCGCTCATGATTTTTATCAGAGCTATAAGATTAAAAATCAGTGGGCAAGAGTTTATAAGACCCTCACTTTTTTCAAGGGCTTGAGAGAGGACTTAACTTATCTTGATTATCAAAAAGTTTTAGAATCATCTTTTGGACCGGATTATAATTTAGAGTTTGAGTTAGCGGGGGAGAATCCACAATCTGATCAAAATTTTAATAAATTACGGAGTAATCTACTCGCTTTAAGTTTTCCAGAGTGGTCAGGTGGTTTTAGTCGGACTAATGAAAAAATGAGACCACAAATTGGTTTTAGAATTTTAGCTGATTTTTACTCTGCTAATGATTTTTTGGCTTCGGAGTTAACTGCTCCAAAAGTCGGAGCCTATGAAGGGTCTGGAGATGTTGATTCTTTGTGTTCCGGTTCTATTCGTTGTCGTTTATTACCATTAGATTTAGTAAATTTAATTTTTTCTTTCCCCGATCCTAGTTGGATTGCCAATACTAGTTACAAGGGATTTAAAGAACAGTTTTTACTAATTAAGGAGACCTTAAATAAGTTTCCTTCCTGGCAAACTAATCATTATTACACCAATTTGAACACTTTGAAAAACTTTTTAGAAGCTTCTCGTGATAATTTACCAATTTTTGGCCGCAATGATTCTTGGCGCAAACGGGAAATTGATTTAGCAAAAGCCCTGTGGTTAAATTTGCAATCTTCAGTAGATTCCGTTAAAGTATTGGAGATTAGCAATGCTTTGGGGCAAAAAAAAGACTTACAAGGACTTGATTATTATTATCTTGAACCAAACCTAGCCTTGATTGATAGCATGATTGCGGACAACAAAATGCTTCTCGGGATGTATGATGTTTTAGAGGTAGATATTGAGGCACCGAGGGCCTACCAAAGACTTGAGGCATTGGGAAAAGATTTAGAATTCTTTCGCGCAATCATGATTAAGGAATTATCTGGACAAAAATTGGAAGTAACTGATTCGGTGGATTTGGGAAATTTTGTGAACAAATATCAATTAACAGCAAATAATGGAAAATTTAGAGTAGGGTCGGCTAGTTTAAATTATAATTTTAATCCACCAAAGTTTTTGTTATTAGTTTTTAAAACTGGTGATAAAAAAGCTTTGACTATTGGTCCGATTTTTTCTTATTCAGAAAGTCGTTAAACAATGAAGAAAAACACTTACTACATTATCACAATTGGCTGTCAGATGAACAAGGCTGACAGTGAGCGCGTTGCTTCCTTCCTGGAAGAACGCGCTTTTCAGCTAGCAGCAAATTCAAAAGAAGCAGATTTAACAATCATCACCACCTGCGGTATTCGCCAGTCAGCAGAAGATCGAGCTTATGGTCTGGTTAACCAAATTAAAAAAGCAAATCCCACGGGGAGTTTGGTTATCACCGGGTGTTTGGCTAAAAGAAAAGATGTTATTCGTCGTTTAAAAAATCAAGTCGATCTTTTTTTGCCAATTAATGAGCTACCAAATCTTTTTGAGTTGTTAAAGAAAAATAATTTTCAGGAAAAATTAAATGCAGATGAGTTGAGAGTGATTAATGGTGAAAAATATCTTTCAATTATCCCTAAATACCATAGCCCCTACACAGCCTTTGTGCCAATTGGTAATGGATGTAACAATTTTTGTTCCTATTGCGTTGTCCCTTATGCTCGTGGTCGAGAAGTGTATCGACCAATTGAAGAGATTCTTTCCGAGGTTAAAGGCCTGCTGGCTCAAGGCTGTAAAGAAATTATTTTAATTGCTCAAAATGTAAATAGTTACCATAGTAGTGAAAAAAATTTTGCTGACTTACTTCGTTTAATCCTTCTTATTCCCGGAGAATTTTGGTTAAGATTTTCTTCGAGCCACCCCAAAGATTTGGATGATGATTTAATTAATTTAATGTCTGAACCAAAAATTTGCCCACACCTTCACTTAGCCCTTCAAAGTGGCGATGATGAAATTTTAACGAAAATGAATCGCAAGTATAGTGCCGATCATTTTCGTGAACTGATTAGAAAAGTGCGCGGAGTTCGTGCTGATTTAGCAGTAACGACAGATGTAATTGTTGGTTTTCCTGGTGAGACGAAAGAGCAGTTTGAAAATTCAGTGAAAATTTTTCAGGAGTTACAATTTGATTTTGCCTATATTTCTCGATATAGTCCTCGACCAGGAACAGTTTCCTCGCTTCTTGTAGATGATGTAAAAAGGGAAGAAAAAAAACGGCGCGAGGAAGTTTTAAGTAAAATTATTGAAGAAAGTAGTTTGAAAAAAAATCAACAATATTTAGGGAAAGAGATGGTTGTCCTGATTGATGGCGTTAATAAAAAAGGAAGATGTTATGGCAAGACAGCTAGTTTTAAGAATTTATGGCTTTTTGTGCAAGACCAAGAATTAGCAAAATCACTGTGCGGAAAATTTATCAAGGTCAAGATTGTTTCTGCTACTAGCTCTGGTTTAGAGGGGGAGTTAGTAATTGAGAATAATTTTTAAATAGTTTTTTTTGGCATCACCTTTTGTTTAATCACTTTAAAGATAATATTTTTTATGTCTGATCGAGTAATTAAAAAAGAAAAAGTTTTAGTTATTTTGGGACCGACTGCGAGCGGAAAAACGGCTCTTGGGGTTTTTTTGGCTGCTCAGTTTAACGGAGAAATAATTTCCGCTGATAGCCGACAAGTTTTTAGAGGTATGGATATTGGTACCGGAAAAGATCTTGGTGAGTATTTAATTGATGGAAAAAAAATTGGTTATCATTTAATTGATGTTGTTCATCCAAATACCAATTTTAATTTAGCAAAATACCAACGCTTATCTTCTGTGGCGATTAAGGAGATTTTGGCACGCAAGAATCTGCCCATGATTGTTGGTGGTTCTGGTCTTTATCTTCAGGCAGTGGTTGATAACTTTACTCTTGCCAAAGGGAAGAGTGATCTGAAACTTCGGGGGGAATTAGAGCTTCTAGGGGCAGATGAATTATTTTTAAAATTAAAAAAACAAGCACCCGATTTTGCAAATCAACTTAATAATAGTGATCGCCATAATGCGAGGCGTTTAGCGCGTTATTTAGAAATAGCAGCGATGGGAAGACTGGGGGAGGTTGGTAAACAAGAAGCAAAATATGATTTTTTAATTCTTGGAACTTATCGTCCGGGTGAAGAATTACGATCTCGGATTGCTTGTCGCTTGAGAGATCGCTTGGAAAAAGAAGGTTTGGTTGAAGAGGTAAAAAATTTACATCAAAAAGGGGTTTCCTGGAAACGGCTAATTTATTTTGGCTTAGAATATAAATTCGTGAGTTGGTTTTTGATGGGCAAATTAGATTACGACACAATGGTTTTTCGTTTAGAAACGGAAATTTGTCAGTTTGCGAAGCGGCAAAAATCTTGGTTTAAAAGATGGGAGGGGCAAGGAACAAAAATTAATTGGGTTAGCGGTAAGGATGAAGCGATTGAGTTGGTGCGGAAATGGATCAGTAATTAAAAATTTAAATTTAAAAAAAATCCATTGTTTTTGACAATGGATTTTTAGTATGAATATTTTTTTTATTTTAAATTATTTTCCAAGATTTCTTTGGTAATTTTTGGATCAGCTTTGCCAGCAGTTGCGGCCATCACCTTGCCCAGGAAAAACGCCATTAGTGGTAATTTTCCACCTTTATATTCAGCGACTTGGCTTGGGAATTGAGAAATAATTTTTTTGGCGATTTTATCAATAGCTTCATTGTCGCTAATTATTTCTAGTCCAGATTCTTTAATGATTTCTTTGGCACCCATATCAGTAGCAAGCATTTTGCTTAATACCTCTTGACCAATATTGCTGGTTATTTTTCCTTCATTAATAATAATGATTAACTCAGAAAATTTTTCTGGGTTAATTTTTGCGTCACCAATTTTAGTACCAGTGCTATTAAGATTCTTAAGTAATTCACTAACAATCCAGCCGGCTGCGTTTGGTGCTAAATTTATTTTTTTGGCTTTTTCTAGATGACTAAAAACTTCTTCAGCGAAATTAACTAATTTTTGGTCGTCAACTAATTGGTCGGCAATTTCTTTTTTTAAAGCATAGGTGGACATGAGTCTATTTTTTTTATCTTCTGGTAACTCGATTAGCTCTTCTCTGATTTTTGCTAACCACTGATCATCAATTCTAATTGGCGGAATATCTGGCTCAGGGAAATAACGATAATCAGCAGCGCTTTCTTTGACGCGTTGAGAAACGGTAATATTCTTTGAATCGTCAAAGCCACGAGTTTCAGCGATAATTTTTTGACCATTATCTAGCTCTTGGGATTGTCTATTAATTTCAAAATTAATTGCTTTTTCAACAGCCCGAAAAGAGTTGATATTTTTTACTTCAACTTTGTGATTTAATTTTTTTGAGCCAATTGGTAAAATCTGGCCATTTTCGTATTTCCAGGTTCCGACCTCTTGAACACTGATATTTGCCTCACAACGCATTTCTCCTTTTTCAAGATCAGCATTGCTAGCTCCAAGATAACGCAAAATTCTCTGGTAATTTTGACAGAATTTTTTGGCTTCTTCGGCGCTCCGAATTGTTGGCTCGGTCACAAGTTCTAGTAATGGAGCACCGGCACGATTAAAATCAATTAGGGTATAGTTAGAGTTCTTGGGGTGAAAAGACTTGCCAGTATCTTCCTCTAAATGAATGCGGGTAATAAGAATATCATTGCCATCTAGGTTGATTTTTCCATGATGAGCGAAGGGAAGATTGTATTGAGAAATTTGATATCCTTTTGGTAGATCTGGATAAAAATAATTTTTACGATCAAATTTGGAAAAAAGGTTGATTTCACAGTTGTGAGCCAAGCCAACCAAAATATTTAGTTCGATTGCCCTTTTATTTGGCACTGGCAAAGTTCCTGGGTGGCCAAGACAAATTGGGCAGGTGGCACTATTTTGAATCATCCCCGAAGAATTAGGGCAGGAGCAAAACATTTTACTAGCAGTTTTTAGCTCAGCATGGATTTCCAGGCCAATAATTATATCGTATTTCATAGTATTATCTTAGCTTAAAAGTGCTTCAAAGGTCAAAGTTGTTTTTAAAAAAATCCTTTTTTGAAGGATTTTTAATTTTGAAGTTCGCGAGCCGTTTCGATTAGCCAGCGGTTGTCTTTATCTGGAAAAATTTCCTTAAGAGATCCGATGATGTAAGCCGCTATTTTTGTTGGCATTCCTCCGAAGAGGTCATTCATGATGATCATCGCCCCAATTTCAATTTTTTCTAATTTTTCTGGTGAATTTTCAAAGTTTTTTTCTAGGGCTTGTTTTTTAATTTCTTGAATTTCTTGTTCATAGCCAATAAGTTCCGATTTTAATTCCGGAATATTTTTTTTCAGTTTGTCTGTAAAATTAAATAATGGCATAAATTCATTCTGCAATATTAATCAAAGGAAGTCAAGTTAAAACTTTCCAGTACTGCCAAATCCTCCATTTTCTCGTTTTGTGCTGTCTATAATCTCTGACTCAATTAATTTGGTTTGGTTAATTGCTTGAATCAGAATCTGGGCAATTTTTTGCCCCTTGGTAATATTAAAAAAATCTTCGCTAAGGTTTTTGGCAATAATGATGATTTCTCCTCGATAGCCAGAATCAATAACTCCGCCCATTGTTTTTAATCCTTGGGCTGCAAGACTACTTTTATCCCAAATTAAACCGGCAAATCCCTGAGGAATAGCCATTTTAATGCCAGTGCTAATTTTAGTTTGTCCGTAAGGGGGAATTGAATAGTGGTCGATAGCGAAGAGGTCATAACCAGCATCAGAATCATGAGCTTTTTGGGGAAGTTTTGCGTCAGGAGTTATTTTTTCAACAAAAATAGATTCTGATTGTTTATTTTGATCTTGAGTTTCAGTCTCGATTTTTTCAAGAATATCTTCAGCTTGAAGACTTTCAACCTCCCTTACTTCTTCTTCGTTTTCGGAATTTTTTTCGATAGCGTTTAGTGATAAACTAAAAGCTTGGCGGTGGTTTTTGGTAATAATATCGGCTAAAACTGTGAAATTAGCAGTTTTTTTCACATTTTCGGCTTTTAGCATTTGGGAGACATAGATCCAAATTAAAAAACCAATTTCTTCTCGGTCCATTACTCCTTTTTCATCAGTGCAGTTAACGAGGCGGTAGTTATGATTGTTTTCGGCAATTTCGCAATAGACCCCTTCTGCTTTTTTGAGATGCTCCAGGTTTTCTTCGTGAATATCTCTTGTTTTTCCGCTCCAATCTTCTCGTCCCCGATCTTTAGCAAGTTGTTGAGCAATTTCAGCATTTACCCTCAGGACCAAACAAAGGTCGGGGCGGGGAATCTTTAAGATGTCATGCTCTAATTCGCTGAGCCAGTTAAAAAATACTTTGCGCTCCAGAGGGTTATCAATTTTTCCCCCTTGATGAGCCATATTGGAGGAAGTGTAGCGGTTACAAAGGACAATCTTTCCTTCCGATAGCCATTCTCGAATTTGGCG
>CAINDR010000022.1 GCA_903847415.1 Candidatus Falkowiibacteriota bacterium
TTAGCTCGCAAGTCTTTTATTTGGACATCGGTCCATCTCCTGTTACTCATATTATTTATCTTAGTTTGTTATTTATTATATCTTATTTTGCCCACAAAAAAAGCAGACACTTGCGTGTCCACTTTTTGGGGTACAGTTCATTTCGATCGGTTTTTTTTGTTATTAGTTGATACTGATTAATTTTTCCTTGGTAAATCTAATTTTTTTTCTGATGTTTTCACTTTCTGCGCGATAGCCAATTGGCAAAATTACAGAGATTTCCAAATTATCTTCAAGTTCAATGATTTTAGCGAATTCCTGAGGATCGAATCCTTCCATTGGACAGCTATCGATTTTTAGTTCGGCGGCAGCGGCAAGGGCGAATCCAAGAGCGAGATAGGTTTGTTTTTTTGCCCATTCAGCTGATATTTTTGGCAAAAAACTATTAACCATTTCTTCGTAATCGGCTAGTTTTTTTCTTTTTTCAGCATCTCCATCTGAGGCTATTGTAAAATATTCATTAGTTGCTTCTTGAAGATCTGTTCTGGAGCAAAAGATTAAAAGATGAGAGCAGGTGTCAATTTGTTTTTGCCCCCAAGCAGCGGCTTTTAATTCTTTTAATTTATTTTCATTTTCTAATTTATTTTCGATCACTTTCAAACGAAAAGCTTGTAGACCAAAAGATGTTGGCGCTAATCTGATTGATTCTAGGATTTGATGAAGATCATCTGGCAAAACTTTTTTTTGTGAGTCGAATTCTTTAGTGGCGTAGCGCCATTCTAAGTTGGAAATAAATGACATGTTTTTTATTTTTTAATTATAAATATTTTTTATCAGCGAAGATTTGATGAATTTCTCCTCTTGAGCCTTTCTACTACATATTGTATACTAAAAATATATAAACCACAATATGTATTAATTTTAAATTTAGAAAAAATATGGAAAATGTTTTAAAAACTGATTCTGGGGAGCTAATTAATTATGATTTTTTAGCTAATATTCTTCAGCCATCGCTCTTAAATATTTCAAATGGTCAAGAAATTCAAGAGAAATTGAGTCGAGAAGTGAGTCTGGCTCTTTATGATGGAATGTCAATTGGTGATATTGAGAAAGCTTTAATCAATACAGCTGCACAAAGCATTAAAGACGATCCAATTTATGATGGAATCGCTACTCGCTTATTATTATTCTCCTTGTATCGAGAATTTTTTGGTGTGAATTTTGATATTAATAATTTAGACCATCTTTATCGCTCGACTTTTATTGAAAAAATCAAAATTTCAGTTGATAATCAATGGTTAAACGAAAAAATGTTAGAATTTGATCTTCATCGGTTATCTGAATCTTTGACACCAAAATCTGATTTATCTTTTACTTACACTGGTTTATCAACCTTAATGCGTCGTTATTTGCGACGTGATCCAGAGCAAAAAATCTTAGAGCTTCCTCAACATGCTTGGCTAAGAGTTGCGATGGGATTATCTTGGAATGAAGAAAATAAAGAAGAAGTTGCTCAAGATTTTTACCGAAAAATGAGAAATTTAGAGTATTTGCCTGGTGGTTCAACAATTATTAACGCTGGCGCCAAAGAGCCACGCCTTTCCAATTGTTTTTTAATGGAAATGGAAGATAATGTTGCTCATATTGGGAAAACAGTTGCTGATGTTTTAAAACTCTCAAAAGCTACGGGTGGAATTGGTTTGTCAGTCACAAAATTGAGAGCAAGTGGTTCGCCAATTTCTACTAACAATACTTTTTCTTCTGGTCCAGTTCCTTTTCTTCATATAATTGATTCGGCAATTCGTGCTATTTCTCGTGCTGGAAAAAAAATGGGTGCTCTTTGTTTTTTTATGGAAAATTGGCACTATGACTTTGCTGAATTCATGGATCTTAAACAAAATGCTGGTGATGATTATCGAAGGACTAGAACTGCAAACATTGCTGTCTATCTCTCCGATGAATTTATGAAACGAGTGAAGGCCGATGAATATTGGTATTTGTTCGATCCCAAAGAAACCGGGGATCTAATTGATTTGTATGGTCAGGATTTTTCGCGACGTTATCAGGAATATTGTGAATTAGCGGAAAATGGTGGTTTGAGAATTTTTAAAAAAATGAAAGCTCGGGATCAATTTCGGAGCATTATTGTTTCCTTGCAAGCGACCTCTCATCCTTGGCTCACCTTTAAGGATGCAATTAACGTGAGGGCCTTAAATAATAACACTGGAACTATTTACGGATCAAACCTTTGCACCGAAATCACTTTACCAACTAACGAAAAAAATATTGCTGTTTGCAATATCATGTCAATCAATTTGGCTAAACATTTGATTGATGGAAAAATTAATTATGATCTTTTGAAAGAAAGTGTTCGTTTAGCTGTTAGACAGTTGGATAATTTAGTTGATATTAATGAACCACCAGTCGTGGAAGCTGAAAATTTTGATGAAGCTAATCGAGCAATTGGTTTGGGGGTAATGGGTTTGGCGGAAATCTTTGAAAATCTAAACTTAGCTTATGATAGCGAAGAGGCTTTTGATTTGGTCGACGAAGTTATGGAATTTATTAGTTATCAAGCAATTGATGTTTCTAGTGATTTAGCTGTTAGTCGCGGTATCTATAAAAACTTTTCTGGTTCTCGTTGGTCACAGGGCATTGTGCCGGTTGATACCATGGAGTTTTTAGAAAATAGCCGGAAAGAAACAGTAAAGACTGTTTTGAAGTCAAAATTAGATTGGGGGAGTTTGAGAGAAAAAGTCAAAAAAGGAATGCGTAATTCCACTCTTTTGGCAATTGCTCCAACTGCCAACATTGGTCTAGTTGCCGGCACCTCTACGGGCATTGATCCTCGTTTTGCCCAGATCTTTAGTCGCAATACGCTAGGTGGAAAATATCTCGAATTAAATTATAACTTGGTTAAAAAATTACAAGATTTAAATCTTTGGGAAAAAGCAAAAGATGATTTACTTACTTCTTATGGTGATCTTTCCGAATTAAATTATTTGTCACCTGAATTAAAGAATATTTATAAAGATTCTTTTTCAGTTGGCTCAAATGCTTTTTTGGAGGTAGCGGCTAGAGCGCAGAAGTGGGTAGATCAAGCGATTAGTAGAAATATGTATTTAACCACTCGTGATCCGGAAGAGATCATGAATGTTTATTTAAGTGCTTGGGAAAAAGGATTGAAAACGACGTATTACTTGCACATGAAACCAAGACACAGTGCAGAACAGTCAACAACTAAGGTAAACAAGTCTTCTGCTCTTGGTAAGCGTGGTTTTGGGGCGGTGAGCGCACCAGTTCTAGAAACAATTGCCGGGCAAGCTTGTCCTCTCGATCCCCAGGAACGTTTAAATTGTGAAAGTTGCCAATAATTTTAAAAAATAAAAATAATTATATGATTTTAGGAAAACCGTTAAATGAAGATTTGAGATTAAGACCAATTCGTTATCAATGGGCTTACGATCTTTATAACCAGGCAGTTGCTAACACCTGGTTTCCGCACGAGATTGCTCTCGGTGAGGACTTGGAGGATTTTAAAAAAATGAGTGAGGATGAAAAACACGCCGTTTCTTTCTTGATGAGTTTTTTTAATCCGAGTGAATTGATTGTTAATCGTTCCTTAGCTCTGGGTGTTTATCCCTATTTAAAAGCTCCGGAAACTCATTTGTATTTGGCAAAACAAATGTGGGAAGAAGCTAATCATTCAATGGCCTTTGAATATGTTTTAGAAACTTTTCCGTTAGATCGGGAAAAGATTTTTGAAAATCATTTGAACGCCCCATCAATTAAAGCTAAAGAAGATTTTATTTTAAATTATGTTGGCAAGATGGCGGAAGGTAATTTGAACGTTGAAACTGAGGCTGGTAAGAAGGATTTTGTTCGCAATTTAGTTGCTTATAATATCGTAATGGAAGGCATCTGGTTTTATAGTGGGTTTATGGTCGCTCTTTCTTTCCGTCAAAAACAGCAATTGAAAAATTTTGGATCAATGATTGATTGGGTGGTCAGAGATGAAAGTTTGCATTTAAAGTTTGGTATTAATTTAATTTTAACTATTTTAGAAGAAAACCCCGACATTGCTACCCCAGAATTTGCGGATGAAATTCGGTCTTTAATCATTAAGGGCTCGGAGATGGAAATTGACTATAACCATGATCTTTTTCCCAAAGGTATTTTGAATATTAATGCTGAATATACGAACCAATATGTTCAATATGTCACAGATCGTCGTTTGGAAGAGCTTGGTTTTGAACCATATTATCATGCGGTTAATCCAGCGCAATGGATGGCTGTTGAAACTGACACCTTAGAATTGGTTAATTTTTTTGAGGTACAAAATACTAATTACGAAGTCGATAATCGGGCTCACAAATAAATAAGATTAATTAAAAAAAATAAAGCCACTCCAAAAATGAGTGGTTTTATGTTATAATTGTTAATAATTATCTTTATTATTTTATGGTTCAGGTTATTATTTTAGCCGCTGGAAAGGGGAAGCGCATGGGCTCTAGTCTGCCGAAAGCGCTTGTTTCTGTGAATGGTCTACCGATGATTAGTTATTTAGCAGAAGCAGTGATCAAGTCTTTGATTTGCGAAAAACCAATTATTGTCGTTGCACCAGATAATGAAAAATTAATCAAAGAAGAGTTGAAAGGGTATAATTTTAATTATGCACTTCAAGACGAGCAACTAGGCAGTGGTCATGCTGTTTCCTGCGCTTTGCCTTGGTTGCCAGTAGACGTGGACAAGGTGATTGTTCTTTATTGTGATCATCCGTTTTTTAGTATCAACTTGATTAAGAGTCTGGCAATTTTAAAAACCGATTCTTTGATCTTAGTACCAACAATTTTACCTGATTTTGAAAATTGGCATCGTAGTTTTTTTCACTGGGGAAGAGTAATCAGAATTGCTGGTAAGATTAAAAAAATAGTTGAATTTAAAGATGCCTCACCTCAAGAAATTGAAGTGAAAGAACTGAATTCCGGGGTGATGGCTTTTGAGGCCAAGTGGTTATTAAAAAATATAAAATTGCTAAATAATAGCAATAACCAAGGTGAATATTATCTTACCTCTCTAGTAGAGATTGCTTTTCAAGAAAAGAGAGATATTCAGTCAGTAATTGTTGATCCAAAAGAAGCGCTGGGGATAAATAGTCCAGAAGAGTTAACTTTAGCAGAAAATATTATTAATAAAAATTTATGAAAATATTAATTGTTTATTATTCTCGGACTGGAGTCACAAAAAAGTTGGCAATTCACTTGGCAAGTTTTTTAAACGCTGACCTAGAAGAAATCAAGGATCAAAATAGCCGGCTTGGCTTGCTTGGTTATTTAAATAGCGGCAAAGAGGCAGCTTTAAAAAAAATAATTCCAATTGAAAAATTGATGTTTAACCCAAAAGATTATGATTTAGTTTTGGTTGGGACTCCCGTTTGGGCTTTTACAATTTCCAGTCCAGTGCGATCTTTTTTAGAAAAATATAAAAATGATTTCAAGGCTTGGGCGATGTTTTGTACTCAGGGCGGAGAAGGAGAGCAAAAAACTTTAAGTAGTGCAGAGAAAATAGTCGGTAGTCCAGCAAAAGCTTTTTTAAGATTATTAACAAAACAGGTTCTAAGAAAAGAATTTTTGTCGGAAATAGAAGTATTTAAAGAGAAATTAGAGAAGTAGGATAATTTAAAAAATAATTATTTTTTTAGGGCAATATTTTTTATATTTATTGCTCTCTTTTTAAATATCACTTCGTTGACTTTTGTTAGTAATTATTCTATATTTTTTGAAGCAACTAATACTTTAACAAAATGAAAAGAAAGAAAAAACAGTGTTTATGCCCGAAATATTATTCGTGTGTAACAACTTACGAGAAGGTCAGTTTTAAAGAAGATGAAAAACTGCCAATTAACGAAAATATTGATAGAAAACAATTGCCCCATTGTTGGTCGCCCGATTATCTAGACGATGCGATAGAAGGGGATGATTGTCCTAAAAGAGATTTTATTCCGGTGGAAGAAATTCCGGACGAATCTATCGATTTTGAAAATTTTCATATTAATGACATTGAAACACCGACAGAAGATTTCGGTGAAGATATTCAGTAAACAGAAATCATCATTAATGTTAATTTGTCAGAAGATCATTACAACTTAGATGATCTAGTAAAAATTCTAGCTACAAAAAAAAGCCGTTATCCTGTGATAATGGCTTTTTAATTTGCTTCGTTTTCAGCGCTTAATTTAATCCACTCTTCTTCACTATTCCAGATACCTTCTTTTACTTTTTCTAATTCTAAATTTTTTTCTTGGTCATAATTAGAATAATTTTCTAAAAAATATTCCATTAATTCCTTTTTCTTTTGTTGCAGTTTTTCCAATTCTTTTTCTAATTGGCGGATTCTTTTTTGGCGATCTTTTATTTGCTGGTATCTAATTGAAGCGTTATTTTTTATTTCTTCTGGAATAAATATTTCTGGTTTTTTTAATAATTCTTTTTCAAGGTGTGAAACATATTCCTCGTATTCCTCGTAGCGTTTTTTGGCATAGCCGTTTTTAATTTCAATAATATCAGTGGCAACTAAACTACAGAAGGTGCGGTCATGGCTAGCGAATAAAACACTTCCGTTATATTTATTAAGAGCCAACCCAAGCGCTTCAGTGGTTTCAAAATCAAGGTGACAAGTTGGTTCATCGAGAATTAATACGTCTGGTTTAGATAGTAATATCCCGGCCAATAAAAGTCGTGATTTTTCACCACCCGATAAAACACTGATTGGTTTTTTTAATTCTTCATCTTTAAATAAAAAATCACCAGCCATTTTTAGAACTGCTTCCGTTTTAACGTCCCCAGAAGCAATTTTTCTTAAATATTCCCCCGCCTGATCTTTGCCTTTTAATTTTTCCATTTCTTCCTGAGAATGATAAGCAATGCGACTATCACTCATCCAATGAAAAGATCCGGCCAGCGGTTTAATTTGGTGGTTTAAAGTTTTAATCAGTGTGCTTTTTCCTTGGCCATTGAGACCAAGGAGGGCGACTTTTTCGCCAGCCTGGCAATCAATATTTATTCCTTCAACAATTATTTTGTTTCCATAGCCAATACTCAAATTTTTCATTTTGAGAACGGTATTTTTTTTCTTGGTGACAGTCGGAATATTTATTCTGGTGATTCCGGCTTGGTGCTCGATCGTAATTCTTTTGTTTTCTAGTTTACTAATTTTTCGTATTACGGCTTGAGCCTGTTTGGCCTTTGAGGCTTTGGAGCGAAAACGATCAACAAATTCTTGAAGATGTTGTTGTTGACGGTCCAAACTGTCATTTGCCTTGACGAGAGTTGAAAGTTTTTGTTCTTTAAAAGATAAATAGGATTCAATATTTCCAGGGTAGTGATAACATCCAGTACTAGAGATTTCTAAGGTTTCTTCGCAAGTTTGTTTGAGAAATTCTCGGTCGTGAGAAATAATCATAAAGCTGCCACGATAGGAGCGCAAAAAATCTTCGAGCAATAATATTGTACTGAGATCAAGGTAGTTACTGGGTTCATCCAAAAGAAAAAGGTTCGGTTCTTTTAAAAGCATTCCTGTGAGTTTTAGGCGCATTCGCCAACCACCAGAAAGAGCCTCGGCCGCTAGGTTTAATTTTTCGTTGTCTAACTCAAATTTAGCAGCCAATTTTTTAATTTGCCATTCTGGCTTAGCACTTAATCTTTCTAAATATTCAAAAGCAGTTTCATTCTCTTGAAATTTTTCATTTTGTTTAAGGTAACCAATATGAGTATCTTTTCCAATAATTAATTCTCCGTCATCGGCCTCTTCTTGGTCACAAATAATTTTAAAAAGAGTGGATTTTCCGGCACCATTTCGACCAATTACGCCAATTTTTTGTTTTTCAGATACCGCAAAAGAAAGGCCAGAAAAAATTTTTTGGCCGCCATATTCTTTTTTTAAATTGTTGACCTGGAGGAGAATTGCCATTTACTCAATATTGATAATTTTATATTCAATAGTTCTTTCTTCTAAAATAATCTGAATTTGATCGCCAATTTTTTTCCCTAACAAAGAGCTGCCAAGCGGGGAATTATGGGAAATAATTCCATTCTGGGGATCTGTTTCCGCTGATCCGAGTAAACGATATTTTTTCTGTTTTCCAGCTCGTTCTAGGGTGATTAAATTTCCTAGCTCTATTTTTCCAGATTTATTGTTTGGGTTAATGATTTCAGCTCTTTTTAATAAATCCGAGATGTCATCAATCCTTTTATTAATGCCACGCAATCGTGATTTAGCCATCTGGTAGCCGGCATTTTCCGAAAAGTCACCCATTTCTGCCAATCGTTTCACTTCCGCAGCTTCTTTCGGTCTTTTAAACTCAAGAAGATTTTTAAGGGTACGAGAAAGTTCCTGAAATTTTTCTGGCGTGATGCTTGGGTCTGATTTTTGGCGTGGCAATTTGTCAGCCCTTCTAGTTGGAACTCTCATAATTAAAAAATTGTTTTTTTCTTATTAATAAGATTATCGTGGTTTTTTAAAAATATGGCAAGTTATTGAAAGTAAATTTTTTTCTTTTTGTTGCGTATTATTATTTTGGAGGGCCTATTCCGAATACAACTTATAAATTTAACAATTATTCTGGTTTTCTCTTAAAATTTGAGAAATTGCAGTTTTATTAAATAATATGAAAAAGAAAACTATTATTTCTAGTGCCTTTGCTTTGCTGGCCTTAGTAGCTATTACTGGTGCATCTATTCCAGTTTTAGCGGCTAGTAATAACGGCGTAAACTCAACAAACAGTGCAAATCATTTGAGACGTGGTTTGGGAGTAAAAAATAACACTCTTACTGGTCAAGCTAATTTTGAGGCAAAGAAAATAGCGAGAGAGCATGGGCGAACAGAAATTCAGTCAGCTCTCAAGGTCAATGATTATCAGGCTTGGGTTTTGGCTGAGAAAAAGTTTCATGGAGAAAATTCTCCAATTTTAACTCAAGTAAATAGTGAAAATTTTGCAAAATTTGTTGAAGCTCACAATTATTTAGAAAAAGGAAGAGCTTTGTTGGATGAAATGGGTGTGAAGACTGGCATGAAAGGGATGGAAAAATAAGAAAATAATTAACAAAAAAGTCGTCACTAATAAAAGTGGCGACTTTTTTAATTCTAATTTATTTTTCGATTTCTTCGCAAATTATTTTAAATATTTCTTCAATAGTTTTTTCGCCATCGATTTCAATTAATTTTCCAGCCTGACGGTAGTAATTTAAAACAGCGACTGATTCTTTATCAAAAACTGCTAATCTAGTTCTAACAACTTCTGGATTTTTATCATCTTCACGTCCACCAGTTTCCGCTCTAGCTTGGATGCGACAAACAGCTTCGTCAGTGGAAACATTTAAGTAAAACATGGCATCTAGTTCAGAATTGCTTTCTTTTAAGGCGGTCTCCATCATTTCCGCTTGGCCAATCATTCTGGGGAAGCCATCAAACATCAAACCGCTATCCTTGGTTTCAATAAAAACATTTCCTAGGGTTTTTTCCATTAATTCATCAGGAATTAAGACTCCGGAGTCAACATATGGTTTTATTTTTTGACCTAATTCAGAACCTGATTCGATTTCTGCTCTCAGTCTATCACCCATTCCAAATTGGTGAAAGCCGTATTTTTTTTCTAACAAGTCAGCTTGAGTTGTTTTTCCGGCAGCGGCACGGCCGTAAATGCTAATAATTTTTTTCATAGATATTTTTTTAGTAAAAAAATATTGTAGCGAAAAAAAAGGAGAGTGGCAAGAGTGATTATTTTACTGCTAAACAATTTTATAAAATAAAAAAAGGCTTTAATTAATAAAGCCTTTTAAACCTCTAATACTAATTAATTACATTTTTTAATTTTGTATTATTTTGCAAATTTCCAGCCCGGAGCAAAATGTAGAATTTTTTCTACTCTTTAAATCGTTATTTGAACTTTTTTTTGCTGCAGCGCAGGACCCCTTGTTTCTTTGGGTAATTTTCATTGTTATTTTCCTCCATTTTTAATGAATAGTTACTAGATCATTTTTGACCTTATTTTTAGGTTAGCAAATTTTAAAATATTTGTAAACATTGCAGTTCTGGTGGTATTGGCTAAATTTTTTTTGACTTTAATTTATTTTTATGATATTATCATTTTGTTATTAACTTTTGATTCTTTTTTCCCCTTAGGTATATTTATCATAGAGCGGCCGGAAATTGGGTCGCTTATTTTTTTATGTCTGAAAATCTTAATCAATTCTCAACTCTCGGACTTAGCCCTGATTTAATGACCGTTATCAGTGGCTTAAAACTCACTATTCCAACACCAATTCAAGAAAAAGCAATTCCACCAGCTCTGACTGGTGCTGATTTAATTGGTATTGCTCAAACTGGCACTGGCAAAACTTTTGCTTTCGGCGTGCCCATCTTAGAAAGATTAGTGCGCGATAATGACAGTCAGGCAGTTATTTTGTTGCCAACCAGGGAGTTAGCGATTCAAGTTGAAGAAAATATTCGAAAATTGAACACAATCGCTCACTTACCAATTGCGGTTTTGATTGGTGGTGAAAATATTGATCGCCAGCTTTATCTCATTCGCAGAGGCTTGCGAATTGTAGTCGCCACTCCTGGTCGCTTAGCAGATCATTTAAAAAGAAAGTCTTTGAAATTGGATAAGACTTGCATTTTAGTTCTCGATGAAGGTGACATGATGCTGGATATGGGATTTTTACCTCAAGTGGAGCAGATTATGACTTATTTACCAAAAGAACGTCAGACCATGCTTTTTTCGGCAACGATGCCAAACGGAATTGTTAAATTGGCAGCAAAGCATTTAAAAACTCCAGTGAGAATTGAAGTAGCTCCGGCAGGCACTTCCGCTGAACAGGTGGATCAAGAAATTTATTTAGTAAAAGCTGAAGATAAATTGCGTCATTTGGAAAAGATTTTAGTAGAATATAAGGGTTCCGTTTTGGTTTTTATGCGCACCAAATATGGTGCCAAAGGAATTGTTGGAAAATTGAAAGCTCTTGGTTTTTCTGCTGCCGAAATTCACTCTAATTTGTCTTTAAATCAGAGAAAAGATGCTCTAGCTGGCTTTAAATCTGGTAAATATCGAATTCTAGTTGGTACTGATATTGCCGCTCGAGGCTTGGATGTTAGTGGTATTGAATTGGTAGTTAATTATAATTTACCAGACAATCTCGAAGACTATGTGCATCGAATTGGTCGCACTGGTCGAGCTGGGAAGTCTGGCAAAGCAATTTCTTTTGCCGCTGTTTCTGAACGTCGTCAAATTAAGGAAATCGAAAAATTAATTAAAAAAAATCTACCACTCAAAGAATTGACTGGCATGACATTTCCAGAAAGAAAGTTGGCGGTTCCAGTTGAAAGAGAATTAGGACGAACAGATTTCGCTACTCGCCGAATTAATTCTACTCGCTCAAGTTTTGGTGGGGCTAGTTCTGCTCGTCGTTTTGGAGGGAAAGAACCGTTGAAGAAAAAAACTTTTAGTGATCATAAAACTAGCAAACCCTTCAGTCGTGAAAATGAATTATCAACTAGAAGTAAAGGAACATTTAATTCCCAAAATAATAAAACTGGCAATAAATTATTTAGTGAAAGAAGTTTTTCCGGGAATGGTCAAAGATTTGGAGCAACAAAATCATCATTTCCAAGAAGGGCTGAGAAGGGGAACTCATCAACCAATAATCTTTTTGGTTTTGAAAAAGATTTGCTTCCAGAAAGAAATATTAAAAACAACATTATTTCAACAGGAAAGAGTCGCCACAATCAAGATTTTTCGGTGAATAGGCCAAAGAAATTTTCCACCAAAAAACGTTTTAAATAAAATAATAGAGAAACCAAGCTCTCCCGGTTTCTCTTTTTTTATGCTAAAATATTTTTATTAATATGAAAACTTTTTTTATTATTTTTGGCACTTTTATTTTTCTTGTTTTAGGGACCGCTTTTTATTACGGGATGTTTAATAAAGTTAATTTTATCGAAAAAAGCATTGGCGGCGAAGTCTTGGTTTATCAAGAAATGATTGGTGACTACAAACAATCTGGATCGAAGATCGATATCGTTTCTCAAGAATTAAAAAATAATTTTAATTTGGATTGTCAGATTGGTTTTGGCGTTTACTTCGATCAACCTGGCCAAGTAGCAAAGGAAAAATTACGCAGTGAAGTTGGTTGCTTGCTTTCAAAAGAAAGTATTTCTCGATTTGATGAAATCAGCTTATCCAAAGATTTAAAAATAAGAAGAAATCCGGTTGCTAGAAATATCGTTAGTGAGTTTCCTTATCGCAATCAAATTTCTTATTTTTTAGGACCACTTAAAATCTATTCAGCCCTTAATAAATATCTCAAAATTCATAATTATCAAGCAGCGCCATCGATGGAGCTTTATGACTCTCAAAAAGATCGTATTGAGTATCGAATGGTTGTTGTTGAAAAATAAAAATATGAAAAATTTTAAACGTCTCGGGCGCTTAATTGCTTCTTTATTTATTACTCTTTCTGCGGGTTATCTTGGATCTTTGGCAAATTTTAGTTCACTTGCCACTTGGTATCCAACAATTAACAAACCATCTTTTAATCCGCCGAATTGGATTTTTGGACCAGTTTGGACAATCTTATTTATCATGATGGGTGTTTCTTTCTTTTTGATTTGGAATCAATGTTTAAAAAAGAAGGGAAGAAGTGATCGTATTTATTTGCACTCTTCAATGATTTTTTTCTTTGTTCAGTTAATTGCTAATATTCTTTGGTCTTTTTTATTCTTCTTTTTTCAAAACCCTTTCTTAGCTTTTGTGGAAATTATCGTTCTTTGGGTTTTAATTATTTTAACTATTTATTACTTTAAAAAACAAAGCAAAGTCGCTGCCTGGCTTTTAGTTCCATATTTACTTTGGGTGAGTTTTGCTTCAGTTCTAAATTTTGCAATTTGGCAATTGAATTAAAAGCTAATTTTGAACTAGTATTTTATAAATTTGTTAACACTGCAGCATAATGGTTTACACTTTTCATAGGGTTTATATAATAAATAGTTATTATTTATTATATAAACCCTATGAATTGCCATGACACCAGATATATGCAATTACAACGAGAAAAATTGGATAATATAATAA
>CAINDR010000023.1 GCA_903847415.1 Candidatus Falkowiibacteriota bacterium
AACTTTAGCACAAAAATTCTTGAAATTTTCTGGCAAATCTTTGGACCAAAGAATCGTGAGATTTGGCTCTGGTGAATCGCCAAGATTATACAAAGTCTGCAAAAAGCGATAGGAAGTTTTTGTTACTTTGGTTTTTTCATCAACCCACATTCCTCCCAGAGATTCCGTCAACCAAGTTGGATCACCAGCAAATAATTGATTGTACTCTGCGGTCCGCAAGTGACGCACCAAGCGTAACTTCATCACAAAATGATCCACCAGTTCCTGAGCTTCTTCTTCGGTGAGCTGACCGGCTTTCAAATCTTTTTCCAGATAGCAATCAAAAAAATTACTGACATTCCCTAGACTCATCGCTGCCCCATCTTGTTCTTTTAAGCCAGCAAGAAAAGCGAAATAAGCCCACTGAATGGCTTCTTTGGCATTCTTGGCAGGTTTGGAGATATCAAAACCATAAGCTTCCGCCATTAATTTGATATCTTCCAGAGCTTTAATTTGTGACGCGACTTCTTCGCGCAAACGAATAATTTCTTCACTTAATTCAGTGGCGTCCAAATTCTTTTTGTCTTCTTTTTTGGCTTCAATTAAATAATCTAAACCAAACAAAGCTGCTCGACGATAATCGCCAATCAGACGTCCACGGCCATAAGAATCTGGTAAACCAGTTAATAATCCCGTCCGTCGCAAGGTTCTCATCTCCTCGGTATAAACAGAAAAAACAGCATCACTGTGTGTTTGGCGATGATTATTAAAAATTTCCACTACTTTTTTGGATAATTTTACTCTATTTTCCTGACAAGCTTTTTCCACAACCCGAATACCACCATAGGGCTTGATCGCTCGCTTTAAAGGTTCATCGGTCTGCAAACCAACAATTAATTCTAGTTTTTTATCAATAAATCCTGGTCGATGACTAGTGATACTCGGAATGGTATCAGCATCTATTTTCAAAATACCACCATTTCTTCGTTCTTTATTTATTAAGTGTTGGCACTTCTCCCAGAGTTTAATTGTTCTTTTAGTTGGTCCCATTAAAAAAGCCGCTGAGCCAGAATAGGACTTGGCATTTTGGTAAACAAAAGAACGAACATCTAATTTATTAAGGATGATGCCGTTTTTTTCTAAAAATGAAATATTAAGATTAGGTTTCTTTGGCACAATATTCAAAATTAAATCTTATTCAATCACAATTCTAGCATCCAAAACTTTTACCCCCTTACCAACCTCGAGAGCTAACAATGGATTAATGTCCAATTCTTTAATCTCTGGAAAATCTTCTAACAACTTTGCTAAACGCAATACTGCGTCAACAATCGCTTCAATGTCCGTTGGCTTAGCACCTCGCACACCAGCTAACATTTTCTTTGACTTCAATGACTCAAGCATCACCAAGACATCTTCTCGACTCAAAGGATTCAAGCCAAAAACAACATCTTTCAATACCTCGACAAATATTCCACCAAGTCCCACCATAATCATATTTCCAAAAGAAGGATCTTTGATTCCACCAAGAATTAATTCCACTCCAGAGTCAATCATCATTTCTTCGAGTAAAACTCCTTCTAATTTTGCTTCTGGTCGATTTTTGGCTACTCGCGCCATTAAAATTTCAAATTTATCACCAGCTTCTTCCGGTAAAATATTTAAAGAAATACCACCAGCATCACTTTTGTGAGAAATATCTTGAGAAACAATTTTCATGACAGTTTTTACACCAAATTCTTTAGCAATTACCTCTGCTTCTTCCCTAGTTCTGGCTACCCGACTTTTTAAAACTGGTAGGCCATAGGCTTCTAAAACCGCCAAGGCCCGAGCTTCAGGAAAAAACAAAACCCCGGCCGCTCGAGATTGTGCAAAAATATTTTTAACTTTTTCTAGATCAACATTTTGAATTTCTTTAACCTCTCCAATTATTCTTTGAGCATGTTCAAAAAAATCATTTAACACATCGAGTGCTTTAACCGCCTCCTCAGGATATGGGAAAACTGCTACCTCAGAATTTCTTAAAATCTTAATTCCTGGAACAACCAACTCTTCACCAATAAAAGCAGCTGCGACCGGTTTGCCAAATTTATTTTTAGCATCAACCAAGGCGGTTGCTGTTGCCTCAATTTCAGTCATGGCTTGCGGAGTGAGAATCAAAAGCATCGAATCAACACCACTATCAGCTAACACTGCCTCTAGTGCTGCTCGATACCGGTCAGCCATTGCATCGCCAATAATATCAATGGGGTTATGCAAATTAGCTGAAACTGGCAAAGCTAAGGCTAATTTAGCCTGTGTCTCAGCGGACAAAACCGCTGGCACCAAGCCATCCTCAACAACAGCATCAATTGCCAAAACTCCTGGACCACCAGCATTAGTGATTATTGCTAAATTTTTGGCACTCTTAACTGGGTTGGTGCTAAAGATTTTTATATAATTAAACAATTGACTAATATTATCAGCCCGAATTGCACCACTTTGCCGGAACAAAGCTTCATAAGCAGAATCATTCCCTGCCAAGGCTCCAGTATGAGAAGCAGAAGCTCCTGCTCCAGCGCCAGTCCTGCCAGACTTTAAAATAATGATTGGCTTTGGGTTTGGTCCTGTGGTAATTTTTCGAATAATCGCCATTAATGGTTCGGGGTCGCTCAATTGCTCAACATACATCGCAATTACTTTAGTGAGCGGATCTTCGGCTAAATACTCCAAAATAGCTAATTCTCCTAGAACCGCCTTATTTCCCACACTCATAAACTTAGAAAAACCAATTCCCATTTCTTTGGCACAATCTAAAATTGCCGTACACAAAGCTCCACTCTGAGAGATAAAAGCAACCGAACCAATTGGTGGCATCACCGCCGCAAAAGATGCATTTAACTGGAGAGCTGGATTAATTACTCCTAAACAATTTGGACCAATTAAAGCAATTTCATATTTTTCACAAATCTTTTTTACCTCATCTTCCAATTCAGAGTGACCAGACTCCTTAAAGCCAGCGGAAATAATAATAGCCCCCTTGATACCCAAAGAACCACCCTCTTCCATAATTTGTGGAACAATTGCTGAGGGGACAACCACAATCATCAAATCAACTGCCTCGGAAATAGCACTCAAACTTGGATAACAAGGATGCCCATAAAGTTCAGTTGCCTTTGGATTAACTGGGAAAATTTTTCCAGAATAACCCTGGCTTGCTAAATTTTTCACAATTTCATTTCCAACACTATGCTCTTTAGTTGAAGCGCCAACAATGGCAACGCTTTTTGCTTGAAAAATTAAATCTAAGTTTTTCATAAAAAATATTTATCAATAAATAACTACTTTTAATTATAATATAGAAAACTCGAAAGACAAAACTAAATAACCACGTTTTTTACAAATTTATTTAGAATCTTTTTTGCTCTTTCCAAATCTTTAGTGCTTGCAACTGGAACGTTATTGAGGCGATAAGGCATTCCCAGTTCTTGATACTTATAAACCCCCAACTGATGATAGGGCAAAATCTCTAATTTACTTAAATTTTTTAAATTAGCACAATAACTTCCCAAACCTTCTAAATCGGATTCCTGATCCGTCCAACCAGGAACCAGAACGTAGCGAATCCAAAAAGGCTTCCCTAATTGGTCGTGTTCTTGAATGTTTTCCAAAACCGCCAAATTGCTAGCACCAGTTAATTCTCGATGCTTTTCTCCATCAATTTGTTTGATGTCAAAAATTACTAAATCAGCCAAAGCAATTAATTTTCTGGCATCCGGTGTCCAAATACTGCCGTTGGTATCAAGAGCCGTATTAAAACCAAGTCTTTTCACTTCCGCAAACAGCAAAAGTAGTTTTTTGGCTTGCAACAAGGGTTCACCACCAGAAACACTTAAACCACCGCCACTAGCAAAGTAGGGTCTTTGTTCTTCTAATAAGTTGGTGATTTGCTCAATCGAATAATCTTTACCGCCAAGCAAATTGATTGTATCTGGGTTATGACAATAAGCACAACGAAAGTTGCAACCCTGTAAAAAAAGCACCAGGCGAATGCCCGGCCCCTCATGTGTCCCAAAGGTTTCAATTGAATGTATTTTAATCATTTTTGGTAATATTAGTGCCCCTATCCCGATTCGAACGGGGATTTCCGGCTTCGGAGGCCAGCGTTCTATCCATTAAACTATAGGAACTAGCGTATTCTATCCTTATATTATACAAGAATTAGTATTTAAGGGAAAGGAAAGTTGAAAAAATCAATACTAAGACACATTTCTTGCTATTACCAGTTTTTTAACTAATAAAAAAGGGTAGTAAATTTACTACCCCAAACATCAAACGATAATTTTAAATCCACAACAGTTCCCTAGCGGTAATTTCACAAAATTTGAACGAAATCCCTGAAGAGTTCCAAAACTGAATCTGGCATACTCCGAATTTAATTCAAAAGCTTGAAGGCGCTCCCTTTCTTCAAAAGAAATCGGCAAAAAAACTTCATTATTTTTAAGAATAATTTCCTTTAAACTAGCCACCTTAATTTTTTCTTGAATTACTTTTGGTTTTGCAAAAAAGTTAAAAAAACCACCTTTTTTAGTCATCAAAATAAACTCGAATTCACCAGAAAAATTTTGCTCAGTACACCAGGAAAAAAATTCTCGCCAAAAATCTTCATTTGGCAACGAATCTTCAGTCATTTTTAAAAAAAATGAAGTATTGTTATCTTTACAAAACTCACAAGAAATATTGTGATCTAAAACTAAATCTTTAATTTTATTAAACACTTCCATTATATTGATTATTTGTTAATTTGCGAAAAAAAGACCAATCATTTTCATGTTTGGCCTTTAAATCTAACATCAATATTTAATATTGTCAACCCTTTTATTGTCCCAATAACATCCGATTAACCACCTGGAGAGTGGCTGGACCAAAAATGCCAAAACCCTGCTCTCCTCTATTTTTTATAATTCCCTCTTTAATTTGAAACTTTTCAATTGCTGTTCTGGTCTGATCGCCATAGAAAGAAGTATTTGCATCTTTGGCTAACAGGTTTTGCGAGATTAAAAAGTCTTGCAGTTTTTTCACCTCCACCCCTTTATTGCCTGGAGAAAGAATGGTTTTGAGGGGCTCTAGCTTCACAATCTTCACAATTACTTGTTCTGGTTTTTTGCCAAATAATTCTTCATCGGTCATTTCTCCGACAAAGAAGCTAGGAAGTGAACTGCTCGCTAGTTCTTCACCGACACCAGGGTTTAAAGAAACCGGCTCTTTAACCTGCTTATTTAATTCGTTAATTAAGCTATTAATTTTATTTTTAGTCGCTAA
>CAINDR010000024.1 GCA_903847415.1 Candidatus Falkowiibacteriota bacterium
CTCAACTTAACCCACAATACAAAAATCAACTTGGTTATGGCAGAATAAACGCCAATAGTGCTGTTTCTTTTGCTTCTGGTCTTTTGTTTGAATATTCAAATTTTATTGTAACTGCGCCAATATCCACCCCTCTTGGTCAGTTGCCGCAAAAGGTGAAAATTTTTAATGAGGCTGGAGAGATGTTTAAAGAATTTGATCCATTTCCTGGTTATCGGGGAGCAATTAAAGTGGTGAATGGTGAATTTGATGCTCAAGAAGGTCAAGAATTAGTGTTTGGAGCCAGTAATAATCAAATCAAAATATATTCCCTTGATGGAAAGTTGAAAAGACAATTTTTCCCTTACGGAAAAAATTATCGAGGGAATTTTTCACTCGCTGCTGGTAATTTTTCTAGCTCTGACCTCGACAATCTAATAGTGGCTTCTTCTGATCAAAATCAACCAGTGCGGATTTTTTCTGCTTCTGGAAAATTAATCAGAGAGTTTTTCCCTTATGGAAAAAATTATAAGTTGGGAATAAATCTAGCAACCTCAGATTTTAATAGTGATGGAAAATTGGAAATTGTGACGGCGCCAGCTAATGGGCAAGAATCGGTCAAAGTTTTTTCTGAAGCGGGAGTTTTGCTAAAGTCGTTTTATCCTTACAACAACTTATTTAAGGGTGGAATTAATGTTTCATCTCTTAATATTTCTGGTCGTAGCAGTAAAGATCGGTCAGATCTCGCTTTTATTCCAGCGACCGGCATGGAAGGTTTAGTGAGAATCTATGATTCAAAACTTTTTTTGAAGCGTCAATTTTTAGTTTTTGATCGTTTTCAGAAAAAAGGCGGAACTATTTCATCCGCAGACCTGGATTACGATGGTTTATCGGAAATTATTATTGGATCTCCAGTTGGCGTTAATTCGCAAGTCAAAATACTTGATGGATCGGGTAAAGAATCACTTTCCTTTGAACCATATTCCAACGCATTCAAGGGCGGGGTTAGTATTGGGGTAATTAAAATAAAAAATTAATTTTAAGACATATGGCAAAAAAAGTAATTTTTGAAAAAAAGAATATCTTGATTATTGGTGGAGCTGGCTTTATTGGCTCTCATCTTTGTGACGAGTTAGTTAAGATTGCTAAGGTTATTTGTGTTGATAATTTTTCCTCTGGTTCAGAAAGAAATATTGATCATCTATTGTCTAATCCAGATTTTGTTTTTATTAATCATGACATTAGCACACCGATTGATCTCGCTTCTTTACCGGAACTACAAAAATTTAAAGTTCAATTTCAAGGAATTCAAGAGATCTATAATTTATCTTGTCCAACCTCGCCAAAGCATTTTATGGAAAATCGTCTTTCCACTTTAGCGGTTAATTCGATTGGCGTAAAAAATTTACTTGATTTGGCAGTCTATTATGAGGCAAAATTTTTACAATTTTCCTCTTCGGTAGTTTATGGTCTTAGAGATGAAAAGAATCCTAGTGAACAGGTTTTTGAAGAATATATTGGCGCAGTCGATCCAATTTCTCCTCGGAGTTCTTATGACGAAGGAAAACGTTTTGCAGAAAGTTTAATTCAAAATTATCACGATGTTTACAATCTTGATGCTAAGATTATTAGAGTTTTTCGGACTTATGGCCCACGAATGCCCCTTGGAGATGAACAGATGATTCCGGATTTTATTAATTCCGCTCTTGATGGCAATGATCTAGTAATTTTTGGAAAAGAAAATTTTTCCTCTTCTTTCTGTTATGTTAGCGATGTTGTGGATGCAGCGATCAAAGTAATGGATGGCGGTGGTTTTGGTCCTTATAATATTGGCTCGGATGTCGATTCAAGTTTTAAAAAGATTGCTGAAATTATTATTTCGGAAACCTCTTCAACTTCCAAGATTCGTTTTGAAGAAGGAAAGTTGTTTATGACCGAATTGCGCTTACCGTGTATTAAAAAAATTCGCAATGAAATGAGTTGGATGCCAGTTGTCACAATGGAGAATGGTTTGAAAAAAACTATCTTTGATCTTCAAGCTCAAAAACAATTACAAAAATTTCAATAATCAGGGAATCACCAAAAAAACACCATCAGGGTTTCGCCGATGGTGTTTTTTTGAAATATTTTACTTTTCTAATTCTTTAATGATTTGTAGAATTTTTAAATCTCTTTGTTTTTTGTTATATTTATTTTCTGCTAATTTTCTTGATTCTCGACTCATTTTCTCCCTCTTTTCTTCGTCACCACACAGAAGGTTTATTTTTTCAATTAAATCTTCGTGATCATTAGGTTTAAAAAAGAGGCCTTGTTGATCGTGGGAAAAAAGATTATTCAGGTTAGGGTTACGTGGGGCAATAATTGCCAGACCACAGGCTAATCCCTCAATAATATTATTAGTAGTTGAGTCACCTTGATTACTGGTTACCACGAGAATATCAGCCTCTTGGTAACTTTTGATTTTTTTAATCTGGTCATATTCTTCTTGATTGAAATAAAAAATATTTCCTTGAAGGCGATTATTGCCAATTATTTCCTGCCATTCCTCTTGGTCGGTGCAAATAATTAAAATACTTGGTAAACCTTTTTTAATTACTTTTTTGGTAACAAAATTAATAATAGCCTTAAACTTGGCAATTGTTTCATTTGTTGATGGTTTGTAAGATTCTTTTTGACTATATTTTTCTAAGTCAATGCCTTGAGGAATTTCTCGAAATTTTTCTGGGGCTCGCCAATAAATTAAAGCCAAAGAATCACGTCTGGCGTTTTCTAAGTTGGGGCAAATAATTCGATTAGCACGCAAAAGAAATTTTTTGTCAAAAGGAGGAATCTTTTCGCTTATTTCTTGGGGACGAGTAAAGACTAGTAATTTTTTTGAAGGATAGAGAAGGAGGCTGATTCTTAGCCAGAATATCGATTTCCGTGTTGGCCAACCAGCTATCACTAAATTTGCAGCCCTAATTTCTCGAAAAGCGCTAAAAGAAGCGAAGTTCAAGGGCGTTAGGCTGTATAAACTTTTAATAGTTGTTAGGCTTGGCAATAATTCTGCATCGCAGACAATCTTCATAAAATATTATTTTTTTTGCTCTTCTTTTAAAATTGCCATTTCACGAGTTAAGGTGCTTAATTCTTGATCCATTTTTGCAAAATTTAATCTCAGTTTGAAGATTAAATAAAACAAAATAAATACTGCTCCATAAAATAAAACGGTGATACTGCTAGCAGTAAACCCAAGAGAAGCAACTAGTTTGTCTAGTGGTTTCAAAAAGAGAACGCTAATTGCGGCTATTGACCAGAATGATAGCCAAATTCGGAATTCATTAATACTGATTGTTTTTTTCTTTTTTTGAGCCAAAAGTCTAGAAACAAAAAAGATGATTAATAGTAAGGCGATTAATTCTTGTAAATACATAATTAGTTAATAATTTTAGAAATTAATAAATCTTTTAAAATTCGAATGCCACCGCTAAATTTTTGACCATAACGATGATAAATAACAGTGATTGGAACTTCTTGTATCCGTAGTTTTAGCTTGAAAGCTTTCATTTGGATTTCGTTGTTATGAGCAAAACCACGATTTTCAATGGTTATTTTGGTTGCACTTTCCTTGCTTAGAGCGCGAAAGCCATTCTGGGGATCACTGAGAGTGATTTTAAAAATATAATGATTAATAATCCGAGCAAGAGGCATGATTAAATATTTTTTGAAAAAGGGGAGATTTGCTTTTTTCCCTAAAAAACGAGAGCCAAAAACAATGTCAGCTTGTTTATTTAGCAGGGGGGCGATTACCAAGGGAATTTCAGTCGCTAGAAATTGATTATCAGCATCAAAATGCACAATAATATCTGCTCCATTTTTTAAAGCATAGGAATTTCCGGTTTGCAGAGCAGCTCCTTGTCCGCGATTAATTTGATGTCGCAAAACAATCGCTCCAAACTTCTTGGCAATTTCACTAGTTTGATCACTTGAACAATCATCAACAACTACCACTTGGTCAACAAAACCAGTTAATTTTTTTAAGACTTCAGGAATATTTTTTTCTTCATTCCAAGCCGGAATAACGCAGAAAATTTTCATGTATTTAAAGTTTTAAACTTAAAATTTCTTGTAGAGAAATGAGACCATTTTTAGCAGCACTTAAAGCTTTAATGATTAATGGTTGGAATCCTTGATCAAATCCTTTTTGTCTAATTTCTGAAATATTCTGGCAACTTCGAAGCTCTTTATTAAAGGTTAATGTTTCGAATAAGCCAATTTTATTTGTGTAAGCTCGGTAGTGGCATTTGGGACAACCAATTGAACGAATTAGTCTTTTGGGAATCAGAGCTTCGGTAATTTTTTTTTGGAGAGAAAATCGTTTGGCAAAAGATTGAATTTCGGTGTTGTTAACAGAATATTTTTCTGCACAATGTGGACAGAGTCGATGAATTTGGCGACCAGAGATAATCAGTAAAAAATTTGCCAAGATTTCTCTAGTTGGCCCTGCTTTTAGAAATGAATTTAGAACACTAAAGGCGTCTCGACTTCGACAGCCAGCTAAAATAAGATGACCAGAATTAGCCAGTTTGGCTAAAGCAAGGGCGGTTTGTCTTTCGTATATTTCTGGAATAATAATAATTTCTGCATCTTTTTTTTCTAACCAAGCCAGCTTTGTTCTTAAATCGTTCTCAAAGGGATACTCTAATTGAATAAAATTTAAACCATCAATTTTGTATTCATTTGCGTTCGATAAGAGATAAGCACTTTTTTCCTCCAGATTAATTTCTGCCGCCAAAGAGTTGATTAGATTACTTAAACCATTTCCGGCTGGTAGGCCAGCAATAATTAGGCCTTTTTTTTGTTTTAAAGCAGTTTTGATTTGTTTTTGTTGTTTTAAATCAAAGCCAATCTGAGTAAAGCCGATTAATTTTTCAGTTTTTTCAATTTCAGCGCTGATTTTTTGCTTGCCATCTTCAAAGTGATGTCTAAGAGTAATATTAATTTTTCCCCTAGAGCTAAATAAACAAAATAATTTTTCACCCTCATGGTTACTCGCTAAAGCATTTTCAACAGCGGAAAAGAAATCTTGGCAGAGATTGTCTGGAATTTTGATTATTTTTCCTTTTTCTTTGGCGAGATAGCATAATTCTCCCGATTGACGATCGAGAATAAAACTCTCTAATTCGTTGCTATCAAGATGGCGGATTATTTTATTAAGAATTTTTCTTGGCATAAAGTGATTATTATCTTTGATTATAGCATTGTTTTGCGTTATGATGAAATATGTTAAAATGTAATTAGTCTAAATTTATGAAATATTCAAAATTATCCAATAAATGGTATTTGTTTCGTGATCAGGCTGTTTCGGCTTTTCGAGCGGTTTTTTCTTGGCGTCATTCCTGGGTTTTTCTAATTCTTAACATCTTATTATTAAGCAGTCTTTTTCTGGGTTCGTGGAAGATTTTTCAAGATTTTCAAGAAAATATTTTAATTCTTCACTATAACGTTGATTTTGGCGTGGACTGGATTGGTGAGAAAAAATCTGTATTTTTATTGGCACAAATCGCCTTGGCCTTCTTTTTGTTTGATTTTTTAATTCTTTTGATTGTTGCCAAGAAAAAGTATTATCGCTTTCTTTCTTTTTTTGTTTGGGGAGCAGCAATTATTTCTGAAATTTTTTTATTAGCAGCTTTATTTTCAATTTATTTGGTTAATTTTCGTTAATTCTTTATGACATCTCTTCAAATCGTTCGAATTATTTTTTTAGCCACCCTTGCTTTTTCCTTCTCTTTTTTACTAACACCATTGCTGACTAATTTCCTTTATAAATATAAATTAGGGAAAAAGATCCGTAATAATGGGAAGACACCAATTTTTAGTTTGTTACACGCCCATAAAGAGGGAACACCAACAATGGGTGGAATTTTGATTTGGTTTACTGTTCTTTGTTTTGCTTTGTTCTTTTATTTTATGTCTTTGTGGTTTCCAAATTCTTGGTTGGCTGAATTTAATTTTTTATCTCGTCCGGAGACCCTCCTTCCTTTGGGGGTTTTGATTTCCTCAGCTTTAATCGGCTTAGTTGACGATTGGCTCGATGTCCGTGGTCTTGGCACCAAGGGTGGTGGTGGTTTGAAGCTTAGACATCGTTTGTTGGTTTATTTTTTTATTGCCCTAGTAGCAGCACTTTGGTTTTATTACAAACTTGATTGGACGGTTTTTCATTTACCATTTCTTGGTAGTTTTGAAATTGGTTGGTGGTATATTCCTGTTTTTATTTTTATTATTGTTGC
>CAINDR010000025.1 GCA_903847415.1 Candidatus Falkowiibacteriota bacterium
GTTTCTAAAATATCACCAACAGCAGGGGAAAGCTTTAATCCTAAAATCTTCACTGGAGTGCTCGGACCAGCAGAAATAATACTCTCGCCTTTATAATTTTTTAAAGCTTTTACTTTACCATAAATTACTCCGTTAAAACAAAGCTGATCACCAAGCACCAAAGTCCCATTCTGAATTAAAATAGTGGCAACCGGTCCAGCAGCTTTGTCGACGTTAGATTCAACAACTGTTCCAGCAGCGCTAGCATTTGGGTTAGCCTTCAAGGAATCACCGAGCTCAGCCTCAGAAACCAGCAATAACATATCAAGCAAGTTTTCAATCCCCGTCCCTTCTTTGGCAGAAATTGGCACGCAAATCGTTTTTCCGCCCCAATCTTCCGGTGTAATATTTAATTGAGTAGCTAATTCTTGTTTAGTCCGATCTAAATCTGCATCTTCTTTATCAATTTTATTAATTGCGACCACATAAGGAATTTTTGCCGCTTCAATAATTCGGAAGGCTTCAACGGTTTGTGGTTTCACGCCGTCATCAGCAGCAACTACTAAAATAGCGATATCAGCGACCTTGGCGCCACGACTTCTCATTGCTGTAAAAGCTTCATGCCCTGGAGTATCAATAAAAGTTAAAACTTTTTCTTTTCTAGTTACTTGATAAGCGCCAATATGCTGAGTGATACCACCGGCTTCACCAGCAATAACATTTGCCTGACGAATAGAATCGAGTAATTTGGTTTTTCCGTGATCGACGTGGCCCATCACAACAATGACTGGAGGGCGCTCCAACATATCAATCGCCTCTTCTTTGCCTAAAATATCAACTAACTTGTTTTTCTCATCTTCAGTTTCATCGTCACCAACTTTTGGTTGAACATCCAAAAACAAATCACCACCAATAATCATCGCTGTGTCAAAATCAATCTTTTCATTAATTGAAGCAAAAACACCATTCTTCATCAACTCGGCTAAAATTTTGTTTACTGGCACCTGAGAAATTTCCGCAAAATCACGAACCGAAAGAGCGTGTGGCACAAAAACCACTTTTTTCTCTCGCTTGGCATCTTCCTCTTTCAATTTCTGAGTCAGCGCTGCCTTTTTAACATCCAATTGATGTTTTAAAATTTGCCAATTCTTAATAATTTTTTTGGCAGTATTGTTGTCAACCTTAATCGCTCGTTGCCCAATATTAAAACCCATTTGTGGTAAAAGGTCTTTAAGTTCTTGTGGACTAATCCTTAATGTTCTAGCCAGTTCGGTAATATTCATAAAAAAATGATTAATTTGAGTAATTCGCGATGAAGCGTGCTTTTATACTACTTTATTTTTCCATATTCGTCAACCTGTTTTTTTCAAATTACAGCCAATTATTGGACTTTACAAGTACTTAAATATCTGATAAACTTGAAATAAATCCCCACTATTTGGGGTTTATAAATAATTTACTGTTTTCGAAGCCGAAAAGCGGTTCACGGAAGATCACCTCTCGTTAGATAAAAAATTAAACACCATTCTTGTTGTCTTCAAAAAAAGCACACTCCTCATGATTAAAAATATTAGAAAAATAGGCTAATTTTTAAAAACTCATTCTTGAGCCTTGTTTTTAATCAAAAAATAATTTTTTTATCTCGATAGCCATCCTCCGCTCGAAACATAGACGGAAATATTATGATTTATTTGATCTCAGCGCTCTGTCTTGTTGGCGGTTTTTTTATTGGCTTTTTTGCCTACCGCGCCTCAACAGGAAAGAAGGTTGGCCATGCTAAAATCGTGGCTGACAAAATTATTAATGAAGCCAAAAGCAAAGAAAAAGAAGCGTTGCTAAAAGCTCAAGATAAAGCTTTGGCAATTATTAATGAAGCTAAAACCGAAGAAGGAAATCGCCGCAAAGAAATCTCGAATCTCCAAAATCGCCTCGAACAGAGAGAAAGTGCTTTTTCTCAAAAATTATTAGAATTACAAGAAAAACAACAACAACTTTACGACAAAGTAAACGAGGTTCAGGAAATTAAAGAAAAAATTAAAACCATTAAAGAAGATCAGCTTGCTAAGCTAGAAGAAGTTGCCAAACTGAACCAAGTTGAAGCGAAAGAAATCTTATTCAAAAAAATTGAAGAAACCGCCGAAGAAGATTTGAAAGCGCGAATCAACAAAATGGAGCGAGAAGGTGATGATGTTTTGGCAGACAAAGCAAAAAACATCATGGCCCTTGCCATGCAAAGAATGGTTTCTGATTACACAGTCGAACTCACAACCACCACCGTTGATTTACCAAATGATGAAATGAAGGGGCGTATTATTGGTCGTGAAGGGCGAAATATTAAAGCAATTGAACAAGCAGTTGGTGTTGAAATTATTGTTGATGATGCCCCGAATGCAATCACTGTTTCTGGTTTTTCATTAATTCGTCGTCATATCGCAAAAAAAACTTTAGATTATTTAATTAAGGACGGTCGCATTCACCCAACCAAAATTGAAGACGCGGTGGAAGCTGCTAAAAAAGAAATTTCGGTCGACATCAAAAAAGCTGGTGAAGAAGCAATGTATGAAGTTGGTGTTGCTGGTTTCGACCCAAAACTTGTCCAAATTTTAGGACGTTTGAAATACCGAACCAGTTATGGCCAAAATTGTTTGCGTCACAGTGTTGAAGTTGCCCATCTTTCAGCAATGCTAGCTGAAGAACTTGGCGCTGACGTTACTGTCGCCAAAAAAGGTGGTTTGCTTCATGACCTTGGAAAAGCAGTGGACCATGAAGTCCAAGGCAATCACACTGAGATTGGTCGTGATTTAGCAAAGAAATTTAACTTACCTCAAGAAATTATTGACCCAATCGCCACTCATCATGATGACCATCCAGCAAGCTTGGTTTCTGTGATCGTGAAAGTTGCTGATGCAATTTCTTCAGCTCGTCCAGGAGCAAGAAGTGGTAGTTTTGAAAATTATGTTCAGCGTCTTGAGGAACTAGAAAAAATTGCAACTTCTTTTGATGGTATCGACAAAGCTTATGCTATTCAAGCTGGCCGTGAAGTCCGCATCTTTGTTAATCCCGAAAAAGTTAATGACCTAGAGGCACATAATTTGGCTAGAGATATTGCAAAGAAAGTAGAAAATGAGTTAAAATATCCAGGAGAGATAAAAGTGAATGTTATAAGAGAATCTAGGGTCGTTGAATACGCTCGCTAGATTCTGTTAACGTCTAAAAATATGAACAAAGCGCAACTTATCGACAAGCTCCACCATAAAGTGACTGGGCTTACAAAAAAACAAGCAGAAGAAATGGTTGAAGTGTTCGTTGATACTGTGATCGACGAATTAAATAATGGCCGCGAATTAACTATCGCTGGTTTTGGTACTTTTCTATCTCGAGTTCGCTACTCCCGTGGCGGAGTCAACCCTCAAAAACCATCAGAGAGAATTACCATCCCAGAAGTAAGAGTCGCCAAATTTAAAACTGGCTATCATTTAAAACAAGTTTTAAAAGGAAAAAGAGAGGCTTAATTTTTTCAACAAAGTAACTGAAGCTAGCTTTGAAAAAAGCTAGTTTCAGTTAAAAGCGCCCGTAGCTCAACGGATAGAGTGCTTGGCTTCGGACCAAGTGGTGTGGGTTCGATTCCTGCCGGGCGCACAGTTGACATTGAATAAAATGTCATTTATAAATAAAGAGGAGAAAGTAAAAAATGGCTGGGTAGCTCAGTTGGTTAGAGCGTAGCACTCATAACGCTAAGGTCGAGGGTTCGAGCCCCTCTCCAGCCACAGAGAACCTAGAAAACAATCAAGCATCCATAGCTCAGTTGGTAGAGCAGCTCCCTCTTAAGGAGATGGTCGTGGGTTCGAATCCCCCTGGGTGCACAATTTAAAAACCATGAGATTAGTAAGGGCCAAAACCCTTATTAATTTTGTCCTTAATCCAAAATTTAAAAA
>CAINDR010000026.1 GCA_903847415.1 Candidatus Falkowiibacteriota bacterium
AACTTTTTGATGAAATTAATAAAAAATAATAAAATTTAAAAAATAAAATTATGTCAAAAGCATTAGAATTAACAAAAGAAAATTTTGAGTCAGAAGTATTAAAAAGTGAAATCCCAGTTTTAGTTGATTTTTGGGCTCCATGGTGTATGCCTTGTCGCATGATGGCTCCAATTCTTGATGAATTAGCTGTGGAATTGGCTGGAAAAGTAAAAATTACCAAGGTGGATACTGAAAATCAGAGCAATGTTGAATTGGCGATGAATTATCAAATTCAAAGTATTCCAAATTTAAAACTTTTTAAGAATGGAGCGGTGATTGGTGAGTTTGTTGGAATGAAAAATAAAGAAACTTTGAAGGCTGATATTGACGCTTTATTAAAGTAAATAATTAAAAATATGAGTATTGTTTTAGAAAATTTAGAACGTTTAAAAGAAGCAGCAAAATTAGAAAATATTTCTGATGAGCATATGCTTGTTTTGCAAAATCCCGCTCAAGTGTCTTATGCGGAACTTTCTGTTGGGGGACGTCAATTACCTGCTTGGCGGATTATTTATAATCGTGCACTTGGTCCCGGTAAAGGAGGAATTCGTTTTCATCCAGAGGTTAGCGAAGATGAAGTTCAGTCTCTTGCTTTTTGGATGTCTTTAAAAAACTCTCTTGCTGATATTCCTTATGGCGGAGCAAAGGGCGGTGTTAAGTTCAATCCAAAAGATTCTTCTCCCGAAGAATTAGAAGAAATTAGTCGCGCTTACGCCAGAGCTTTTTCCGATAAGCTTGGTCAAGATAAAGATATCCCCGCTCCAGATGTTTATACTAATGGACAAATCATGTCTTACATCTTAGATGAATTTGAAAAAATTAAAGGTGCTCACGAACCAGGAATGATTACTGGCAAACCAATTGAGTTGGGCGGAATCGCTTTGCGTGGCGATGCCACTGCTCAAGGTGGCTATTTAGTAACCAAAGAAATGATTAAGAAATTTCTTTCCGGAAAATCTTCTGCAAAAATTGCTGTTCAAGGTTATGGAAATGCAGGATTGTTTATGGCTGAAAAATTAGCAGCTGATGGTCACTTGATTGTTGCTGCTAGCGACAGCAAGGGTGGTGTCTACAACGAGAATGGCTTGGATGTCGCCGCTCTGTCTGCTTGGAAAAATAGTGGAAAAAGTATTTATGAGTTTGCTGGCGGAAAAGCAATTTCTAATTCAGAATTATTAGAATTATCAGTAGATATTTTGGTTCTTGCTGCTTTAGAAAATCAAATTACTGAAGAAAATGCAGCGAGAGTAGTTGCCCCTTGTATTGTTGAGTTGGCTAATGGGCCAATTAACTTGGTTGCTGATCGCATTCTTGCTGAAAAAAAGACAGTTGTTGTTCCAGATATTCTAGCCAATTCGGGCGGGGTAATCGTTAGTTATTTCGAGTGGGCTCAAAATCGGACCGGTCAGATTTTGGATGAAGATTATTTAAAAAATCTTTTAGATAAAAAAATGCAATCTGGTTGGCAAAGAGTGATCGCGAAATTTGAAGAAAAGAGTGGAAAAATTACTTTGCGTCAGGCCGCATATATTATTGCAATTAAAAGAATTTTGGCAGCCGAAAAATATCGTGGTCGCATCAAGTAGAAACTAGCTCAATAATATCAAAAAAACATCACTCTAAGGCGAGTGATGTTTTTTATTCTACTTTAGCTTAGTTGCATTGAGCGCCAGAGCTATCGGAGCTGGCAGCGCCAGTCCCAAATCCTGGAGCTGGAGCGGTGGTTGATAGTTTTTCCTGACAAGCGTCTGGAGCGTTTTCAAAGGCGCTACAAATTGTGGAAAGAAGACTTTGTGAATCACGAGAAGTGGAAATTTCCTCACCATTAATAATCAAAGTTGGTGATCCCTGCACGCCGTATTTTTCATTGTCATTTTTATCAACATCGAAAGGTGGGAAACTACCCTGCCACCCTACTTTGTTGGTAAAGTTTTCGGTAACTTTAAATTCTTTATCAGATTTGGTAACGCAAGATGAAACGTTTATTTTGTTTTCAGTTAAACAATCAGCTGATTTCCCTTCTTTGAGAAAACAATTAAGATAAGCATTTAACTTTTTTGGTTCTTGTTTTTGAACGCAATATTGAACAAGATTTTCTTGTAGTTCTTTTTCACCATGCATTGCGTAGTTCACAAACTTTAAGCGGAAATCAATTTTGTTTCCCAGAGCTTCAACTGCTGGCAATATTCCTTTTTGCATCTGAGTTCCGTAAGGGCAATAAGTCATAATAAATAATTCAACCACTGGTTTGGAATTTTTCTTGGTTACTTCGCTAACCGGAGCAGATCCTTGGTCTGTGTTTTCTGTTGAAGCATTTTCATCAGAAACAGCTTTCATGTCCATTGATTGTGGAAAGAACTTTTTTCCATCTCTGGAAACGTAGGAATCAATTTTTTGACCATTTCCTAAATCAATTTTCATTTGGTATAAATCACCTTTGTATTCTTGGACGCTGTCAATTTTTACCTTACTTCCGGAAGGCATTAAATTTTCGTTAATATAGTTTTCGGTTTGGATTCTCGCTTGTTCTGGGCTTAATTGTTTGGTTTTAGGAAGAAAAACTGTTAATAAAATAGCAACCAGAATCACCAAAATGACTCCACCAAGGGCCGCAAAAAAAGTTTTTCTCGGTAAACCAATAATTTTTTGTTTTGGCATATTTTTTAAAAGTAAGGTCAGTTTGACCTATTAATTATTAATTTTTTATTTTCATGCTTTTTTATTATAGTAAAAAAGCGTCTAGTCGTCAAAAAGATTTTTTCTTTTTTTAATTTTTTTGAAAAAAATCAATGATCCATAAATGATGATTAAAAAAATACCAATTTTTGCTAGATAAAAATCATTTTTTGGTCTTTCTAGGTCTGGAGCGATTTCCTTGGTTTCTTCTTTTTGTTTCTCGGTCTGGTTTTGTTTGGCAGAAAGCACTAAAAGATAAGATTGATTGCCAAAATAAAAAGGAACGCCGGTTAGCGAAACTTTGTTTGTTTCCTTGACTTGAAGGCGACTAGATTTTCCATTGATTAAGCCTATCTCCCCAGAGGAATCACTTAACAAATAATTATCATCTTTTTGTTTGATTTCACCTTCGATTGAAATTAATTTTCCAGAATTTTCTTTAATTTGAGAAGTGTTAATTTTTTCAGTGCTTGGTATATTGTTGTGGCTAATAATTTTTATTTGGTTTTGTTCTTTAATTTTTATTCTAGAGATTCCTCGCGATTGGCTTTTTTCTCCGTGTACAATTACAACATCCCCTTTTTTGATTGAGGGAAAATTTGATCGATAACTATAAATTTGCCAAAGATTTTTTCCATCAATGATATAAAAAAATTGTTTAGCAAGTTCACCGGGGATGACTATTGCTATGCCGGTGGTCTCAATATTCTGGGTCTTTCCCCAGATGGTTATTGGTGGAAAAATAAAAAATAATAGTAAAACAAAAAATAGAGTCTTTTTCATAAGACTCTATTTTAAAACACCGCTCTTAAATTTTTACTTCTTTTCTTTTAAAGTTTTAATAAAACTAGTTAAATCATCAGGCATTGGCAAGGAAAACTCATGTTTTTCGCCGTCTAAACCTTTAAATGATAAGTAATCGGCAAAAAGAAAGACTCGCTTTAAATCTATTTTTTGGTTTTTTGCCTTACTTTTTTTATTACAATATAATTTGTCGCCAATTAGTGGGTGGTTGAAAGCATAAAAATGAACTCGAATTTGGTGAGTTCGACCAGTTTTTATGCGCACTTTGACTAAAGTTGAACCAGTAAATCTTTTGAGAACTGTAAATTGAGTCCAAGCATCTTTTGCGCCATCCAAGGCTTCGCGCAAGCCAAGCTCTCTGTTGGTTGGTTTTTTGTTTGTCATTTTTTCCTCACTAATGCGAGGAAGAGCGGCCATCTTATAGCCTTTACTAGAGCGTTTGATTGGAAAATCTAAAATTTCTTGGTCAACATCAATCACCCCAAAAGCAAGAGCGGTATATTCTTTTCTAACCCTTCTTTCTTTGAACTGAGTTTTTAAATATTCAAATCCTTTAGTGGTTTTTGCAATCACCATTAATCCACTTACTTCTTTGTCGAGGCGCTGGACAATTCCTGGTCTTTTTGGGTCATCACCTGCTTGAGCAATTTCTGGATAATCTTCTAATAGAAAATCGATCAAAGTTTTTTCTTTAATCCCAGCTCCAGCGTGGACGGTTAATCCGGCCGGCTTCTCGATGACTAACCAATCTTCGTTTTCTTCAATTAATTTATACATTTAATTCAGAATTATTTTTTTTATTTAAGATAGCATTTAAGTCGGAAGAGTTAATCCCTTTAATTAAATAAAGGGAAAGCAAATAGACGATACCGGCTGCCACAATCAAAGTTATTGTTCCAAGGTGAGAATTGCGAAAATGACTCGGTATTATCAAAAGAAAGGCGGTCATTATCAGAGATGATCCAAGAACTTTGGGCACAATTTTGAGGTTTGGTTGAAAGTCGCTGTAACGATAAACGATATAAATAGCCGCAACCGTAATTGCTAGTTCACTATAAACAGTTCCAATAGCTGCTCCATAGTATGAATAGCGCGGAATTAACAACAAGTAAAGAGCAAGGGAGCTAACACCAGTGAAAATATAGGCGCCAATAATTTTTTTTTGTTTATCAATAGCAATTACCGCATGAGTAAAAAGACAACTCGTAAAAATTAAACCAACAGCAATGAGAAGAATTTGTAGAATCACTCCTGCCCCGGCATATTCTTTTCCGGCGACAATGGAAATAATTCCGTTAGCTAAAAATTGACCACCAATAATTAGAGGAAAAATAGCTATTATTGTTAAATCAAGAGATTTTTGGAGAACCTTTTTGTACCTTATTTGATCAGAGCTAAACCAAGCGGCACTGAGAATTGGCAAAATAAGACCAGCAAAGATAAAAGGTAGAGAACTAAGGACTTCAACAATTCGATAGGCTGCTCCATATAGACCAACTTCTTCTTGACTTTTCAGTAAAGACAATAAGAAAGTGTCAGCTTTTAAATAGATTAAATTAAAAATAATAGTGATTGCTAGAGGCCAACTAATTTTTAAAATCTCTTTCCAATAGGTAAAATCCCAAGCAACTTGAATGCGAGTTTTTTTGTTAATAAAATAAAAATGAACCAGAAAGCTTAATAAGGCAGCAACAGACAGGCCGGTCATCATGCCAATTAAACCAAAATTACTTCTAATGCTAATAATTACAGCGATTAAAAAAACGACGCGATTCAGAACTTCTGCTAAGGCAACATAAAATAAGTTGAGATTTTTTTGAAAATAACCAACAAAAACCTGGTTTAATAAGGGGAAAACAAAAGCAATTGAACCAATAAGCACGGCTAATTGGATTGTTCTGGAATATGGTAAGGCAAAAACAAAAAAAGGTGCCAAGCCAACCAAACCAAGTGCCAAAACAATTCGCAAGCCAAAAAGATTATTAATAATCTTTTTTTCGTCTGCTCCCGGAACGCTTAGTAAGCGAGAAGTAACAAGAGTTAACCCAAAATCAGCACAAATAGCGAAAATTGAGACAAAGGTAAAAGCGGTGGTGTATTCACCAAAACCAGCTGGTCCAAGATAGCGAGTCATCAGCATTAGAGCAATTAAACTCAAAATACTGGCAATAATTTTCCCAGCGACTTGAATGATAGTGTTGTGAGCAATTTTTGCGGAAATATTCATGTGTGTTATAATACCTTATATCTATACTATATCAAAATTTATGCAAAATCTTAAGTTTAAAAAAATAGTTTCTTTTTTGGGGACAATTTTATTGTTTGGAATTATTTCTAGCACGTCAGTTTCAGCAGCTAATATGTGGGAAATCCAAATTGGTAGCGCTGGCCCAAATAGTATTGGTACTGCTTTTGGACCGGCAACCCCAAATATTAAGCAAAATATTTATCAAATTATTAACACTTCCCTAACTCTTTTAGCAATTATTTTTGTGGTTCTTACTGTCATGGCTGGATTTATTTGGATGACTTCGATGGGTGATCCCAAAAAAGTGGAAACGGCAATGGCTTATTTAAAGAATGCTGTTATCGGTCTAGTTATTATTTTAGCTTCGAAAGGTTTTACTATTTTTGTTCTCAGAAAGATGTTGGATGTAACCTCAAACAATACTTATTATCCTTAAATTCTATTTTGACAACTAACCTTCCTTATGCTAAGCTGTTTTTATCAAGCTAGTTGTTCTTAACAATTAGCTTTTTCTATAATTTATCAGTTTTTCTAAAGAAAAACTACCAAAATTTAATATGTCTGATCTAACAAGCGCAATTAAACAAATTTGCGAAGAAAAAAATCTTGATTTTCAAGTAGTAGTCTCAACGATTGAGCTCGCTTTAGCAGCAGCTTATCGTAAGGATTATGGTGAAAAAAATCAAAATATTCGCGTTGAATTTGATCCAAGTAACGGGAAGTCAAAGATTTTTGATGTCAAAACAGTGGTTGAAAATTTACCAGAAGAAGAAGAGCGAGAAATGCTCGAAAGACTTAGAGACCAGCAAGAAGGAATTCGTCGACCAGAAAAAGAAGAAAAAAAAGAAGATGTTGTTCGTGGTGCCGATGAAGAGGAGGTTAAAAAGTTCAATCCAAAAACAGATATTCAATTGAAAGAAGC
>CAINDR010000027.1 GCA_903847415.1 Candidatus Falkowiibacteriota bacterium
AATAATAATTGCAAAACAATCTGGAATGGAATGATTAACTCTTAAAAATTCCATATTAAAAGATGAACCCAATTTAAAATTGCTATGGTCATCAATTTCTTTAATCTTCAAAAGAGGAGCGCTCTTATATTCTTGATGACGTTTTCGAACCAAGCCAGAAGTCAATTTCCCCATAAACATCGGCGGATTACCAATTTCCCCCATGATATGAGGAATTCCACCAATGTGGTCATAATGACCATGAGTAATAATTACCCCCTTAATCCAATCTTTTTTGTCCTTTAAATAGGTGACATCCGGAATAATGTAATCAATTCCTGGCATATCTTCGTCTGGGAACATTAACCCCATATCAATTACAATAATTTCTTTATTGTATTCAATAACGGTCATGTTTCGGCCAACTTCCTCTAGACCACCAAGAACCATGATCCTGAGTTTTCCATTGTTATTTTCAGATGAAAAAACCTGACGAGGAACACCACGAAGTGGAGTGCGTTTAATTGGAGCGAGACGAGGACTATTGGTGTTCTGGTTAATCTGAGGAGTTGCCGAGTCTTTGTTATCTTTGTTGGTTGGACGAAAACTTCTAGCAATTGGTCGGCGACGATTGAATCCACCGCCTTGTGGATGAGCTGGCTTCGACTGGTTGTTCGGTGAAAAAACTAAATCACCAGCCGGCTTAGCGCCAGAGTTAAAAATGTTCATAAGTGAGCTTGAATTAATTTAATAAAATATGAGATGGTTTTTGTGCTTTTCTACCAAACAAAACGATGGTTGACGCGCAAATACCAATTTGAAATAGAAGAAAAACGATCACTTGGTTCAACGATTGAAACCCCATTAAAACCACGTAATTTTTTGACTTGTAAATAGAGATAATTTGGAGAAAATAGGAATATTGCTCCCTGATCATTGGTTACCAATTCTTGAAAACGACGATAGTCAGTAAAACGAGAATTATCGTCTGTTGAGAAACGAGCATTTTCTAAAATTTTATCGACTTCTTGATTAGAATAATTAGCGATATTTAAACCTTCTGAAATTTGAGAAGAATGCCAAAAAGCATAAACATCAGGATCAGCACCAATATTTTCTCCAAAAAGAAGGGCTTCAAAATTCTTTTCACTCGCTAATTCCGAGCTAATCTGCGATGGTAAAAGAGGTTTTAGTGAAACTTTTACACCAATTGCTTGCCAATGCTCTTGAATTTTCCCCGCAACTAAAGCATTGTCTGCTGAGTCTGGATAAGTCAAAGAAAGTACCAAAAATTTGTCTTCCGGATTTTTTTTAGTACCTTTTTTTACCAACCAAGTACCTGCAGCTTCAACGCCATAATCAGAAGCTTTTTCTAAAAACTTAGAAACCAAAACACCTTCAACTTCTGAATCTTTATTCAACAAATTATCATCAGTCAAGCTTATCTTAACAAAACCAGACTCAGATATTTTCTCTTCAGCTTCACTAACTGAATAATTTGCTTTTTTTAAATCAGGATTAAAAGCTGGACTATCACTTAAAATTGGCCCTCGAGCTTCTCTAGCCTGACCATTAAAAACTTCATTCACAATTAACTCCCGATCAATTGCTAAATCTAACGCCTGACGAATATTTTGATCGGCTAAAAATTCATTATTTTTAGAATTAAAAAAAATAGCAGTTAGTTGTGGCTGATTGAGATGATGAAAATTCAAAGAATTTTTTGCAAAGAGATCTTTGCGAGAACTAAATGGGGAATAAGAAATTCCATCCACAGAATTATCATTTAAAGCCTTAATTGCTGACATCGAATCTGGAAAAAATTTAAACGAAACTTCTGAAATATAAGGTTTTTGGTTGTAGTAATCTGGGTTAACCTCTAAAAGATAGGTTTTAATTTCACCGTTTTTATTTTTTGTTAGTGATTTAAACTTAAATGGTCCAGAACCAATTGGTTTTAAATTTAACTCTGCTAACGTTGCTGATTCGGGAATCACCGCTTCCCAAATATTTTTTGGTAAAATTCCAAAAGTTAAAACTCCTAAAAAAGGTGCATAAGATTGAGCGAGTTTAAATCTTAAAGTATTTTCATTAATTTTCTCAACCTCTAAACCAGAGAAAGAATTTCTTAAAGGAGATCTAAATTTTGGATTTTTAATTGCTTGAATAGTAAAAACAACATCATCAGCACTTAATTTGTCACCATTATGCCAAGAAATATTTTGTTTTAAAACTAATGTATATTCCTTTCCGTCGTCACTTTTTTGCCAAGAATCAACCAAGTCACCCACCAACTCTCCTTTTTCATTGTACTTAAAGAGAGAAGAAAAAACTAAACTAGCAATGTCCATATCAACATCGCGATTACTAGAATACAAAGGATTAATGTATTTTGGCGAACCAACAAGACCCTCAATATAAGTTCCACCAGAAAGAGGTGAGCTAATTATATGCTTTTTAAAAAATATAACACTCAAAAAAACTAAATTCACCACTAAAACTAGGGCGCAAATTTGAATAATTTTTCTTTCTTTTGGTGATAAAAACTTACCAAGATATCTTAGTTGTTCAGAATTTGGCAACTTCTTCGTCGAAAGAGAATAAACTAATTTGCGATTTAAATCTAAGTGATTCTGTTTGATGTCTTGTTTATCTTTATTAAAAAAATTTAAATACACAAAAAAACGAGACAAATTGTTTTTAGTCTTTCTAACTGAGCGAAAAAAATTATTTTTCGTAAATTTCATCGATTTTGCGAGAGGCAAGATAAAAACCAAGCGTTATTTTAGAATAACGCTGGCAAGTGAGACTAAGAAGAAAATGGTTGCAAGAATAATAGTCGTATAAAAAAGTTTTTTTTCTGCGCCACGTTTGGTTAAATAAACACTAGAATTTCCACCAAAGGCACTACCAAGACCAGATCCTTTACTTTGAAGAAGAATAACAATAATCAATAAAATAGCAACGACAATTTGAACAATTTTGAGCCAAAACATAAAAAGTTGGATTATTTTTTCAAAAGTTCAAGAATTTTTAGTAAAACAGTTTTATTATTAACAGCTAAATCTGCTAAAACTTTACGATCCAAGGCAATATTTTCCACCTTAAGGGCGTGAATAAATTTGGAATAAGAAAGATCATGCTCGTGAACAAAAGCACCAATTTTAATTTGCCACAAAGCGCGATTAACTGTTTTTTTCTTGCGACGATCAGCATAAGCATGAGCACCAGCTTTCGTGCGAGCAGTTTTTGCAACTTTGATTAAATTCTTTCGACCCCATTTAAAACCTTTGGTTGCTTGGTGGAGTTTTCGTCTTTTTTTGACATGGGAAGTACCCCGTTTTACTCTAGGCATATTCTAAAAAATAAAAACTAAATTAATTAACACTGAATTAACTGCTTGATAGTCTTCTCAAGAGTTTTGGTGGTGTTGATATCTGAACGCTTGATTCGTTTTGTTTTTCCGGTTTCACGAGCATTAAAATGATCTTGACCAGCTTTTCTTTGGACAAGCTTGCCGCTACCAGTCTTTTTGAAGCGTTTAACGGTCGCCTTGTGAGTTTTGATTTTAGGCATATTTTCTAATTTACGATAAAAAAACAGGTAGTAAGCACCTGATTTATACTGTCAGTTTACTTCTTATTGAACAATATAATATTAAATCTTCCTTCTTGTCTTGTCAAGGGCTGTTCTATTTCAATATTCAAACCTTCTTTTTCTTTAAGAGCGTTAATAAATCTAGTAACCGATTCCATGGCTTTTTGGGGATATTGCTTTTCCCGACCACGCATCATGATTTCTACCTTTAATTTATTATCTTTAGCCAAAAACTTCTCAGCTTGATTAAGACGAAAATCAAAATCGTGCTCACTAATTCGAACTGAAAGGCGAATGTTTTTGGTTTCCACTTTTTTCATCTGAAGCTTTTGTTTGTGGGCCTTTTTTTCTCTTTCATAACGGAATTGACCAAAATCCATGATTTTTACTACTGGTGGATTGGTCTTTGGGTTCACTTCCACCAAATCCATACCAGCATCAACTGCCATCTGCAAAGCAACGGCTGTATCAATAGTACCAATTTGCTCACCATCTTCGTTAATCACCGAAACTTCCGGCACACGAATCTGAGCATTACTACGGAAAATAATTGTTGGTTTAATTGGTTGGGCTTTACGCCATTTAATACGCATGGAGGTATAAAAAAATTAAAAGTTTCTTTCGCTTTTCACTAATATTAATAGCAAGAATAATATGAAAAGTCAAATAAAGAGGCCGATAAAAATAAATCTGACCTATTTTAACGTCATTGGGCAATAATATTAACAAAATCACCACATCGCTCCTATAATAGAGCCAGTTCTTAATAAAATACATCATGAAAATAAATTGCAAACTTACTGCCAACACCGACACAGAAATTGCTGTTAACCAAATCATCCAAAAGGTTTTTGGTTTAATAGTTATCGGAGAAGTTATAAACGGTAAAATCTCCAAAGGAGACTTTGTTAATATCGAAAATGGCGAAAAAGAGCCAATTTTTGACAAAGTGCTTACTATAGAAATTTTTAACGAAACAGTCCTTTCTGCCGAAAAAGGAAAAAAAATCGGTATATGTCTTGAGACAATAGACAAAAAAAGTCTTCTTGAGTACTTAGAAGTTGAAGTGTTATGAACAAAAAATCAAAACATCACCAAGGTGATGTTTTTTTAAATTTAATAATGTTTTACCTTTTTACCCCGCACCTCTCTCCAAACTACAAACAAAAACAACTCCAATTTTGGAGTTGTTTTTGTTTAGTGAGCTGGCAAACGGAGGCAAAAAAATTAAAAGTTTCTTTCGCTTTTCACTAATATTAATAACAAGAATAATATGAAAAATCAAATATTTTTTAAAATAAAAAACCCTCACTTTTAATGAGGATTTGTTTCGCTACTATTTTTTACTTAATATTTCCTTTATTTTTTTAATTATCCATTCTTCAGCTTTTCCACCAGTTGGAGAATTAAAAAAATCACGTTTTAAATCTTCAATCTCGTCTTTTTTTTGTGCTTCTTCTAACGCTAATTGATCCCATTTAAGCCAAGCTGCGCGACCTAATTCACTGTGTCGATTACCCTGGAGAAAACAAGCTCTTGCTTCATAAATACTAGCGGCCTGACAATCAATTAATTTGTGGCCTAAAACTTCTTTAATTTTATATTCTTCAAGGTTCAATATTTTTGATATTGCCAAAAACACCTGATCTTCTTTCATAATACATGACCCTTTCTTTATTTAATTATTTTTTAAGGTATAAAATTATTTTATCCCTAAATGTTCAAAATTGTCAATAAGCAAGGGTAGTAAAAGGACATAGATTGCACCCTTAAACTTAATTCATATTTTATCCCAAAAACCCTTAAACAATTCCCTCAGATTTTGCGCCATCACGGCATCGTGAGTTTCTACCATATAATACGGGTGCTGCTTGGTGACGATAAATAATACATAGTTTCCTAAAACAGCATGAGTAGCTGTAAAGTCATTTGTTTTGGCCCAATATTTGATTTGTCGGCGATCATCAGATTTCATTTTTTTAGCAAATTCTTTTTCTGCTGGTTTTTTACCTTCAGACAAAAGTCCATGGGCAGCCAAGCGGGATAATGACGATAGTGAAGAGCTATCAAATTTTGGCAGAACCAGAAAAGCAGGGTTTTCCGTTGCCAAACTCTACGCTAAAAAACACAAATTAAAAGGGAAAAGCTTTTTAATTCCTATTTTTGACGCTAGCTATCATTACGACAGCTAGCCATACCAAAAACTAGATTTTTCTAATAAATCTAGTTTTTTATTTTAGATATCTTATAAACAGAACCAAACACCAGAAATCTTAAGAATTTATCATAATCTTCACGCTTCATTGCGGCCTATTTCCTCTACCAGTTACTAATCTAGCTGGATTACACCTTCTTACTCTGGTATGATTGATTCAAATATAATAATCAATTTACCAACTATTTTTGATCATTAAACCTTTTTTAAAATAAAAAAGCCCTTACTTATTGTAAGAGCTTAAAATTAAAAAATTAGTCTGGACTACTTGCTGATTACTGAAAATCTGAACTGCTGATACTTAAAATTCCAGCGAGGATATTCATAATACTGCTAATCCCTTCAATGTCCACCCTTTCTTCTTGAGAGTGTGGTTTTTCAATGGTAGGTCCAATAGAAATTGCTTCCAAACCAGGCCATTTTTTTTCAAAACAACCTGGTTCAAGGCCACCGTGACTCACAACCAGTTCCGGCTCATACTCAAATTCATTTACAAACGCATTAATTGCCATCTTCACCAATAATGAATCCCGTTTCGGTTCCCAAGGGTCAAATTCAGCAAGAATTTTTAAATCAGCATTAGCAAAGGTCAAAAATGCACCTTCAGAAAAAATAGAAGTCACCGCTACTCTCAACGAATTCAAGTCTTCAAGTAGAGAGCTCCGATACAAGAGAACAATTTCGACACCTTCTTCGGTAGTTTTAATAACCCCAATGTTGTTTGAAGTTTGGAGATACTTGCTATCGGCCGGATCTCTTGAAATCACACCTTTTGGTATTTGTGCTATTGCTTCGAAAAGATCAGCGGAAAATTGATTGTCAAGACATGAACGAGTGATACTTATTATTTTATTTTCAATAGTAAATTTACACCCAGGCTCATCTATTAATGTTTCCTTGAGTATTTCCACTTGACACGCAAAAGCTTGCTCAAACAAAATCCAAGAATCAAAATCTTTGTCGGAAACAATTAATACTGCCTCGCACTCTTGAGGAATAATATTCATTTTAGCTCCACCGTTGATTGAGATTAATTTAAACTCCGGAAATTGTTCCATTAAACTAGAGGCCATTTCGGCCATTAAAAAAATAGCATTACCCGAATTTTCATGAATATCAACACCAGAATGCCCACCAGCTAAACCAGAGACTTTCAATGTTATTTGCGTGAAATCTTCCGTGTAATTCAATTTCTGTTTCACATTTGGCAATTTAATTTGCCAACAAGCACCGCCTGCGCAACCAACAACAATTTTACCAGTTTTTTCCGAATCCAAATTAATCATTTTTCTGGCACTAATCCAAGACGGATCTACTGCATTTGCTCCATTAAACCCAGTTTCTTCATCACTGGTAAACAAAAGCTCAATCGGTCTCTCAAAGTTGCCGTCATAACCACTCATCAGTGACAACATGATTGCTAGACCAATACCATTATCAGCCCCCAAAGAAGTGTTGTTCGCCCAGAGTTCACCGTCTTTGATGATAAACTCTATTTCAGAAGTATCAAAATCTTGGCCATCTTGGCCGACTGCCACCATGTCAAGGTGGGCCTGCAAACAAATAGTTTCAAACTTTTCATCAACTGGCTGCAAATAGACTACTACGTTATTTGTAGGGTCTCTTTCCCAGTCATGGCCGCAAAGTATTGCCATCTGTACTACAAAATCTGCTATCGACTTTTCTCTCTTGGAAGCTCGATCAATAGAGCTCACCAAAGCAAATAATTCTAAAATAATTCCTACATCGAAAGCAAACAGGCCTGATTCACCAATAACCTCAATATTTTTTTTCAATTTTGACATTTATTGTTCTCCTTTTTTTAAATTTATAATATTGTTAATTAACTGTTAAAAACAGATAAAAAGAAATTAACATAATGTTTTAAAAAAGGCAAATATCCACTTCAGCTTTCAAGAACTTGTCATCGATCTGCCGGCAGGCAGGTTCCGCTCTTCCTTGTTTCTCACTATCAACCTGGTTCGATTCCCCTTCTTTTCCTTGCTAAACAAAAACAACTCCAAAATTGGAGTTGTTTTTGTTTAGTGAGCGGGTAAGGGGAATCGAACCCCTCTCTCGACCATGGCAAGGTCGCATAATAACCACTATACGATACCCGCATTAGCTATTAATTTATAGCAAATATTCATTTCTTAATCAAGTCCTAAAATTAGAAAAATAATGTGCCGCGGGCGGGAATCGAACCCGCACTGTGTCGCCACAACTGGATTTTAAGTCCAGCGCGTCTACCAATTCCGCCACCGCGGCATGCTTATTATTTATTAAGAAAATAAATGTGGAGATGATGGGAGTCGAACCCATGTCCAATAAATCTTGGCCTTAACGGAACTACAAAGTTAGTCTGACTTGAATCTTAGCTAATGCGTAAAAGCCAAACGAAAGCGCATTAGTGCAACCTCTTAAGTTTCGGCCGGCAATCAGAAGTAATCTTACCAACCTATCCTCGAAATATAACACTCGTAACCCAACACCAAGGACTAGTCGGACGAATGGTTGCGGCTATTAAGCGGCAACTGGAGCAAACGCAGGAACCTTCCAAGAGAAGGCTGCGCCGCTTGTCTTTGCGACAATTATGTTTTTGATCACTTTTACGTGTTAATCAGCACGCTTTGCCCGTTAAGGAAATAATCTACTGTCGATGCCTGGCATCCCCAGTGTTCCTTTTTGTTAGAGTACTAATTTGTCGCTCTGTCTCTCTTTTCTTGATTACCGCACGTTTATCAGCCTTCTGACGACCACGCCCAATCCCAAGTTCAAGTTTTACAAAACTATGCTTAGTATATATTTTTAAAGGCACCAGTGTCAAGCCTGTTTCCTGTCTCTTTCCAATTAAATAACGAATTTCTTTTCGACTTAATAATAGTTTTCGTTCGCGAATTGGAGAATATTCTTCAATCTTTCCTGCTTGCGGATAAAGAGAAATATGAGCGCCAACTAAATATACCTCGGATTTTCCAAAAGAACTTCTAACCGTAACATAAGCACCACGCAAGCTAATATGGCCGTTCTTCACAGACTTAACCTCATAACCTAATAGCGATAATCCCGCTTCGTAAGTTTCCGAAATATCGTAATCAAAGCGGGCACGCTTATTTATTGCTAGCGTCGGCATTTAATAATTGGTTATTTTTTAATATTCCAATCTTTCAACAAACTAAGAGTTTTTTCGTGGACAATTGCATTACGTAAATAGCGACGATAAGATTGTGTCTCAATTGTTTTAAGGGCTTCAGCGTCCTTACTGTAGTGAACTTTCAAATCAGCTACCTTGACATCCACTTCACTCTCAGTCGCCTCTACTTTTTCAATTACCGACACTTCTCTTAAAACCATTGCAATCTTAACCCGTTTCACAGCACCTGGTAATAAATCTAACATAATTTCATTTTCTGTTTTGCCAGTGTGTTGAAGATAATCATCAAAATTCATTCCTTGGTGCTCCAAGCCATGCTTCATTTCTTCCATCATTCCTTCCGATTCATGAGCAACCAAAGTTTCTGGTAAATCACCAATCTTTGAGCCATCAACAATTTTTTCTAACATTTCAATTTCAGCTTTTTGTCCATTTTTATATTCAGTTTCGGAGATAATATTTTTAGAAATCGCCTCTTTCATTTCTAATAAACTCTTAAAATTAAAACTGACTGCAAATTCATCGGTAACTTCTGGAATTTCACGACGATAAATCTCCTTAGCTTTAATCTTAAAAGCTACTAATTTGCCAGCTAAATTTTTCTGGTGATGATTTTCTGGATAGTGGATTGAAAATTCACGTTCACCACCTTTTTCAATGCTTAAAATTTGATCATCAAAACCAGGGACCAAATAATCTTTACCAAGAATAACAGCAACTCCCTTGCTAGCACCGCCCTCAACTGGAACCTTGTCTAAGAAAATTTCAATATCCAACAAAACTTTATCGCCAAGAGCAGCTTTGTGCCCTGCATCGGCCAAAAATTCTTTAGTGCGCATTTCCGCTAAGTCTTTGATCGTTTTTTCTAATTCTTTTTCATCAACTTTGGCCTCAAGAAGTTTGATGTTCAAATCTTTATATTTACCGAGAGCAACCTCTGGCAAAATTGAAATAACCACTTTACATTCAACTGGGTTACCTGGAGCTAGTTTAGTGATATCAACCCGAGGGCCACCAACTGTCTGTTTTCCGACCAACTGTTCGGTTAAAACACCATCCACTTTTTTACCAATCAAAATGCGAGCTGCTTCTTCCCAAACACTCATCTCGCCAACCTTTTGTTTGACAATCTCTAGAGGAGCTTTGCCAGGACGAAAACCTTCAATTTTTAAGCCTTCAGATATTTTTTCAGCAGCTTTAGCTAAATATTCTGAAACCTCTTCAACGGTGAATTCCATTGTAAATTCAACCTGGGAATTTTCTAATTCTTTTTTGTTTACTTGCATATTATATTAATCAGTTAATTCTAAGCTTTTTTATTTTAATGATATCCAAGGAAAAAAGCAAATTTAACCCATAAAAATTAAAAAACTTTTTCAATTATTTCCCTAGCAATTGGGGCAATCATAATTTTATCTAGATCTCTAATATCCACAAATTTTGCACCCAGGGAATCTTGACCATCTGGCTCGGTTTTTAGATTTTCAAGAGATGCAGACACTTTATAATACAAACCAAGATGATGAAGCTTCCTAGGCTCTCCTTGGTCATTTAGATACTCTGAAAAACATTCATTATTGGCAATAAATGAAAAATCACTCAAAACTAAACCGGTTTCTTCAATAAATTCTCTTTTTAAAGTTTCTTCAATTTTTTCACCAAATTCAATTCCACCCCCAGGGAGATCAAACATCCCCTTGTAAGCACCACGTGCTTTTTTGATTAATAAAATTCTTTCTTGATCAATTAATATCCCATAAACCCCCACATGGAAACGGTCATTTGGCAAAATCATCATAATATTTAGAAATTATAGAAAGACCCACTTTTTTAAGCGAGTCTTTTGTAGATTTAATATTTTGTAGTAAGTTCCTCGCAAACCTCCAATCCTATATCTTTTAGAGAGGTTTCTATCCCGCGATTATTCACAATTCTCGCTTCATTATGTTTTGTAAATAGTCCGCGATGTTTTGTAGTAAAAGTCTCGGCAGGAAGGTTGACGGCAGAAGAATCTTTATCACCCAGCATAGTTAATCGCCCTCTTTTAATATAAGACTTTACTAAGCTAACTACTTCTAAGTCGCCATAATTTTCCAAAGCAATTTTCATTGCTTTTTTCACACTCATCAAATCACCCTCCGAAGCACGAAATTCCTCTGCGCCAATGGTGGTAATAAAATCCAAAATATCAGTGGCTTTCTTTTCTTTTTCACTAATATTTTTGTCTTTATTAAAAACAATATCTGGAATACTTAAATTTGGCTCTCCTAATTTCCCATCCTCGTTATTCTTAAATATTATATGAAAAATATTAAGTTCTCCAACGCCACCAACATTATTGTGTACCTCTTTAATAAACTTACTAGCAGTTTCAATCGCCTCAAAACGGTCGAAACCTTTTACCTTTTCACTATCAATTAAGTCGGAACGAAAGATGTCTTGCATTGGAACACCATGAAGAGCGAGGTCCCTGTCTTTAATTTCAATACCATGCTCATGAATATCATAAGTGTTCTCAAGTCCTAAACGTTGAATATTTTCAAATATTTCCTCCTTGCTACCACGATATCTCTTTGGACCAGGAGCAATAAATTGAAAAAATAATTTTGGATGCCTTCTAATCATTTCACCTAAGTCTTTAACTACATGTTCATCATAAGTACGCAAAATAGCATCACCCCATTTATCTATTTTAGAAACCAAACCTCTGTTGTCCCAAACAATCTTACCATCTGCCTCTGTTTTAATCTTACCACCATAAACCCCCTGAGTACTTTCATAATCTTGATTTGGATAACGATCTTCATTCATCACGCTATTGATCTTGTCGCGAACTGTGTTTAAGGGATTCTCGAATTTGAACATATTAGTAAGTATTTACTTATGATTAATTTTTGAGATTACTTAAATCATATCACTTCCACACATTTTAACCAAACATAAAAAGACCCACTTTTTCAAGTGAGTCTTTTTTGTACTCTACCGGGGAAACCGAGGCCGTCAGGCCTCGGAGGAGAGCCTGTTCTCTGGACGATTGCCCCTGTCGGGACTAAAATAGTGGGATGGAATTTAGAAAGCAAGCACAATGCACCTACTACACCCGTTATCATATCGTC
>CAINDR010000028.1 GCA_903847415.1 Candidatus Falkowiibacteriota bacterium
TACTACCGGAACACCACAAGCCATTGATTGAATTACTGGAATACCAAAACCTTCATGCTTAGTTGGAAAAACAAAAGAAGATGCCCCATTAAAAATACTAGGCAAATCCTCCTCTTGAACCCAGCCAGTAATAAGCACGTCACTAGTTAAATTAAATTGCTCAATTAAATATTTTACTTCATCAAAACCAAAGCCAGCATTACCAATTAATAACAATTTTTCCTTGACTTCCGAATGATGGTCACGAAGCAAAGCCAGCGCTTCGATCAATAAAGGGATGTTTTTCTTTTTTTCTAAGCGACCAACATAAAGAAAAAAATTTCCCTCAATTCCATATTTTAGTAATACCTGATTAATTTTATCTTGAGAATTAATTGGATAAAAAGATTTTTCTGGATATCCATTATGAATTGGAATAATTTTTTGAGCATCAGCAAAAGGATAGATGTCTAAAATTTCTTTTTTAGTAAAATAAGAGACCGTAATAATTTTTTGAGCATTTTTTAAAGCAAAACGAGTCGACCAATCCAAATAATCAATCGAGTTCGCCCGATATTTTCCTTTAGTTATTATTCTAACTAAAATATTAATTACTTTTTTTGACCAATGAGCCTCAGTTTGCGCTTGCTCACAACGATATAAGTAACTCTCCCGAGCAAAGGCAACGTCATGAATAGTGACAATCGTTTTTTTGGGATAAAAAATTGGCATAGTATGACTAGGAACAAACAAAACGTCTGGTCTCCTAACTAACATCTCCAAAGAAAGACGCCCAATCGTCCAAAAAAAGTTCCATGGCCACTTTAAAAAACAAACCGAAAAATTCGGATTATTTTTAATCACTTTTTTTAAATCATCACTTAATTCTCGATCGAGATAAAGACGATAATGATTTTTTTGATCTAACTTGGCTAAATTTTTGATTAAATAAAATGCATACCATTCGGTACCAGTTTTTCTAATTCGATTAGCCCTAGAGGCGTCAATACCAATTATCATATTAATTAAAATAAGCTCCCTCTCGGGGGCTTATTTGGAAGCTAAAATACTTCTTTTATAGGAATCAAGATTATCTAAAGCGATTCCAGTTCCTTTTGCAACACAGAGCAAGGCGTCATCAGCAACATAAGCTGGCACACCAGTTGCTCGAGAAATCAATTGATCAATGTTACGAAGTAAAGCTGAACCACCAGAAATCACAATTCCTTTATCAATAATGTCAGCCGCTAATTCTGGTGGAGTTTTTTGCAGAACCTTTTTTGCTGCCGTCACAATCATTTCTAATTCATTTTGGATAGCTTCAGTCACGTCATCGCTAGAAACAGTAATTGAACGAGGCAAGCCAGAAACAATATCTCGTCCACGAATCTCTAAGTGGAGTTTATCCTCCATAAATAGAGCTGAACCAATTGCAATTTTCAATTCCTCTGCAGTTCTTTCGCCAATTGCTAAATTATATTTTTTTCTAATATATTCTAAAATAGCTAAATCAAATTTATTTCCACCAACCCGAACAGAAGTCGAGGCAACGATTCCACCCAAAGAAATTACTGCCATTTCGGCAGTTCCACCACCAATATCAATAATCATGTGCCCCGTAGAAGAACCGATAGGAATATCCGCACCAATAGCAGCCGCTACTGGCTCCTTGATAATATAGGCAGCTTTTGCTCCAGCAGCAATTGTCGCTTCAATAACCGCTCGACGTTCGGTGGAAGAGATTCCAGCCGGAACAGCAACCATCACTTCTGGGCGAAAAAAGCGAACACCACCTAAAGTTTTGTTAATAAAGTAACGAATCATCGCTTCAGTAGTACGATAATCAGCGATAACACCATCTTTTAGGGGTCTTACCGCTTTAATTGTGTCGGGAGTGCGCCCAATCATATCTTTGGCCTCGTTACCAACTGCCAAGATTTTTTGGTCAGCAATAGACACTGCCACCACCGAAGGTTCATTGATTACAATTCCTCTTTTTGGCAAATAAACTAGAGTATAAGTTGTCCCTAGGTCAATTCCGATTCTCTTGATAAACATACCCTCTATCTTAGCACGCTAGTCCACAAAATCAAGTTCGGAATCATCATCGCCATCATCTTCGGCATTTCTCCCGGATTCTTTATTATTAATAATTTTAACTACTTTTTCAGCAAATTCATAAGTTTCGAATTCATCTTTGATAAAATAGTAATCGACACCCAATTTCAAACTTCGATTTTTGCTATCTTCGTCAGAAAGATCGGTAAAAATAAAAATTGGCAAATCAGACAACTCATCATCCTCCTTAATTCTTTTTACAATCTCAAAACCATCAACCTTTGGCAAAATTAAATCAAGAATTAAATACTCAGTTTCAAAATCTCTAATTTTATTAATTAATTCATCAACCTCTTCGTCACCCACCGAAGTCTCGGTGTTAAACCCTTCAGAAGCAAGATGACTCTCCATTCCATAAAGGATGCTCGCATCATCTTCGATGATAAAAATTTTCTTGTTCATATGATTGTATTATTATTTATTATTTTTAATTTTTTTCCACCACTCCGGATTATTCTTATACCAATCAACTGTTTCTTTTAATCCAGTAGCAAAATTAATGATTGGTTGCCAATTTAATTCTCGACTTGCTTTTGAGAAATCAACTGCATAACGAAGATCGTGACCCAATCGATCCGGAACTTTTTCAACGGATTCAAAACCTGCCCCCATTAATTCTAAAATATTTTCAGTAATTTCTAAATTTGTCTTTTCCGTATCTCCTCCTAAACAATAAGTTTCACCAATTTTTCCAAGTTCAATAATCTTTTCGATCCCTCGGTTGTGATCATCAACGTGAATCCAATCACGAATATTTTTTCCCTCACCATAAACTGGAATTTTTTTTCCTTCTATTAGGTTAGTAATAAACAAAGGGATGAGTTTTTCTGGAAATTGATAAGGACCATAATTATTAGAACAATTCGAAATAGTAACCGGGAGCCCATAAGTATAAAAATATGATCTCACCAAGTGATCGGCGGCCGCTTTACTAGCGCTATAAGGAGAGCGTGGATTGTATGGCGTTTTCTCGTTAAATTTTTCTGATTCTAACTCAAGAGAACCAAAAACTTCGTCAGTCGAAACTTGATGGAAGCGAATCATTCCCTGATTTTTTGCTGCTTCCAATAAAACACGAGTACCTTCGACATTAGTTTGAATAAAGACCCCGCTATCTTTAATCGAACGATCAACATGACTTTCTGCGGCAAAGTTAATAATCAGGTCAACTTTGGACACTAAATCATTAACTAAACTCTCATCAGTAATGTTTCCTTGAACAAATTGATAACGAGAATTATCTCTCAACGAGTTCAGGTTATCAAGATTACCCGCATAAGTCAAAGCATCTAGATTAATAATAGAATCATTTTGATGATTCTTTAACCAGAAATGAATAAAATTTGAACCGA
>CAINDR010000029.1 GCA_903847415.1 Candidatus Falkowiibacteriota bacterium
ATACAATTTTAAAAACATATTAAAAAATTTTAAGAATTAGATTAATATTTTACCATTTAATCAATAAAAAAGCGATCATCCAAACGGATCATCGCTTAACAATTCTTATTCTTGTGGCGGAATTGGCGCCCCATTTTCCTGACAATACTGAATTAATTCTTCAGGAAAATGTGTTGGATCGCATTTTGTTTGAACAATATAAAGTTCTAAAAAATAATCATCAATAATTTTTTTTAAATTATTGCGATTTCTTTTCACAAAGCTTTCCAAAGGATCTTCTCTTGAATAAATAAATTTAGCCAGGTCATCTTCTTCAACAGGCATCCCAAAATAATATTCTGGAGTAATGTCTGGTGGACAAGGATCAATAGCCATTGTTTGAGAAATTTTTTCATCAGCGAAAAAACCTTCTTCCTCAAAAAACATTGTTGGCAGTAATTGACCCCCAGCAAAAAGATAGCCGACTCTTAAAGTCGATAAATCAATTAAAGGCACATAAGATGCCGCCACAATAAACTTGTGGTGACTATTCACTTTTTGTGCTTGAAATTGCTGACTAAGCCCAGGACTAGAAAGAAGAGATTTGATAATTCCCTCTTTAAATTCTTTGGGCCATTCTTTTTTATTTAATGGTAATCTTAATTCCCAAGCACCGGCTTGTAAAAAATTATGAGCTTCTGGACTATAGTATCTCTTGTCCTTAACTTCTTCCAGGGCTTTTTTATTGGCTTCCCTGAATTTTCTTATTAACACAGCATATTCCATTTTTTTATTTTTTTAATAAGAACAATTAAAGACCAAAGGCCTTTTTATTTATCTCTAAAATATTAGCATGCATTTCAGAATTATGGGTTTTTAAAAAACCGACCAAATCTGGATAAATTATTTCCACATCAACATTCTTTAAAATTTTCCTTTTAAGTGCTAAATAAATCAGGTCTGCCGCTAAATTAATTGTTACCGAATCATTTTTTTGAGATACCCGAGGATAAACTCCGAAGTGCAGAACAAAAACTTCCAAATCTCCCCGATGAACATTCAATAAATTACCTTTTGCAATCTGTTCCAAAGAATTTAAATAATTCATTAGTTTTACCATTTGGGCTTCAGAATCATTTTCTTTGCATTTTTGAAGAAATAAATTATTCTTCAATTTCAAGTAAACAAAAGCAAAAGCAACAGAAGTAACCAGTGCTACAAATAGCAATAAATAAACTAAAATTTCCATTTTTTTATTTTTTTAATTAACATTTTTTTCAGCAAACTTTTTATTTGCCATTTATTTGTATTATATATTTAACATTTTGTCAAGCAAGACTCATGTTGACAATTTTTAAATAACCAGTTAATCTAAACTTAATTCAAGGAATACAAACAAAAAAATACCTTAAAAAATGGAAACAAACCAAGAAAAGAAGGAAAAATTCTTAAGTAGTGAGGTTGAACATATCGACATTAAAAAGTTCGATTCAACCCCATTAATTGACCAATTTCGAAAAATGTCTTTTGTAGCACGTGAAACTGCGAATGCTGCTGACATTTATGTGGACATGCTAAATGATCCACGATGTACAATCGTTTTAACAATTGCTGGTAGTGCCACTGCAGCTGGTTGCAAGGACTTGGTTATTGACCTAATTGAAAATAATATGGTTGATATCATTGTAGCCACTGGAGCAAGTATTGTTGATATGGACTTTTTTGAAGCATTGGGTGGTAAACATTATCAAGGAAGTCAATTTGTTGATGATGAAGAGTTGAGGAAGTTAGGTATCGATCGAATATATGATACTTACATTGAAGAGAGTCAGTTGCAAATTTGCGATCAAACTATTAAAAAAATTGCTGATTCCCTTCCTACCAGACCATATTCTTCCCAAGAATTTATTTTTGAAATGGGAAAATATTTGAGCGAAGGTGACTACTACATTGGATCAATGGTTCAAGCGGCTTTTGAAAAAAATATTCCAATTTTTTGTCCCGCATTTACTGACTCTTCAGCTGGATTTGGACTCGTTCTTCATCAGGTAGAAAGAAAGAAACAAGAAAAACCTTTTGTAACCTTAGACAGCATTAAAGATTTCGCTGACTTAACCAAATTAATTACCAAAGCTCACGAAAAACAAGGTGTTACTGGTCTATTTATGATTGGTGGTGGCACGCCAAAAAACTTCGCACAAGACACCGTTGTTTGCGCCGAACTACTGGGAAATCAAATTGACATGCATTATTATGCTGTTCAAATTACTGTCGCTGATGTTAGAGATGGTGCCTGCTCCAGCTCTACCCTTAAAGAAGCAAATTCATGGGGAAAAGTTAGAGGACGAGAGCAAATGGTTTATGGAGAGGCGACTGTTTTTTGGCCCCTGGTCGCCAGTTATGCATTCCATTGGCCAAATAATTGCTTTCCAGAACTGAACGAACGTGGCTGGGAACAAATGAGAGAACCTAAAGAATATGCCAAGTTTCTCGAAAATGACGGGAAAATATAATTTTCTCTGCAAAAATAAAAAGCGTCTAATTCAGACGCTTTTTTAATTTGGATTATTAAATATTTTTTATCTTTTAACGATTATTGATTTTTTCCCGCGTTGCTGGACCAAAATAACCAATAGCCGGACTAATCTTTTGAGATTTTTGAAATTTGATTAAAGCGGCTCGTGTGGCAGCACCAAATTTTGTGGTCTCCTGACCCAATGACCCTGGTCCAGATTTTGCAATGATAAAACCGTTGGCACAAGCCCTTTATAAGGCCTTAAAACCTTATTTATAGTAAATACAAAATGAGCCCAGTTAAAAACCGGACTCATTTTTTATATTCAGAAGCTAATTTTATTTCTTTGCTTTTTTTGGAGCTTTCTTGGCTACAACTTTTTTAGCAATAATCTTTTCAGCAACTTCTTTCACTGCTTTCTCAACTTTCGCAGCAACTTTTTTTGCCGCTTTCTTTGGCTCAGCAATCACTTCTTCCACTTCTTTTTGAACCTCTTTAACTACTTCCTTAATCACTTCTTTTGCTGTTTCCTTTTTTCCTTTCCCCTCAAAAGAAGGGCAAGCAGACAAGGCGCGCAAGATTTTATCAAGCTTTTCGTTTAAGATCTCAAATTGAGTGTTGTCGCTAGAGCGACTTGGGCGTTCACTGCTTTTGTTACTTCCGTTATCAGACTTGCCAAAGCATTCACTGCAATATACTGGCTTACCAGAAGATGGTTTGAATGGAACTTCGCACGCATCGCCACATTCAGAACAAACTGCTTCAAACATTCGCTTTTCTTCAAAGCTAGAACGATCATCGCGACCACGTGCTCCAAAAGAACTGCGACCACGATCACCAAAAGATGGACGTTCATCTCTTCCTCTTGAAGGGCGTGAAGACGTGTCATCTTTTCCTTTAAAACAATTGCTACAAAATACTGGTTTGTCGCTAACTGGTTTGAACGGAACTTCGCAAGAACTACCACATTCAGCGCAAGTTGCTCGATGCATTGTTGGGCGATCGGAACTGTCTCGACCAAATCCACCACGGCTGCCTGAATCTCTTCGGCCAAAACTACCGCTACTTTTTCGATCACCAAATCCGCCACCACGAGTAAAATTTTTCATAAATAAATTTAAGTTATTATAATATCAGTCTACATTTTTTAAGATCTAAAATCAATAGAATCTTATAATCAAAATCCCGCCTCAATCGAAACTGGGCGGGATCTTGATTTCAAGACGCGAGTTTAAGCGCGACGAACGTTGATGGCGTTCATTCCTTTTGGAGACATTTCTGTGTCAAAAGAAAGAACATCACCTTCGCGTAATTCATTGAATTGAACGTCAACTAAAGAGTTGCTATGGAAGAATAAATCCTTCTCCTGTCCTTCAATAGCGATGAAACCGAAACCTTTATCGGTCAAAGCTTTAATAATACCAGTCATAAAAATTTTAGACTTAGTTTGTAAGGTTGCAAGTGAATAAAGGTAATAAAGCTCGACGACTTTTTGGCACGATATTTTTGCTCCTAGATAATACCACGTGAAAATAAATATGTCAAGAATAAATCAGAAAAAGCTAATACTAGCTTAAATATTACCTAAAAATTAAAAAAACAAAAATATTGATATCAATTGACAAAACAAAAATTACTATTTAAGCTAATTTAATCATCACAAAATTCATTAACAAAAAAGTATCAAAAATGGAAGAAACTATTAATGGCACCAGCGTTTCTCTAATTAGATCCTGGATCTTTTACCTTCTAGATCTAATTAAGGATAAAAATTTAAACACTAATCTTTATGGCACTAAATGTTGTGAACAACAACTGAAACCAGAGGTTGTATTAATCTTAAAAATAATAGAACAAACATTTAATGGACAATTTACTTGGGGAGCACGTGGAGGTTCTCACCCAATCTTGACTGACGACAGTGCCCATCTAAAAGAACAATTAAACATAATTCTCAAGGTGATTGATATTAAAAAGCCCTAAAACCAAAAAAGGACCTTTTTAAAAGGTCCTTTTCTATTTCTAAATTTCTAAATTATTTATTTTCTTCCTCGAAAAGGGCTTATCTTTTTTTTGCCTTTTTTGAGAATCGGCTTTCGTTTTGCGACGCCCGAAAAAATACGACTAGATTGATCAATCATTGGACCGTTCTCGATGCTTGCCAGAATTGGTTCCCCGTCATAAGAAATAGTCTCAAAACTAGAAACAATATCATTTCTTTTATTTTTATCAATACCGAAAATAGTAAAAGAATCGGACATCTTAATTTTACCAATATCTGCACCCTTCAAGTCGGGCAAACTATTGATCATACTAAAAAGTGTTTTGATATTAAAACCATCTCTCTTGCCAAGATTCAAGCGGACATCAATAAAATCTTCATCAGATAATAGACTCTCTCTTCTGGTTTTTTCTGGACGATCACCAAAGGATCGACTATCAGCAGAAATTATTTCCAAGTCCCTGGTATTTTTATAAAGATTTAAGAAATGATTAAATTCAACTGATACAAAACGAGTCAACAATTCTTGGCGAGACAAATTTTTTAAACCATCTTCAATGACTGGCAAAAATTGAGCAATTTCATCTTCATCAACCTTAGTCTCTTTAATTTTATCAACTAATTTAAAAAGCTGTTTAGCGCAAATGTCTTGACCAGATGGAACTTGTTTTAATTCAAATGATTTTCCAACTTTTTGTTCAAGCTCACGAATTTTTCGAAATTCACGAGCCGTAATAATTGAAAGAGAAATTCCTGTTTTCTGGGCTCGACCAGTGCGACCACTGCGGTGAAGATAAATTTCATTGGCATCGGGAAGATTGTAATTGATCACATGAGTTAGATCATTCACATCAATTCCGCGAGCCGCAACATCAGTGGCAACTAATAATTGGACTTTTCGATTACGAAAACGCTCCATGATCATTGTTCGCATATCCTGAGAGACATCACCATGCAAAGCTTCTGTTGAATAACGATCTTCTTTCAAACGATCGGCAATTTCCCTGGTTTCATTTCTGGTTCGACAAAATAAAATACCATAGATATCTGGCTCAGAATCAACAATTCGACGCAGTGCTTCGTATTTTTGACCAGGTTTTACAAAATAATACTGATGAGCAACTTGATCCGCCCCAACATTCTTTTTACCGACACTGATTTCCTCTGGTGAATTCATGTACTTTTTGGCGATACTATAAATAGTTGGTGACATGGTCGCCGAAAACAATAGAGTTTGCTTGGTGTCGGGAGTGTCACTTAAAATCTCATTTAAATCATCTTTAAATCCAAGATCCAACATTTCATCTGCTTCATCAAGAACTACAAAACGAATCGTTTGTAGTTTTAAAATCTTGCGGCGAATTAAATCAAGAACTCGACCAGGGGTACCAACAACGATATTAGCGCCAGCGCGAATTTCTCTAATTTGAAGATCAATCCTAGCACCACCATAGACAGAAACTACACCAACTCCTTCGGAATATTTTGCAAAACCCTGAATTTCTTTACTAATTTGCAAACACAACTCCCTGGTTGGACATAAAATAATTGCCTGAACTTCTTTGTTTTTTTCTAATTTATTTAAAATTGGTAAACCAAAGGCAGCGGTTTTACCAGTACCAGTTTGGGCGAGACCAATTAAATCACGACTATTTTTTAAAACAAACGGAATTGCTTGTTCTTGGATGGGAGTTGCTTCAAGATATCCCAGTTCTTGAAGGCTTTTGAGAATTTGCGGGTTTAAACCCAGTTCTTTGAATGTTTTCATAAATCATTTCTTTAGCTAATATTTATTAAATTAGCCCCATAATCTGATCTACTTACCCAGTAAATATTCAAACCCGTGAAGCTGCCGACCAACTATAACACATATTTTTATTTTTGTAAATTATGACCGTATTTTAGTCAATTTGACTAAAATAAGCGTCCGATATATCCTTACAAAATAAACAGCACTTTAAAATGAAAAAAAATCTAGACCAAGAAATTTTTAATTTTCTCCAAGCAAAAGGAGTAAGAGATCATGATCTCAAAATTTCAACCAATTTATTAAGCTATTTTCCAATAAAGCCACAAGCAATAATTTTTTGCCGACAAGGAAAAAGGCTATTAATAATAGTGATTTACCAAAAAAATATTAGTATTTTGATTCAAGAAACTTATGATGAAATAGCACCATATTGGCGAAAAAATCAAATCACTAAAAATTTAATTACCAGCGAACTTGAGAAATTACTAAACAATCCGACACCAAAATTTCTCGCTGAACATCACTATCAATATTTCAACAAATCTTGCCTCGACTTTGGAGAAAAAAACGCTACTTTTCTGGAAATGATTAAGATGATCTTTCCAGAATATCACATAGTCCCTAATTCATTGGGTTGTTTTTATCTCCATGATATTGGGCAAATTAGTCACTATTTTGCAGATCTACCTGCCTATTTAATTAGCAGGTTTTACTATCTTTATGGCGAAAAGTTAAGCTACCATAAAGAAAGCATGAATATGCTGAAAATTATTCTTGATCCCAAAAAGACTGAAGGGGTTAGTGGAAGCATTTTGATCAAGACTAAAAAAGATGAAATTGGCGAAAAAATCTTTTACTTTACGATTTGCTCTTCCCAAGAAAAAAATGATTTCAAGAATCCAACCATTATGATGAAAATTTGGCAAAAATTAAGCATTGATTCAGAAACTAAGAAGAAAAAATATAAAAAGTATTTTCTAATTACTGAAAAAAATTCTTTTACCACTTTTCTTGGTGATGACAATGATTCAATTCTAAAAAATTACTCATGCTTAACCTTTAAAAAACTATTTCTCAATGAAATCCTGTCTATTAAAGAATATTTTGTCTAAACAAAAGCTCCGAATAAACCGGAGCTTTTTTAAAGCTAAAAATATTATTTGTTTTTCTTCGGGGCTTTTGGCTTGGCTTTCACAATTTTTGTTCTGACTACTGTTTTTGCTTTTTTAGGAGTGATTGGTTTCTCGACTTTAACTGTTTTACTAATTGTTTTCCAATGTTTTTTTAAATCATCAGCCAAAGCTTTAATCTCTTCTGGAGTATTCTTTTTACTTTTTTCATACTTTGCAGCAACAGAATCAATGATAGCCTGATAAGCTGGCTCGCCAACAGCGCTACGAGCAGATTCTAATTTTTCAATAACATCAGCTTTCATTTTAATTGCCCAGGACTTCACATTTTTTTGATGCTTCTTCCCTTCTGGGCCAAGAAAAAAATAAGCAACTGCCGCTAAACCAGCTAAGCCAGCGCCAACAACTGTTGACCCAAGAATATTTGAATCTTTTTTTGTCACTTTTTTCTTCATAAA
>CAINDR010000030.1 GCA_903847415.1 Candidatus Falkowiibacteriota bacterium
AAAAATAATTTTTTAACAATTAAATAATAAAAACTAGGAGGTAAAAATGCGTCTGTACACACCGTTTTCATTTTTTTTAGAAAGTAAAAAAAAGAAAAAAAAGAAAAAGAAAACTGATGATCAGGAAGCAATTCTTGATCCAGTTGAAGGTATTTCCTTTGGAGTTAATCGACAAAGAAAAGCGCTTGGTTCGGAGTTTACCGCGTTTTTTTAGTCTGTTTCTGTTGTGTTGTAGCCCCTCTTTTTCGTAAGAAATTGAGGGGTTTTTAATTTTAGCCCACAAAAAAACAGATCACTCTGTTTTTTATAGGTTTTATTTTTACTTTTTTAAATTAACCAAACCAATAGACTGGCTACTAAACCAATTATTCCGCCAACAATTGCTTCAATGGGAGTGTGTCCGATATGTTCTAATAATTTTGGGTAGCCACTTTCTTTGATGAATTCATCTTCTCCAAGATCTTTAACTAAAATGTTTAGAGTTTTTCCGTGTTGACCAAGATAGGTGCGCAAACCAACCGCATCGGTAATTACAATCGAAGCTAAAACCGCTGAAATAGCAAAGAGAGGGGAAGAAAAACCCTCCTTTAAAAGAATAATGGTCGATAAAGAAACGGCAATAGCTGTATGTCCGGAGGGCATACTTGAATAAGCAAAGAAATCTTTGATTTTTAGGCTTTTTTTTCTATTTTTTAGCAGAAACTTTAAGCCTTGAGCGGCAAAAAATGCTAAAAATGGTGCTAACAAAAATTCATACATATTGCTTTAGATGTCCAAATTTTTTACCTTTTTGGCATGAGTTTGAATGAAGTTCTTTCGAGGAGCAACATTATCCCCCATTAACATATCAAACATCTGATCAGCTTTTGCGGCGTCCTCAACTGTTACTTGTTTTAGAATTCTTCCATCTGGGTTCATTGTTGTTTCCCAAAGTTGTTCAGCATTCATTTCACCCAAACCTTTATATCTTTGAATATGGATTCGAGAATTTTTCTTTTTTTCTTCTTCTTTAGTAGCTTCTTCGTCGATAATAATTTCGCCATTTTCACCATCATCAGTTTCTTCAACTACTTCTTCTGATCCAATAAAGCCACCAAACTCTTCGATTGTTTTGTTCTTTTCGTCTTCGCTATAAGCATAGCGGATAGCTGTTCCTTTCTTAACTTGATAAAGAGGTGGTTGAGCAATATACATATGACCAGCCTCAACAAGTGGTTTGAAATGTCTAAAAAATAGAGTTAAAAGTAAGGTTCTGATATGAGATCCATCGATATCAGCATCGGTCATGATAATAATTCGGTGGTAGCGTAATTTTTCTAAATCGAATTGATCATCAATATTTGTTCCAAGAGCAATAACAATGTTTTTAATTTCGTTATTTGCCAGCATTTTATCAAGCCGAGCTCTTTCGACGTTTAGAATTTTTCCTCTTAAAGGCAGAATAGCTTGAAAACGGCGGTTTCGGCCTTGTTTCGCAGAGCCACCAGCGGAATCTCCCTCAACAATATAAAGTTCACATTCTTCTGCTTTTCGACTGGAACAATCTGATAATTTTCCTGGCAAAGTCATTCCCTCTAAGGCACCTTTTCGTAAAATTGTTGCCCTGGCAGTTCTGGCAGCTAAGCGAGCTTGAGCTGATAAAAAGCATTTACTAACAATTGCTTCAGCTTCTTTAGGATGTTCTTCGAGAAAAGTAGCAAAAGATTCGCCAAAACTTTGTTCAACATAACCTTTGGTTTCAGCATTACCCAGTTTTCCTTTAGTTTGTCCTTCAAATTGAGGGTCTGGTAATTTAACACTAATAATTGCAGTTAGTCCTTCTCGAACATCTTCTCCGGTTAAGTTTTCATCTTTCTCTTTGAGAAGGTTTTTACTACGAGCGTAATTGTTCAGAGTTCTAGTTAAAGCAGTTCGGAAGCCGATTAAGTGAGTACCTCCTTCAGGGTTGTGGATGTTGTTAGCAAATGACAAAACAGTGTCGTTATATTCATCGTTGTATTGAAGAGCAACTTCTACTTTTGTGTCGTTAACGTTTTTGTCTAAATAAAAAATTGTTTCATTTTTAACACTTTTATTGCGGTGTAGTGATCGGATATAAGACATGATACCACCTTCAAAATGAAATTTGTATTTTTTTGGACGATGATCATGACGAGCATCAATCACATTAATGGTGATGCCTTTAGTTAAATATGATTGTTGGCGCAGACGATCTAATATTTTTCCCCAATTAAATTCTAACTCTGTAAAAATTGTATCATCAGCCTTGAAAGTGATTGTGGTTCCACTGCCAGTAGCTGGTCCAACTAGTTTAATTGGTGTTTGTGGAATACCAATCTTATATTCTTGATACCAAGCTTTTCCTTCGCGATGAACTTCAGCTTTTAAATAAGTGCTTAGAGCGTTCACCACTGAAACACCAACACCATGAAGACCACCGGAAACTTTGTATCCGCCGCCACCAAATTTTCCACCAGCATGAAGCTTTGTTAATACGGTCTCCAAAGCAGAAACTCCAGTTACTTTGTGTTTTTCAACTGGGATTCCTCGTCCATTATCTTCAACTTTAACCATTCCATCGGGGAGCAGGGAAACGGTAATTTCATTAGCATGACCAGCCATTGCTTCATCAATGGAGTTGTCTACTACTTCCCAAATCAAATGATGCAAACCAGCAGCGGAGGTTGATCCGATATACATGCCTGGTCTTTTTCGTACTGGGTCTAGCCCCTCGAGAACGGTGATAGAGTCAGCGCCGTAACTGTCTTTTTTGATTTCTTCTTTAGCCATATCAAATAAAAAACACCTGTTTTTGTTGAGGGTTTTTTCTTAACTTTTATAATATTTACTCTTGTATTTTAGCAAACAAAAAGGTTTTTGGCAAACCTTTTTTCGCTAATTTCAGCTTGACTTTATTAGGTTTTTATAGGGATATAAGGATTGTGCCAATGACTGCCAAAATAGTCGCAATTAGCTTTTTCCACAAATTATTTTTTTCTTTAAAAAGAAAAAAGGCAATAATAAAAACAAAAATTGGTGTAATTTCTTTTAGAGCCATTGCATAAGCAACTAGGCCATTGGCTAGAGCCAAATAATTACTAAGATGAGCAATTGCTGCTGAAATACTAATTCCAAGAAGATCTAAATAAAAGTGTTTTGGTAGTCGCCATTCTTTTTCTGAGAGAATTTTATATTCTTTTCTTAAAAAGAAGGGAATTACAAAAGTTAGCGCAATGAGAAAATGAAGAATAATTGCTGTGCTCGCTGCTGACGAGAGGATGATTGCCTCTTTTCGAAGTATTGGGGTAAATGACCAAGCAAGTAAAACAATTAAAAGCATTAATTTGGCTTGCTTCTTTCCTTTTTTTTCTTTCTTTTGTTTTACTCCATAATCGATTAGAATTGCTCCGCTAATAGCTAAAATAATACCGAAAAATCCAATTAAAGACACCTTTTCTCCAAAAAATATCCATGCTGGAATAATGACGCTGACTGAAGAAATGGTTAAGAGTGGCATTAAATAGCTAAGATCGGCTAATCGAAATGCCCGAAAAAGTGCTAAAATTGCAATAACCTCCAAAACGCAATGAATCCCAATCATTAACCAGAATTTTTCTGATAGAGCAGAAAAATCAAAAATATTTCCTTTAAATAGAAAATAAAAGATGTAAAGAAAAATTGAAGCAGCGAGATAGGTAAAAAAACCAATAATACTATCTAATCTCTTATCTTGTGCTAGCCGACTTTTGAGGGAAAATTGAATTGCCGCGAAAAAAGCGGAAATTAGACCCAATAATAACCAGTTCATGTTAAAATTCTATCATTAACTGCTACTGGTTGCAAAATTTCCAAATTTTCCTTTTAATGTTATGATAAAGGAAATAGTTTTCCACTTTTTATTTTATTAAGAACTTATGTCAAAAATTCTCGTTACCGGCGGAGCCGGGTTTATTGGTTCAAATTTAACCGATCGCCTTCTAGCAGAAGGACATCAAGTTTTCGTAATCGACGATCTATCTTCGGGTCGAAAAAACTATCTTTCCGAGAAGGTTATTTTTTACAATACAGAAATTTCTTCGGAGAAAGTTGCTCAGATTTTTGAAATTGAAAAATTTGATTTTGTTTATCATTTAGCAGCTCAGATTGATGTGCGTCGTTCGGTTGCTTATCCGGTTTTTGATAACTTGGTAAATATTGTTGGTGGCTTGAATATTATTAAAAATTCCCATCAGCATGGAGTGAAAAAAATAATTTTTCTTTCGACTGGTGGCGCTCTTTACGGAGAAACTGAAAACATCCCTACACCCGAATCTGAACCAACTTACCCTCTTTCTCCTTATGGTATTCATAAATTAACCTTGGAAAAATATTTGAATTATTATCGAGAAGTCTATGGGCAGAATTACATCGTTCTTCGTTTATCAAATGTTTATGGCCCTCGTCAATATAAGGGAGGAGAAGCTGGGGTGATTGCTAATTTTATTGAGGCAGCTGTTCAAAAAAAACCTTGCTTTTTAAATGGAGATGGCTTGCAAACTAGAGATTTTTTGTTTGTTTCTGATGCTGTTGACGCCTTAGTCCAAGCTAAGGAAGTTGATTTTTATGGTGAGCTAAATATCTCTACCGGTCGGGAAGTTAATTTAATGAGTGTGGTTCAGGCGATTGAAAAGGCAACTGGAGAAAAATTAGAATACCAGCAATTGCCCGGAAAACTGGGAGAACAGCGACGAAGTTGTTTGAGTTATCAAAAAGCCCACGAAATTCTTGGTTATGAGCCAAAGGTTGATTTGCAAGAAGGAATTCGTCAAACCATTGAATGGGCAAAAAATAATCACCAACAATAATTAAAATAAAATATGAAGAAAATTATTATTGCTAACTGGAAAGCTAATCTGCCAATTAGATCGTCTTTGGTTTTAGCAAAAAAATATTCATCTTTGAGTCAAAAGAAATTTTCTATAGTAGTTTGTCCAGATTTTTTAGGGATTCAACCTATTTCTATTTTATTAAAAAAAACCAATATTTCTTTAGGGGCACAGGATGCTTCAATTTTTCCTTTAGGAGCACATACTGGTGAAATTCCTTCTTCTGCTCTTAAGTCTTTAGGGGTTAAATTTATTCTTGTTGGTCATAGCGAAAGAAGATCTAACGGTGAAACTAGCGAAATTACTTTTCAAAAAATACAAAGAATTTTGGCTGAAAAAATTACTCCGGTTATTTGTATTGGTGAAAATTTGATTCAGCATAATCAAAACAAGACTATCGCCGTTCTTAAAAAGCAATTATTTTCTATTTTTAGTCAATTATCAAAAGAGGAAAAAGAGCGAAGAATTTTAATTGCCTATGAGCCAGTCTGGTCAATTGGTTCTGGGAAAGCGCTTGATGCGGATGAAGCTGGTTTCGTCTGCAGATTTATTAAAGAATTTGCTAATCAAAATAGTCTTTCAAAGGTTGAAGTGATTTATGGCGGTAGTGTTAATGAAAGTAATTCAGATAATTATTTAAAAGAAGAAAATATTTCCGGATTATTACTTGGAGGCTCAAGTCTTAATTTCCCCCTTTTTAGTAAAATTGTTAACTCTTAATTATCCATGTTTATTTATTTGTCTTTAATTTTGGTTTTGGCTTGTTTGTTGATTATTTTTTTAATTGTTTCAAAAAAATTTACAACACTCGCTTTGCTTGACCTTGAGCATCTACCTGGACGAAAAGAGGCAAAATTCAAAAAACAAATTATTACCAAACGTTTAGATCGCGACCTAGAGAAAGTTTCGCATTTTTTTAGTCGTTGGCGTTCTTTTTTTGAACAAAGAACTGGTTCTTTTTTGCATCAATTGCATCTTCGTCTGGAACATTCTCAGGAAAAATATCTTCGAGCTAAAAAATTGACACTTAGTGAACGTCAAAATAAAATTGCTGCCTGGTTTAGTGAGGCGAAGGAATTTGCAAAAAAAGGGAACTATGAAAAGTCTGAAGAGCTTTTGATCGAGGCTATTGCTCTTGATTATCGATATCTTCCAGCTTTTATTGAATTAGCTGATGTCTATTTTGAGTTGAGAAAATATTTAGAAGCGAAACAAACCCTTCTTCATGTTCTTAAATTTTTGTCTCGAAAAAATAAAAATGAGTTTGAAAATTATCGACCAAAAAAAGAACTATATTTTTCTTTGGCTCAAATTAATCAACAACTAGGAAATTTTGACGAAGCAATTGATAATCTTCACGAAGCTTTAGAGCTAGAAGCAAATAACCCTCGTTATCTTGATTTAATTTTGGAATTAAGTATAATGAAAAAAGATTGCGCTTTGGCTGAAAATATTTTAAGTCGATTAGAGCAAATTAATCCGGAAAATAAAAAAATTAGTGATTTTAGAGAACGTCTACAAAGAATCACTGGAGTTTAAGATTGATCTCGCCGTTTTAGCTCAGCTGGTAGAGCACTTCCATGGTAAGGAAGAGGTCTCGGGTCCGATCCCCGAAAACGGCTCCAAAGAACAAAATGATCGCCACCTTTGTGGCGATTTTTTGTTAGCAGAATTTAAAAAACCATCGCGTTTAGTGGCGATGGTTGTTTGATTAGATTCCTAGTTCTACTTTTTTTTCGTTAATTTCTTTTTTTATTTGTTCTTCTATTTTTTCTAATCCTTCTTTATATTTTTTGTCCAAGGAATTAATTGATTCTTCGAACTTTTTTTGGACCGCTTCTCTTGCTTTTTCTTTTTTTTCTTGAGCGGTATTTTTTTGTTTTAAAAATTTTTGGATAGTTAGAGGCTTCTTCGATTCTAGTCGGTCTTCGTAGAAGTCACTATAGCTATAGCTACAGAGTAATTCAGCAATTGCATATTTTGCAAAATCTTGCTGATGAGTCATTGCTTTCAAAATTGGTAGCATTGTATCTTGCCAATTTTCGAAGATTTCGATTTCAGCCTGCTCCTTCTTTTTGATTAATTTCATTTGCTCCGATTCTTTTAATTGAGCTAATTTAATTTGAAAATCTTCGACTCTTTGATAACAATCAATTTCAAAATTTTCTAATTCCTGCTCCTTTAATTTTCTTTCAAGACTAGTTGTGTCGCAAAGACTTGTTAATTTTTTCTCTAATAACTTTTTTAATTGACTGTTTTGTTTTTCAAGTTCTTGATTTCTGTTAATTAAAAGTTGTTGCGGATTTGGACCACAAGAAATAAAAAGGATCATTGTTGCCACTAAATAAATTTTTACTTTTTTCATTTTTTGATTTTTTTATTTAAAAATTAGATTAACTTTTAAAATCTAGCTGTTTAGCTAGACTTAGTAATTAATCCAATTTTATTTGTAAAAGAGTATTGTTAAAATTAACATAAATTCACAAATTGTCAATAGCAAGTCGTTGAGGGTTTATTTTTCGATATTTTGGCTAAAAATATTGATAATATTCCTAATCATTGACAATAATATAAAATTGTGCTATAGTTATGTTAACAAAATGAGCATCGGATGCTATCGCAAAGGATGTTCTTTGAAAACAGAATATAAACAAAAAAAATAAATAAAAATGGGAACAACATTTTGGAATTGGATAACGAGGTTTGGAACAGAATTTGTCCTTCATGAAACTATTGAGGGTGCTTTTAAAAAAGTTGCAACTTCAGGAGTTGAAAAAGTTGGGGAGCATTTAAAAACCAATGTATTTGGTATTGGTGTTAATGATGAAGTGCTTTTTCTGTCCGCATGCGTTTATGCGAAGGAAGAACTTAAAGTCCTTCCAGCAGATTTGATAAAAATTTGTCGAGTAATTGACGGCTATCCTCATGATGTGAGGAGAAAAATTATTCTAATGATTGGAAAAGACGAGCAGGAAACAACTGTAAAAATTTCCAAAACAAAGACAGACGGTACTCCAGAATTAGATAACAATGGGAAGCCGGTGTTTAAGGAAGAAAAAAGAATGAAAAATGTAAGGGGAGCAGAAATTTTACAATTGCTTTCTGGGCTAACGGAAGATGAAATTAAAAGATTTCTGGAAACATCTGGGGCAACTTCCACTTTTTCTGAAAAATTATCTCGTACTGCGCAATCTATTAAAGGTGCCACTGACGAAATTTTGAAGAGCAAGTTGGTTGTTGATTCGGTTGACTATCTCAAGAATTCAAAAGAAAAGTACGAAAATTCATTGAGCAACGAAACTGACTTTGAGAAAGTCGGCAAGAAACTGAATATTTTCGGTTTAGGTAAATTTTTAACACAAAAAAAACAAAAAAATGAGAGCGAATAATGTTTTAAGAATTTTAGCCGTGATTATCGCAGGAGTTCATGGCCCAACAAGAGATTGGATTATTAGACAATATAGAACGGCTGGTTTAATTGCTCTAAATGCAATATTGTTGGCAATTATATTTATAATTGTTGGAGTCACTAACTTCTGGCTTGCCATTACAGTGTCACTTCTTCCTATTAGTATCTTTGTCGGGCTTTTGCTCACTGGATATTTAGACACTCTGAACAATAGTCAGAGAGTTATAAGAATAATTCTTTTTTTATTGATCCCTATAGTCTTAATTGCTATGGGGCCAATAATATTTACAGGTGTGGCATTCGTTTTGGCAATTATTCTTTTTACTGTCGCTTATGCCCCAATTGGAATCACAAAAGCCTTATTTGGGCATGAACCAGTTCCTAGAATTGTTAAATTAATAGTTGGTTGGTTAGCAGTAGCTGGTTGGGTTGGAATGATGTATCCAACAGCTACAAACTGGGTAGTGGTTTTAATTCTATTATTTGTTGGAATTATCACAACTGTGTTTTCTAAGACAAATATTATAGAAAAAGTTATCGTTCCAGTAGTAATTATTCTAACAGTTTCTGCTGGAATTCGTGAAGTATTTCCCGACACCTACAGAGCATCAACTCGTTGGATGACCTCTAATGGAAAAATGGGGGTTGCTTATGTAGATAGACAAAGTCTTATGAGTGAAGGAACTACTTCTTCAAATTTTGCCAAACCTATAAAGGATATTTTTCTTTATAAAATTGACAAAATGAGAATAACTAACACCGGAATAATCTGGTCTAAAGATTCGATACTGAGAGTACTTAGCCCAAAAGATACAGGAATAACGGTAAATGGACTTCTGTTTATAAAAGTACAAATACCTGATGAAAATGGTTCCTATATCGATGGTCCTGAGTACTGGGTTGAAGCTGATTTAATCGACATAGCCTCCAGAAGGTCGTTGTTAAGTAAATCAGAAGAATTGAAAGATTCAGAAAAAGAATTAACTCAAGAACCAGCAGTTAATCCAATTAAGGATTATTATGCAGGAGATAAACCCTATTTCAAACTAGGAGCTGGCGAATTATCCCAAAGGATAAGAGTTCCGGCAAATAGTTTAATATTGGTTGAAGTTTTTTCTAATGGAGATTACATTATAGTCCCAGAAGACGGATCTCCAGCGTATGTATCTCATAATGGGGTGCCAAGTATTCCTAAAGGAAAACCCTTTAGATTAAGAGCGCCTGACAACAAAGACGTTTTAGTAGAGCTAGTAATCACCTAGCTTATAGAGGGATGAATTTTCATCCCTCTTTTTTTATTTTCAAAATTATGGTTTAATATAAGTAAGAATACTTTTATGAAAAATAAAAAAATATTATTTTCGTTTCTGTTCCTCTTTGGGTTGTTGTTTTTTGCTATCCCATCTTTGGCGGCTTCTCATTGTGCAGGAGGTACACAATGCACAGCAACAACTTTGTCTGCTTGTCAGGCTATTCCTGGTTGTGACTGGGTTACAAATAGTACTACAAACAATTCTTGTCCCCCAAATAGCAATACTCTCTGCAATCCTCTTGGAAATGCTTCTGTATATACGATTATTGGTCGTTTAATTTCCGTGGTGCTTGGCCTGGTCGGCTCTATCGCTTTATTGATGTTTATTTATGGTGGTGTGGTCTGGATGACCTCTGCTGGAGCCGCTGACCGTGTCAAGAAGGGGCGGGAAGCAATTTTATGGTCAGTTATTGGGATGGCGGTTATTTTTGCCTCATATGGGCTAACTACTTTCTTGATTAACAATATTACTGGATAAATAATTATTTTTTCTGTATTTCTAAAACCATCAAATCACTTGGTGGTTTTTTTATTTGACAAGTGTGACAATATTTTTTATGATAATGACTACCGGGTCGATACCGAAGCGGTCAACCGGGGCAGACTGTAAATCTGCTGGCTTACGCCTTCGTAGGTTCGAATCCTACTCGGCCCACAAATAAAAAACAAGCGAAAGCTTGTTTTTTTGTTTATATACAACATTCCTGCAATGTTCTATCTATTGACAAAAATTAATAAAAATACTATCATTCAATTAGTAAAATGGAACATTCACAAATAAGATTAGATTTGGTTAATTACTAAGTTGGTCTAAAACCGCCAGTTGGCGGAAGGCGTATTTAGTAATTAATCAAATTATTAATAATCTAAAATAATAATCAAAATGGAAGACAAGAATGAATTCCCATCGTTCATGGTTCACCCCATTAATTCATTGGATGAGGCCAAAGAAAATGGTAGCTTTGTTGAAAATATTTATGAGCAGGATAATAACGATAGAAGGCACGACGAAATTAAACTCAAAACTGCAAATGGAGAAAAGAAAATATACGTTGTCAGTTTTTGTAATTTTAACGTTTCCGAGGAGTCGGGGGTTGCGAAGATTTTAAGTCTTTATAACTTAAAATTTTGTGAAAACGCCTTAAATTATTTATTGGGTTTGACTGCTCAAGTGTCATGGCACAAATTTTTTGACCTGGGGTTAGAAGGCAAATTTATTGTTGCTATGGAACCAGATTATCCGGAATCGGTAGTTACTGATTTAGATACATCATTTCGCAATAAATACCCAGTAGCCGTGGTTATTCCTGATTATACTAGTCATTATTTTAACAGAGCGGAAAATGCATTGACTTTAGCATCTGGACCAAGAGGCTTTTATTATGGTCAATACTGTGTCTTAGCTGAAGAATGTTAATCAGGTGATAAAGTTTAAAAAATTAGAGACCCAACATTGAACTGGACCCCGTTTAGTAGACACTAAACAAAAAGGCACCTATTCTATGTGGGCTAAAAGATGACCTCGGTATTCTACCGGGGTCATCTTTTTTATATCCCATTGATAACGTTCGTTGTTGTAATAATTTATATAGTCACCAATTATTTCTTTTAGCTCACCGAAGTTATTGGCCCCACTATAATCAGCATCGTCTTTTAAATGCCCAAAGAAGGATTCAATTGGCGCATTATCAATACAATTACCTTTTCTCGACATGGACTGAATAATCCCTAATTCTTTTACTTTACTTCGATATTCTGGACTAGTATAGTGTGAACCCTGATCAGAATGAATAATTGTATTGCTATCTATAGTTTTTATATTCTTTAAATAATCGAGCGAGTCTAACACAAATTTTAGAGTTATATTGCCAGACACTTGCCAACTAACAATTTCTTTACTAGCAATATCCTTAACTACAGACAAATAGGCTCTTTGGCTCATTCCGTAATATAAATAGGTGATATCAGTGCTAAGTATCTTTCCCGGAATGTTTTGTTTGAAGTTTCGATTTAATATATTAGCACAAGTACGATGTTCTAAATCTTTTTTCATAATATCCTTGTATGGATTTCTTCTTCTAATCTTTACCATTAGTCCATAATTTCTCATGATTCTTTTAATTTTCTTGTGATTCATTATTATCTTGTGCTCTCTAGTTAATCTCATTTGAATTGGCCGCCAACCAAGTTTCCTTTTGCCCATCTCAAATATCTTTTTAATGATTAGATAATCTGACTCATCTTTGTTTCTATCTCCTTGTTTTAGCCACCTGTAGTAGCCGCTGCTAGATATTTTAGCAATATAGCAGAGCAGTCTAATATTTCTATTTAGTTTCTTAATTATCCTGTATTTTTGATGTGGTTTCAGTTTTACTCCCGTTTGAGACCCCGGAGTTTGGCTAAAAAATCGTTTTCGGCTTCTAAATAGGCTATTTTAGTTTCGAGATATTCCACCCTCTCTTTATCGTTTCGATATATTAGCTCTTTCTTTCTTCGTCCTGGACCACCTCGCCCCTCTTTAAACGAATAGTCCTTACCACTGGTATTATATTTTTGTCGCCAACGGCTCAGATTAGCTTTTGGCTTTTTGCCTAAGTAAGTGAGATTAAACCCAGCCTCACTAAATATTACCTTTGGACTTACACCTTCTTTATAATATCTTTTAACAGCTAACGTCTTAAATTCACTACTATAAGTGATTGATTTAACACTACATTTAATCACATTCTCATTCTTTTCTAACTCCGCAATTTGTTCTGAGCTGAACATAGATTTGTTTAAATTAATTTAATTTAGATTATACATATATTTTAGACACAAAAAAAGTGGACACTTTTTATAGTGTCCACTTTTCGGGTCCCAGTTCACATCGGGTCTCTTTTTATTTTCCATTATTGGTGAGCCATATTCCAAAATCATACCAACACACCCACCAAACAAAGAAAATCCTATTTTTTTGCTAGGATTTTTGTTATAATTAACTCACTTATATTTTTTAAATTTTTATTATGCGAATAATTAATCCCGATAAAATTGGTCGAAGCTTTTTAAAAATTTTTGCCGTGGAATTTGTAGTAATAATTTTACTTCTTTTGGCGATAATTTTAATTTAAATATGCCTGAACTACCAGAGGTTGAGACAGTTAGAGGTGATTTAGCTCTCTTGTTAAAAAACAAACAAGTTCTTGGAGTTGATATTTTAAACGAGAAATCAGCTAAGCCCTCGGCGAAATTTTTAAAAGATTATTTACTTGGTTGTTCTTTTTTGGGGGCAGAGAGACTGGGCAAGCTTTTAATTTTTCCTCTCGATCAAAAACTTTTTCTTTTAGTTCACTTGAGAATGACTGGACAATTAATTTATTCAGATGGTTTAGATACCGTGGCTGGTGGTCATCTTGATCATGGCAAACAGATAACTTTTTCGACCACCAATCTACCAAATCAGCACACCAGAATTATTCTTCATCTTTCCGGTGGCGCCACTCTTTATTTTAATGATTTAAGAAAATTTGGCTTTTTGCATTTAGTTGATCACAAGGGTTTGGAGTTAGCAAAGAAACCATTTGGAATAGAACCACTTTCATCAGATTTCACTGTTAAAAATTTAGAAAAATTATTATTTGGTAAAAAACAAAAAATCAAATCATTTTTGTTGAATCAAAAATTTATTGCTGGACTTGGAAATATTTATGTTGATGAATCATTATTTTTAGCCAAGATACTTCCTGATCGCCTAGCCGGTTCTTTGTCTGGGGAGGAAATTAAAAAATTACATCAAGTTGTCCAAAAAATAATCAAGCTCGCCATTAAATTGCGAGGCACTACTTTTTCTAATTATCTGGATAGTCGCGGAAAAAAAGGTAATTTTTCCGATCAGTTGCAAGTTTATGGTCGAGGAAAGCAGGACTGCTTGGTTTGTGGAGGAAAGATTAAAAAGATTCGTTTATTTGGGCGTGGCACTCATTTTTGCGAACATTGCCAAAAATAACCTAAAGATTTGACTTTTAGTCATGGATGTTATATTTTTATATTGTAATATTTAAAGGAAAAAACCAATATGTCCCAAGACAACATGATCAAGCTTGAGTGCACGGAGTGTAAGACCGTTAACTATTTTTCCCACAAAAATAAAAAAACTCTCAAGGAAAGACTGGAAATGAAAAAGTATTGCCCTTCTTGCAACACTCATACTATCCACAAAGAAACGAAATAAACGTTTACTCTAGACCCGCCTGCACGGCGGGTTTGGTTTTGTCTAAAATTAAAAATTAGCTAAAATGCCCATGCCAAAAAATTTTGCTAAACCCTTCTTAATCTCCTTGGTTTTAATAACCTTGGTGGCTTGTTATTTTGTTTTTAGGCCATTTCTAATTGAAATAATTATTGCCGCTATCTTGGTGACTATTTTTTATAAACCATACCTCAATCTTAGTAAATTTTTAAAAGGAAAAAGAAATTTAGCCGCTTTGTTAATGTGTCTTTTGTTGGTTGCAGTTCTAATCTTGCCAACAGTAAAAGGTTTAATTTATGCTGGTAATAAGTCAGTAGAAGCCTATTCAGGAGCTGTTAGCTATTTTTCCAATCACAGTGCTTCGGATTTACTACAAACTCCTTTAGCGGGAAAACTTCACCTTACGGATTTTGATTTATCCAATTTAAACAAAGGTACTTTTAGTGATATTTTGCTTGGTTTTTTTGAGAAATCAAGCAATTGGTTAATTTCTGGAGCAACTTCAACCTTAATTCAGACCACAAACTTTATTGCCTCTCTTTTTGTAATCATCATTACGATGTTTTTCTTTTTTGTAGATGGCAAAAAAATGTTAGAAGGTTTAATGCGCTTATCTCCTTTACCTGATAAATATGATCGCGAGATTTTTCAGAAATTCAAAGAGGTTAGTTATACAACAATGATTTCAACCTTTGTTGTGGCGATTGCTCAAGGAGTAGTTGGGGCAATTGGTTTCGCGGTGGTTGGTTTTCCTGCTTTTCTGGCCGGTGTTTTGGTGGCTTTGTTGTCACTTTTACCATATCTTGGTTCCATGCTTTTTTATATTCCAGTCGGTTTATATTATTTGTTAATGGGAGAAATTTGGCAAGGAGCTTTCGTTCTTGCTTGGGGATTTTTAATTATTGGTACCATTGATAACGTGATTCGAGCCTGGATGCTCAAAGGGAAGGCTCAGATTAACCCGATATTTGTTGTTTTTTCGGTGCTCGGAGGAATAATGTTGTTTGGTTTCTGGGGGGTTGTTCTTGGCCCGTTAATTGTTTCAATTGCTGCCACAATTCTTCATATTTATGCTTTAGAATTTTGTGATGAATACGACGCTTCAGCGGATAGTTTGGGGACGCTTTTAGAGGGGAAAGAGGGAATTAAAAAACAGAAACATAAAAAATAATTTTAAAAAATATGTTAGGAGAAAAAACTAAAAAAAATCTTGAAGATGCTTTTGCTGGTGAATCAATGGCCAGAAATAAATATGATTATTTTGCTAGCGTCGCTCAAAAAGCTGGTTATATCCAAATTGCTAATATTTTTGAGGAAAGCGCTCGTAATGAAAAAGAGCACGCCAAACTTTGGGCAAAACAATTAGGCCTGATAAGTGGCGACGTTCTAGCTGACCTAAAAGCAGCGATTGAGGGTGAACTTTATGAAACCAATGAAATGTATCCAAAAATGGCTGATGACGCTGATTCAGAGGGTCATGGTGATATTGCTAAACTATTTCGCGGAGTTGCCTTGGCGGAAAGAGCGCATGCGACTAGATATCAAAAATTATTAGAGAATCTTGAAAAAGGAGAGGTATTTAAAAAACCAAGTCCTGTTCGCTGGAAATGTAATAATTGTGGTTATCTTCATGAAAGCAATGAAGCACCAATGATTTGTCCATCTTGTTTGCATCCTCAGGCACACTTTGAAATTTTTGTTGAGACTTATTAATTTTTAAAAATATGGAAAACTTTGAAATTAAAAACGAAGAGATTCTTCTAGAAAATGAGCATGAACAACACAATCCTCTCCTTGATTTGAGTGCAGAGGAGCTTTTGAATCTATCTGATCAGGAGGTAAATCGGATTCCAGCTGATGATTTGAGCGAAATAATGAGCAAAATTATGAATAGTGGACTTCATCTTGATCGAGGGGGGAAGGATGGGCGCTGGACCGGTGGTTTTGATGATCGTTGGGATAAGTATTATAAGTTAGCAGGCAAGGCTTTCGGGTCTCTTTTAAATAAAAAATATGAGCAATCGAATTAATAAGCTTTATTATTGTCGCCATTGCGGCAACGAAGTTTCTTTTGTGAAAGATGGTGGCGGAAAGATCATTTGTTGTGGAGAGGAAATGATTATCAAAAAAGAAGGCTTTAATAGTGAAGAATAACGAAAAAGTTTGTGGTTTAAAAAGAAGCTCTTGTCTGAGTTTCTTTTTAATTTTAGGCAAATTATGACACTATTGACAAGTTCTTCGATTTGTTATATAATTAATTTATCAAAAACTAGGCCATGGAAAAATCTCAAAAACCGTTTGGATCCTCCGAGGGAGGGAACAAGCGCAAAAAAGATTTTGTTCCCTGGGATTACCTAGGGAATTTGATTCCAGTAAGAAACTGGGAAACAAGAGAAATGCTTCGTTATAGCGGAGTGATTCTCAAAGAAAGAAAAGACCGCATAAAATTGCGGGGAAATGTAAGAGAGCTTGTCAAACGAGCCGTTCAGGAGTGGGATGAACTTTCTCCCGAACAAAAAAAGAAGAGTTACCTTGAAATACTCTTCTGCAAAAATTAAACCCTTGTTTATTGAAAAATATGCAAGGGTCTTTTATTTTCCGGGAAAACCCTTGAATATTTTTAGTGGAGATAGTAAGATAATCAAAGTAGCAGGGGAAAGACTTGCGGGCGTAGTATAGTGGTAGTACAAAGGTCTCCAAAACCTTTGGTGTGGGTTCGATTCCTACCGCCCGCGCACTAACAAAAAGAACGGAATTAATTCCGTTCTTTTTTTAATGATATAAAAATGGTTTTTTTAGCCAATTACATTACCAGCCCCATCATACATGACTCGCTTTTCTGTTAAACCCATAATTTCTTTTTCCCAAAGATGGGTCAGCTCAATTATTTGTTGTTCAGTAAGGGCTGAATTGTTGTTAATTTTTTCCATAATCCCATGACCAAGAGCATTCCTTGCTTCTTGTGGTTCAAGTTTTCCCATTTGTCCTCGTACATCAAGAAAACTTGATTCAGGAAGATCTTTAAAAGCTAATATTTCTTTTCTAAAATCTTCGCAGACTTTGTTTCGAAATTCTTCCATATTATTATTTGTTTCAAATTTTTCATTCATAAATTTTAAATATTAAT
>CAINDR010000031.1 GCA_903847415.1 Candidatus Falkowiibacteriota bacterium
ACTTCTTGACCAGCAACTTCTCCATTATTTACAACAACATTATACCCATCATAACCAAGATTATTCTTAATCTTTTTGCCAACTATTTTTATCGCCCCAGAAATCAACTTTAAAACTTCTTCAGGAGTTTCTTCAATATTCTCATAATGCTTCTTAGGAACTACCAAACAATGACCAAAATTTACTGGATTTTGATCTAAAAAAACAAAAACATCATCACTTTCCCAAATTGGTGTTACTGGAATTTCTCCATTAATCATTTGACAAAAAATACACATAAAAATTAATTTATTTTATAAGGAGAACTAGGATTGTTTTCCCAGCGAATTTCATCAATATTTTCAGTTTTATTCAGACCTCGATAAAGACGATCGGGAAAATTAACACTTAAACCAATATCCTTAGAAATACATTGATAACCATGAATAACTCCTGGTGGCACAATCACAACACAAGGATTATCAACGCCAACGATTAAGTCTATTTTCTCATCTTTAGTTGCTGAATTTTCACGATGATCCCAGAGATGAAGACGAAAATTTCCTGGCCCAGCAAAAGCAAAGCAATCGCTTTGATAAAGATGCTCATGGGGACCACGAATAACCCCTGGATTTGTCCAACTCAAATAAGCCATGGCTGGATGAAAATCAAAAGAATCTTGACGAAAAATTTCCGTCAAAGAACCACGTTCATCGGTAAATTGTTCAATATTTTTAATTACTACCCCATCAATCATAAAGTTTTTTTGTTGCTTTTAAAATACGACCTAAGGTCGATAATACCATTTTGAGCTCCTAAATGAGAAATTTTGGCTGCCGCATTTTTGGCAGCAATTTTCAAAGACTCCTGAAGATTATTATCAGAAAGAATTAAACCAATTAAAACTGAGGAATTAAATACATCTCCAATCCCAGTGGTATCAACCGTGTTTGGCTCTTTAACAACATCTTGATGATAAAAATTTGCACCATCAAAAGCATCTGCACCTTCTTTACCTGAAGTAATTACTACAATTTTTGGACCAAAACTTCTTAAAGCAGCTAATAAATTTTCTACTCGCAAAAAGAAACGACGATTTTGTTGACGATAAGCAGGAAATGAAGAAACCAATTCAATTGCTTCGTCACGGTTCATCAACAATAATTCAGTTTTCTTTAAATAAGGCGCCAAGGTGACCCCGCCAAGACGACACTGGGCCAACCCCGGATTCCAAGCTAGATGTAAATTCTTTTTTTTCATTAAAACTTTTAATGTCTTCTCCCAATATCTCCCAAGGGAGGCCAAATAAACCCAATCCGAACTTTTAAGATCTTCGAGATTAGAATCTTTCAAGAAAAAGTCGTCATTCGCACAACGATTCGCAAAAATAATTCTTGCCCCCTCTTCTTCAATTAAAATAAAAGAGAAGCCAGTTTCTTTTCCCTTTTCAATTAACACTAAATTAGTCTTAACTTGATGCTTTTTAAAATTCGCTAAAATTTCTCGCCCTTCGTAATCATCGCCAATAGCAACCGCGCAAGAAACCTTAAATCCAGATTTAGCAAAATTAACAGCTGCATTAGCAGCTCCACCGCCAAATAGATGATGAAATTTTTCAACTTTAATTTTGGCACCACGTTCAAAGGCTAGCAGTTCTTGACGCAAAAGATCGCGAGAATTATTAATAATTACTCCATCATCAACCGTAAAACTAATGTCCTTAGTGGCTCCACCAATTGTTATAATCTTAATCATAAATTTAATATAGCACAAAAACTATCTTTTTTTCAAAAATACCGGCTTCAGACGATGACTGACTAACGATAAAAAAATAAAAAGAAGGCCGCAAAACAAAACTGACCAAAAAATACTAAAAAATAATTGCTTTAAAAAACCAAAAGAAAAAAGAAAAAAACGGCTGTCATTGCTACCGTTTAAAGAAAAAATGAAATTCAAAAAATTCCAAATAATGTTATAAGAAAAAGAGCTAATCGCAGTTAATGCTAAAAATGAAAACAAAGAACGATCAGTTAGCCAATTTTTGAGAATTAATTGGGCGCTTAAAACAACTCCAACAAAAGATAATAAATAAGTAGCAAAAAAATAAAAATGCCAAGAATCTAGAAAAAACCCAAAAAATAAAGCCAGAAGCAAGGAGCTATGAGGTCCAGAAAAAATTAAAGATAGTAAAATTAAAATTAATGGTAAATTAATGGCTTGAAAAGATTGCGGAAGACTAGGAATAAAAGAAAATTGTAAAAATACTATTAAAATAGCAAGAAGAAAAATAAGCCCAGTTTTAAAAACTTTTAATAACATAATTATGGCAAAACCACAGCGACAATCGTTAAATTATTTAAATCAACTAACGGTTCAATAGTTGCACTCTGCCAAATCTCATTACTTTTATTAATCACCTCAGAAACCCGACCAATTGCTAGGCCACGTGGAATGATTTCTCCCAAACCAGAAGTAATTACTAGGTCGTTAATACTAATTTTTTCAGTTTGGGGAATAAAATTCATTTTAGTGGTAAGACCAAGACTCCCTTCACTAACCCCCATGGTCTTATTTTGGTTTTGAATAGTGGCGGCTAATTTACAAGACCTGGAAGTTACCAAACAAATCTTGGCATTTCGATCCTTTGCTTCAACAACTTTGCCAACAATTACTCCTTTTTCATTGATCACACCTAAACCAACTGACACGCCATCTTTAAATCCTTTATCAATAATAATGTTCTGGCGGGACTCATTTGTTTCTGATAAAACTTCTTGCGCCAAGACATCAGCATAAATCTTGCGATATTCATGATTACTAAAAAAATCAATAAAGGCTCTGAGTTTATTATTTTCATCTTGCAATTCTTTGGTCTTAGCGGAGTCTACTGCAAAAATAATATTTTTTTCCTGACAAGCAGCTAAATCTGCAACAAAATCGCGCTTATTTTCCTGATAATCGCTAGCAAGGCGATGAGATTTTTGATAAAGCCACTTATTAAAAGGATTACCTATTTCAAAAAAAACTCTCTCAAGAGGATTTAAAATTCCGGAATAATGTCCGATGATTAAAATAGCAAAAAATAGGAAGAAGCCTAAATTCCAACGAGTAATTAAAAAATTAAAGCCCTTTTTTTTCATAATTAATCACTAACAGAGGGGAGTACAACTTTTTCTAACAACTCCTTGTTAGCTAATAAATATCCAGTCCCCCTGGCGACGCAAGTTAAAGGGTCGTCCACAATTTTGACTGGAATTTTTGCAGCGAGAGACAT
>CAINDR010000032.1 GCA_903847415.1 Candidatus Falkowiibacteriota bacterium
AATCAAAAAAATATTTTTTTATTTTTTTTAATCAAAAATTTTGCAATCAAAAAAAATTCGGATTTTTTTTTCAATTTATTTATAAAAAGAAAAACGGCAATCGCCGTTTTTCAAGAAATATTTTTTATCAAGATCTTAGATAATTTTATTTTCAAAATATTTTTCCAAATCTTCAATTTTTACTCGACACTGCTCACCACTATCTCTTTCTCTAACTGTAACCATGTTATCTTCTAAAGAATCAAAATCAAAGGTTACGCAGAAAGGAGTTCCAATTTCATCTTGACGACGATATCTTTTACCAATATTCCCATTATCATCAAATTCGCAACGAAATTTTAATCTTAAATGATGATAAATTTCTTCCGCCCTGCTTACTAGTTCTGGTTTATTTTTCAAAAGAGGAAAAATTGCTATTTTAATTGGCGCCAACCTTGCTGGCAAAGAAAGAAACACCCTTTCTTCTCCATTAATATTCTCTTCGTGATAAGCCTCACAAAGAACTGCTAAAAATGTACGACCAACGCCAACGGAGGTTTCAACGATATTTGGAATAAATTTTTCACCACTTTTTGGATCAAGATATTCAAAATTTTGGCCAGAAGCTTTTCCGTGACAACTCAAATCATAATCGCCGCGAGCATGAACGCCTTCCAACTCCTTAAAACCAAAAGGAAAGTTGTATTCAATGTCATAGGCCTCTTTTGCATAAAATACTAAATTTTCATGCTGATGCCACTTTAAATTTTCCGATTTAAACCCAAGATCAAGATAAAACTGCCAACGAACATCTCTCCAGTAATTATAGACTTCATTCGTTTGGCTAGGATGAATAAAATATTGTAATTCCATTTGTTCAAACTCGCGAGTGCGAAAAATAAACTGACGAGCGGTAATTTCATTACGAAAAGCTTTGCCAATCTGAGCAATACCAAAAGGAATTTTAACCCGAGTGGAGTCAAGAACATTTTTATAGTTAACATAAATTCCCTGACAAGTTTCACCTCTTAAATAGACCGGATCTTTAGTCCAATCACCAGTGAAGCTTCCTAAATTGGACTGAACTAGCAAATTAAAGCTTTTTCCGGAAGTAAAATCCTGAGCACCGCAATTTGGACATTTTATTTTGTCACGATTAGCATCGAAAATTTGATTAATCTCGTCATCACTCATTTTTTCGTCAGCCAAAACACCAATTTCTTCGATAAGAGAATCGAGGCGAAGACGGGTGTGACACTTTCGACACTCGGTTAAAGGATCCGAAAAACCTTTCACGTGTCCGGAGGCTTCCCAGATTTTTGGACTCATAAAAATCGCAGAATCCAAACCAACAACATCGTCACGTAATTGGGTCATCGATTTCCACCATTCTTTTTTGATATTATTGGCCAATTCGACTCCATATGGGCCAAAATCATAAACAGCGGCAAATCCGCCATAAATTTCCGAAGAAGAAAAAACAAATCCCCGGCGCTTAGCTAGTGAAATAATCTTCTCCATTAAGTCATTCTTTTCTTTTTTCATAATATATAGCCAAATAATAAACTCTTGGTGCTCCTAGATTAAATATGTTATAATATTAACAAACTTAAGCTATTTTTTCAATTTAATCAAGCTAAAAAAAATTAGCTATTCCAAATCTATGTTTTCTTATCGATCAATCATTAAAAAGGCTTTCAAAACTTCCTGGCGCTACAAATACCTCTGGGTTTTTGGTTTGTTTGCAACCCTTATTAACCCAGGCGGTGAATATCAAATACTCAACAAAACAATCAAAGATGGATTGTATGGGGGGTTTTCAGAAAGCCTAACCTCAATTGCTTCAACCGGCATTTTTAGTACTCAGGCCCTAGCAAATATTCTTGGCCTAATGAAAGCTAACCCAATCTCTGTAATTATGACAATTATTGCGGTTATTCTTCTCCTCTGTCTTATTGCTTTTGTAATTTGGCTAGCAATTTCCTCACAAGGAGCAGTCGTTAGCAAAATTTATAAAATAGAAAACGAAAAAAATGGTGAATTACCGGATTTTCGATCAGACCTTAATCAAGGATCTTCCTTTTTTTGGCCAATTTTTGGCTTTAATTTTTTGCTAAAAATTGGAGTTGATATTGCTTTTCTTTTAGTGAGCTTGCCGGTATTATTAATGATCACTAATGACTTTGCTTTTTCGATTATTTATGTAATTCTTTTTATTCTTTTTATTCCAATCGCCATTGCTTTAACTCTGCTATCCAAATATGCGATTGGCTTCTCGGTTATCAAAAAGAATTCTTTTGGAAAATCCCTAATAAATTCGTGGAATTTATTCCAAAAAAACTGGATAATCAGCCTTGAAATGGCAATTGCTATTTTTTCACTGAACATTTTAGCTTCTTTTGTTGTCTTGGCGATTATTTTAATGTTCCCCATGCCCTTGTTTTTTGTCTGCTTAGCTCTTGGAAAAATGACTATTGCTTGGCTCGTGATTCTCGCTGTCATTATTTTTATGATCGTTTCTGGCTCTTTTATGACTGCGTTTCAAATCAGTGCCTGGACAGACCTTTTCTTAAAATTAGAAAAAGGACATGGAAAAAGTAAAATTGAAAGATTATTTAAAAAAAATAAATAAATGAAAGGCTTTGACTCTATTGAAAACCTTCTTTCTGGATCAGCGAGTACTAACGACGAAAGTCCTCAGGGAAAATTTGCACAGAAACAGCAAGAAATCAAAATAAAAGAAATTGAAAAAATAACTGAAAAAAATGCCATCGCTGTTGGCTTACCTTATATTAATTTATTTGGCTTTCCAATTAGTCCGGAGGCAATTGCTTTGGTTGACGAAAAAGAAGCAAAAAAACTAAAAGCTATTTGTTTTTTTTATGACGGAGAGCATATTCGACTTGGAGTAATTCAAAATGGAACTGCCCAACAAGAATTGGCTGAAAAATTAGATAAATTTTATTTCTGTAAAACTAAAATCTATTTAATTTCAGAAAATAGTTTTGGTTATGGATTAGAAATTTATAAATCTATTCCCAAAATAAAACCTAATCAAAGAGGAATTGATATTAGCGAAGAATCATTAGAAAAATATAAACTAGAAATTAGCAGCTATAAATATCTTGCTGAAAAAATAAATCAGGTAAACACTAGTGAAATTATCACCCTCATCTTGGCTACCGCTTTAAAAGTTGATGCTAGTGATGTTCACGTTGAAGCAGAAGAGAATGATGTCGCTATTCGCTTAAGAATTGATGGAGTCTTGCAAGATGCCGCTAAAATAGACCACAAGCAGTGGAAAATGATTATTGCTCGCTTAAAAATTCTTGCTGCAGTAAAAATTAATATTGAAGACAAACCTCAAGATGGTCGATTTACCATTTCAATTGCCCAAGGAAAAATTGATGTTCGTTGTTCTTTTCTTCCGACAGCTGCTGGAGAAAGTGTTGTCTTGAGAATTCTAAAACCATCATCAGCTGGATTGTCTTTTCAGGAACTAGGACTTCTGCCGCAAGCAAATGAAATTCTCCAAAAAGAAATTTCCAAACCAAATGGCTTAATTTTAACTACTGGGCCAACTGGAGCAGGAAAAACAACAACAATTTACGCCATCCTAAACCAACTTAACAAACCTGGATCAAAAATAATTACCCTTGAAGATCCAGTGGAATATCAACTCGAGGGAATTAACCAAAGTCAAATTGACCCAAGTCGTGGTTATGGATTTGCTGACGGGCTCAGATCGCTCTTGCGCCAAGACCCAAACATCGTCATGGTTGGTGAAATTCGAGATCAAGAAACAGCGGAAATTGCAATTCAAGCTAGTTTAACTGGCCATTTAGTTGTTTCCACTCTTCACACCAACGATGCTGCCGGGGTTATTCCTCGTTTAATTGATATGGGTGTTAAGCCTTACTTCCTGGTGCCTTCTATTAACGCTGTCGTCGGCCAACGCCTAGTAAGAAAACTCTGCCCAAAGTGCAAAACTGAGCATCTTTTAGACGAACAAGAGGTGGAACAAGTAAAAAAAATTCTAGCGGTAATCTCGCCAAAATCCGGAATTGACATCCCCTCCGAATTACCAAAAATATTTAAAGCTGGTCCTGGTTGTGAATTCTGTAGTCAAATTGGCTACAAAGAACGAGTTGGTATTTATGAAATATTCACAATGGATGAAAAAATAAAACAACTCACCATTGATAAAGCTCCTTCTTTTAAAATTCTCCAGCAAGCCATTGAAAACGGCATGATTACCATGCTTCAGGACGGAGTTTTAAAATCATTAGCGGGGATTACTTCACTCGATGAAGTTTATCGAGTGATTGGAAATTTTGATTACATTAATGATCTTTATGATATTGTAATTTCCCAAACAATGGGTCGAGGTATTAAAATTAGCCCCGAGGAAATGATTAGGGCTCAAAATCTTGGTCGCGATCTTAAAAACGTCAAAGACTCAGTCTCAGAATTACCAAGCCAAAAAATACTTGGCTTTGTGATGAGCATGGCAATTGTTGGCAGTGCGGGCGATATCCATATCGAGCCAGCAGAGAGTGAAGTAAAAGTTCGTTTGCGAATTGACGGAGTAATGACTGACCTGGTAAGCATTCCAAAATCATCTTATATCCCATTATTATCAGAGATTAAAATTCTCTGCGGTTTTGTCACTAACGAAAAAAGAGCGACAATGGATGGAAGATTTGTGGTTTATCTGCCAGAAAACAAAAAAGCAGATTGCCGAGTTTCTGTAATCTCTGGTGGTTATGGAGAAACTATTGTTATTCGTCTTCTTAGCAACTCAGCGGCTTCTCTTTCAATGGAAACTCTCGGAATCACAACTTATTCTCTCACTTCCCTAAAAAAAGCACTCAAAAAAACAAAGGGGGTAATTATTACTACTGGGCCAACTGGCAGTGGAAAAACCACCACTCTTTACTCCGCCCTCAATACTCTCAACCAACCAGATGTAAAAATTATTACTGTTGAAGATCCGATTGAATATCAATTACCAGGAATTATCCAAACCCAAATTGACCCAACCAAAGGATATACTTTTGCGGTCGCAATGAGATCTTTATTGCGTCAAAATCCAAACATCATGATGATTGGCGAAATTCGCGATCACGAAACCGCCGAAATCGCGATTGAAGCCTCAATGACCGGACATTTAGTTTTGTCTACTATTCATGCTAACAGCGCTGCTGGAGCGATTTCTCGTTTTTCTGGATTAGACATCGACAGATCATCACTCGCCAATTCAATTGAATTCTCAATTGGACAACGCTTGGTTAGAAAAGTTTGTCAAAGTTGCAAAAAAGTTTCTACACCGAACGAGGATCTACTCTTAGAAGCAAAAAAAGCCCTTGAAACCATCAAAAATACCGAAGTTAAAATTCCTGAAACGCTAATTTTTTATGAGGGTGCTGGTTGTCCTGAGTGTGGCGGACTTGGCTATAAAGGGCGACTTGGTTTATATGAAACAATTGAAGTTACTCCCGAAATTCAAAAACTCATTCAAAACGAAAAAACAACCGACTATGAAATTGAACAGCTTGCGATTCAAAATGGCACTGTAACCATGCTCCAGGACGGCATATTAAAGGCCTTAAATGGTGAAACCTCACTACAAGAGGTTTTTAGAGTTATCTAATTTTATGATTAACAAAACTTTTCTCAACCAGCTAAAAAAAGATTATCAAAAACAAGAAATTGAAAGACGACAAATTATTTCTCTTTCTAATAATGTTTTATTTCATTCCAAAAAAGCAATTTTTGCTCTACATCGAGGAGATATTAAAACTGCGGAAGATAAATTATTGGAAATGGAAAATGAGCTATTAAACTTAGAAAAAAAATTCAGCTTAAAAAGAATTGAAGAAGAAGGCGCTTATCGAGCTGCCGTTGAAGAATATACCGAAGCAAAACTCTTGTCATTTGCGATCAAAGGCGCAAAAATAGACAAAATCAAAAATCTAAAACTTAGTAATGACGCCTATCTTGGAGGAATTTGTGATCTCTTGGGCGAATTAGTTCGTCTAGCAACTAATGAAGCTGCTCTCGGAAATTTTAAAAGAGTAACCGAAATTAAGGAATTGTCTGAAAATATTATGGACCAATTAATTGATTTTGATCTTACGGGTTACTTACGAACAAAATATGATCAAGCTCGGGGACATTTAAGAAAATTAGAACAAATGTCTTACGAAATAAAACTAAGAATTGGGCAATGAAAATCGCAATTTTTTCCGATCTTCATGATGATTGGCAAAATTTAAAAATATTTTTAAACTACTGCAAATTAAACCAGATTAAAGACCTTTTGTTTTGTGGCGACTTAAGCAAAGAAGAAACTTTGGAATACTTAGCGACTAACTTTATTGGTCGCATTTACTTGGTGGGCGGAAATGCGGATCTTTTTGAAGATAAAAAAGTAAAGAAATATCCAAATATTATTTACCAAAAAGATGTCTTGATTTTTAAATTTGACGAATTAAAAATAATTGCTGTTCATCGACCAAAAGAACTAAAAGAAATATTAGAAAAAAATAATGAAAAATTTGAATTTGCTTTTCATGGTCATACTCACCAGCCAGTTTTTAAAAAAAATCAACAATTAATCATTTCTAATCCAGGAACTCTCAGCGGTCCACCTTTTCAGGCAAGTTTTTCAATTCTAGACAGCAAAAAAAAGATTCTTGAATTAAAAATACTCTCCAAAATTTAAATTGACCAATTAAAAACCCAACATTAATTATGTTGGGTTTTGTTTTTTTCTAAAAGACTTAAACGGCATTTAGATTTACTAATTCTTTTAACAGTTTAAGGAACATTTTATTATTGCACGGGCAATAACAATCATTTTTGATTTTTGAAATGTCACTTAACACAATTCGGTATTGCTCATTTTGATAATCTCTCAACAAACGACTGTATTCATTGAGATCTTGAGTGATAATATTCCTTTCTTGAGAAACGGCAATTTGCAATAAAGCAAAAGCAAAATCCTCATATTCCTCGCCCTGTTGAAGATATTTTTTAATTAATCTTGAACAAATAGAAAAATCTTGATCTAAAACTTTTTTAGCAAGAGCTTCGGCGTTACTCTCATTAATTTTTAAAATTAAATTTTTAACTCGATAATATTTAATTAAAAATCTAATTAAAAAGAAAGGGAGAAAGACTAAAATAATCGAAAAAATTGCCAAAAATTCTTTTAATTCTGTGTTCATGCGTCGTTTATTAGTTAATATTCAGTTGTTAAAAATTCTTTTTAGAATACTTCTTTAATTTTATTTTGTCAATAATGATAAATATTTACCAGTGTAACTACTTTTTATTTTTTTTAAATCATCAGGAGTCCCCACCCCAACAAGATCCCCGCCCAAATCACCACCTTCTGGCCCTAAATCAATAACCCAATCTGAAGATTTAATTACTTCAAGATTATGTTCAATCACTAACACTGTATTGCCAGCGTCTACCAATTGATTAATAACCAACAATAAGCGATCAATGTCAGCAAAATGCAAACCAGTGGTTGGTTCGTCTAAAATATAAAGTGTTTTTCCAGTAGAGCGCCGAGATAACTCCGTCGCCAACTTAACTCTTTGTGCCTCACCACCAGAAAGAGTTGTTGCTGATTGACCAAGCTTCAGATAACCAAGTCCCACTCGTTCTAAAACTGATAATTTTTCATAAAGTGGCGCAATATCTTTAAAATAAGGTCGTGATTCCGAAACAGTCATCTCTAAAAATTCATAAATATTTTTTCCTTGATACCGAATATCTAGAACTTTTTTTTGATATCTTTTTCCCTGACAAGCGTCACAAGTAACATAAATATCAGACATGAACTGCATTTCAACTTTAATTACTCCATCGCCCTCGCAGTGTTCACAGCGACCACCAACAACATTAAAGGAAAAATGGCCAGCATTAAAACCCTTTGCTTTTGCTTCTGGCAGATTAGCAAAGAGATCGCGGATGTAAGTAAAGACTCCGGTATATGTCGCTGGATTAGATCTGGGTGTGCGACCAATCGGCGATTGATCAATATCGATAACTTTGTCGATATTTTCCAAGCCTTTAATTTCCTTATGCCGACCAGGCTCTAATTTCGCTCGATAAAATTTCCGATTTAAGGCATTGGCTAAAATATCTGTGATCAATGTCGATTTCCCAGAGCCAGAAACTCCAGTAATTGCGACTAATTTACCCAAGGGAATTTCAACATTAATATTTTTCAAGTTATGCTCAGTAGCGCCAATGATTTTAATACTTTTTCCATTTCCCTGTCGATATATTTTTTTGGAAGAAATCTTTTTTCTTCCGGAAAGATAATCTCCGGTTAAAGAGGCTCGACAATTTTTAATTTTATTTGGACTTCCTTCAAAAATTATTTTTCCACCTAAAATTCCAGCACCAGGACCGACATCGATTAAATGATCTGCTGCGAGCATCGTTGCTTCATCATGTTCAACAACAATAACTGTATTACCTAGATCTCTTAGCTTTTTTAAAGTTTCAATTAAACGATCATTATCTCTCTGATGCAAGCCAATCGATGGCTCATCAAGAACATAAATAACTTCCGTTAACCCTGAACCAATTTGAGTCGCTAGCCTCATTCTTTGAGCCTCACCGCCAGAAAGCGTCCCTGATGGGCGTCCAACTGATAAATAAGATAAACCAACCTTATCCAGCAAATCTAACCGAGAAACAATCTCCTTGATAATTGGACTCGCAATTAATAGAGCGCCATTTTTCAAGCTCATCTCAATTTTTAAAATAATTTTTTTTAACTCTAAAATTGCTGGAGAGCTTAAATCAGCAATCGAAAAACCATCAATCTTCACAGCTAAAGATTCTCGGTTTAATCTTTTTCCCAAACAACTAGCGCAAGGGGAGATAATTAGACATTTTTCAATTTCTTGTTTAATAAAACTAGAACGGGTGTCTTGATAACGATCTAAGAGAATCTTTTTGAGACCAAGGAAATTGTGATCACCATCTAAAAGAAACTTTTTCTCTGCAGAAGTAAATGATTTAACAGTTTTTAAAAAATCTAATTTACTATCTTTCAACTCTTTTGCAAAAGGAGCAAAAAAGGAGTTTGGATTACTCAAGGCGTTAATCCCAAGGGGACGAATTGCCCCTTCAGCTAAACTAAGATTTTCATTAAGCACCAATTCTCCACTCACCTCAGGACAATTACCCAAGCCAGAGCAATCTGGACAAGCACCATGACTCGAATTAAAGGAAAAATGACTTGGCTCCAATTCAGTTAAAGAAAAATCTCCAGATGGGCAAATATACGCTGGCGCATCTTTTTCTTTTTTCAAATTTTTTTTCAACTTTAATCCACACTTTGGACAAAAAGGAGTTCCAATTTTTGCATACAACAAACGAAGAAAATCATAAATCTCAGAAACAGTTCCAACCGTTGAGCGAACATTGGAAGAAACTGATCTCTGGTCAATAGAAATTGCTGGCGACAAACCATCAATAAAATCCAAGTCAGGCTTATTCATCACGCCAACAAATTGTCTGGCATAAGAAGACAAAGATTCAACGTAACGCCTTTGTCCTTCGGCATAAATCGTATCAAAAGCAAGAGAAGACTTGCCACTGCCAGATAAACCAGTAATTACTACCAGTTTCCCGCGAGGAATATCAATATTGATATTTTTTAAATTATTAACTCGCGCACCACGAATTGAAATATTTCTTGGACGATAATTAGGCATAATTACTCTACAAAAATGGATAAAAAAGTTTAAGAGTTATCTTAGCAAAGAAATCCAATAAGCTCAAGGGGCGCTTCTTTAAATCAAAGGCCACCGAAGATTCTTTCCAATGATTAATAATTTTTGTTAAATCACTAATCACAGCTTTTTGCGTGAAAAAAACGCCGCTCTCCACATTTAAATTAATTGATAAAACATCAAAATTAGAAGAACCAATCATTGCTTCCACCCCATCAATCATAAAAATTTTAGCATGATTCATGGTTGGTAAAAAATAAAATTTTATTCCCAAATCTGAAAGACGAGCGGCATAATAATAATTTATCCGATCAATAAAAACAATATCCGTCATTTTCGGAAGCATAATCTCTACTTGAACACCACGAGAAACAGCATTATCCAGAAGAGCCATCAGCCAACGAGGGGGCACTAAATAGGGAGTAACGATCAAGATACTAGCATTGGCTTCAATCACCTTTTGTCGATAATAATCTTTCAAATACCCAGTGTCTTTATTCGGCCAATCATCAACCACCCATGATTTTATTTTTTTAATCAAAGAGTTTTTTTGATACTTCAAAATATCTGGATCTTTACCACCACACATTTTATAGGCATAGGAAAATGATTTTAAAATTGGACGAATAATTCTTCCTCGTAATCTAATTTGCAAGTCGTTCCAATTAATAATTTTCTTATTAATATTAACGCCACCAATAAAAGCAACCTTCTCATCAACAATTAAAATTTTTCGATGAGTTCTTCTCAGTAGTTTTGAAAAAAACAAAAATTCTGCTCCTGCTGATCTCAGCTCAGTAACTACTTCTTTTTTTAATTCTAAACTTCCATAGGCATCAGCAATAATCACCACCTTAACGCCCACCGCTAACTTTTTTTTCAAGGCACCAAAAAAATCATGCGTCAATCTAGTATCATCAAGAAAAATATACATCTCAATGAAAATTGATTTTTCAGCCTTGTAAATAGCTTCGATCATTCCATCCCAGGCTTTTTGTGAGGTTGTATATAATTTATATCTCATGTTTTTTTAAAGCAGCTTTAATTTTTGGAATAACTTTTTCTGTGGACCTGACTCCAATTTGAATAATTTTTTCAATAGTTTCGGGATCAAAATATTTTTTTAATTTAACAGAATTAACAAACTCAGAAAGATCAGGACTAATAACAATGTCGGCAAACTTACAAGAATTATTTGCTAAATTATGCAAAGCAATCCTACCACTACGCAAAACAACTTTGGTCATTGTAAATTTTTTATTTACAAATTCATTTTGATGATACAAATTCACGCCAATAACTAGCGTTGCCCCTTTCTTTTTTAAAATATCACAAGGAACTGGGTTACTTAAACCGCCATCAACAAAAAGACGTTTCTGGTATTCCACTGGCTTAAAAACTAAAGGAACCGCACAACTAGCTCGAACAATTGAAGAAATTTTTCCTTTTTCAAAAACAACTTCTTCTCCACTGGCCAAATCTGTGGCGACCACAAAAAGAGGAGTTGGTGTTTGGGAAATATCATTAGAGCCGAGATCTTTTTTTAAAAATTTTTCAAATTTATCACCATTAACAAAACCACCACGCCAACTGAGATCAAAAAGAATTGGCAACTTTTCACGAGGATTTTCCGTAATCTCTTTTTCCATCTTAATCATGTCGCGATGCAAGGCGTAATGAGCAGCAACCCAAGAACCAATACTTGCTCCGCTAACCATGTGAATAGGAATGCCATGTTTTTCTAGTGTCTGAATTACTCCTAAATGAGCAAAGCCACGAAAACCACCACTACCAAGTGCTAAGCCGATTATTTCTTTATTCTTCATAATCTTTAAATAAAATTATTGCCTAGACATTATAACAGATTTTTCAGAAAATTAGGAGAAGAATTAATAAAAAACTAATTATCAGGTCGCCGATTTTAAGTTTAAAAAATATTTTTTTAATCATATTTAAAAAAGGAATTTTTAAATTTGAAACACCGCTAATGACGCAGTCATGAATTTTACTAAATTAAATAATAATCACCCCATTGATCAGGGCTAAATAATAATTACAAAGCGATCGTTAATAAAAAACCCGTAAACTAATTTGCTTACGGGCTTTATCTTTTTTTAATATGATATAATCAACTTTTGATCTGGCAAATTGCCAGTCATGTATCCAGTTGGGTTATATAATAACACTAATTGTCTTTTTTCTTCATCGATCATAACAGATTTTAAACCATTTGATCTGACAGCTGCTCCATATTGGGCGGCCGAAAGAAGATCTATTACTCGAATGCTTTGTCTTTCAAATACAAACATTCGCCTAGCAACACACATTCCGTCATCTCCAACAAAAAAATTAACTTTTTTGCCTTTGATTAAAATGATTTGTGGTGAATAATGAGGCCCTCCTCCTGGACCTGATAAAAACTTATACTCTCCAATCCTTTTATTAGAAGCTTTTACTATCACCCAGGATCTTCCAAATTGATCTAGGTAATTTGGATTAAATTGGTATGGAACAATCGAATCAATTTCAGGTTCGATTCTGAAAGCAGAGCTACTGTCTTTAGTTAGATCAATTAATTCAGCCTCTACTAAACCAAAATAGTGAGTAGTGTCTTTCTTGTCCAAATTTATCAGAATTGGACCTTCATCTTTTTCACAACTAGCAATAACAATTGCTAGTATTACAAAAATAAAAATATTTTTTTTCATTATTTATAGACCCCGTTAAACTACGTGGCTAGAGTGTTGTTTAAATTTTAATGGACTTCTTATTGTGACCACAATACCATTAAGAAGAATAATTGTCAATACATTCAGGGGTGCATTCAAACTTTTAGTGCACCACCTGTTTTTTTAATTAAAAAAACAAAAAGAACAGCTTGTGCTGTTCTCTTTTATTTGTAGTCCTAAAGTCCGATATTTCAGAAAATTTAATCGATATTGTTAGAGAAATTGAGAGATGGGCGGAAATTTTGTAAAATAGCAGTATTTATATATTATTTGACTAATATTAAACACAATATACAGACTATGTACAATTGTACATAAAAAGAGTACAATCTTATTAAGATAAAAATATTGAATTTTATATGTTAAATTTTTTAAAAAATGGAGGAGGAGAGATTCTTAAACTTTTTTTTAAGAACCCGGGGAAAGAGTATTATTTTAGAGAAATTGCTAGAAGCTTAAATAAAGAAGCAAGTTATTATCAAAGATATTTAGATAGTCTTGTGGAGGATAAAATATTGTTAGACGAACGTCGTGGAAATATGCGTTTTTTTAAGCTGAACATGGAATACCCTCTTTATGAAGAAATAAAGAGTATTATTTCAAAAACAATCGGCTTAGAGAATGAATTAAAAGAGTTAGTTGATAAACTTGATAATGTTGAGTGTTCTTTTGTTTTTGGGTCAATAGCTAAAGGGACGGAAAATAGTAATAGTGATATTGATCTTATGTTGATTGGCGACATAGACCAGGATGTTCTTTCTTCACTTATAGCCCCTCTTGAAGGAAAAATTGGAAGAGAAATAAACTATCATATTTATAATCATCAGGAAATTGTTAAAAAAATTAAAGAACAGGATGGCTTTATTTCTAATATTTTTTTATCACACATTATTAAATTAAAAGGAAATCCATATGATTTTACAGGAACTTCAAATATTGTTAAATAACAACTCAATTGAACCTTTCCCCTTGGACTTAAAAGGGATTGAAATAAAAATTGAGAAGGCCGATAGATTGTATAATTTTGCAAATAAGAATTTATTGGGCCTAGGTAGCGGCGATGAGGATATTGTTTACAACAATATCTACGACTCTATAAGATTATGCTGTGAGGCCGTATTGTTGATAAACGGATATAGGGCTAAAACAAGCGGTGAAGGACATCATTATATTGTAATCAATACTGCCGCTATCTTGTTTAATGGCCAATTAGGTAATGAATTTAAAAGGCTCCAACAAATGCGAAAAAAAAGGAATAGAATTGAATATGGTGATTTTATAGGAATTTCTGAAGCAGAATTAAGACAGGCTCATGCAGATGCTAAAACCCTGTTGGCTAAAGTTAAAGAAGCGCAATCAGCATTAAGCGGACAAAACATATTAAAAATTTAAAAGATAAATATCTTTATGTTTAAAAAAGTTCAATTTAAATTAACAAAAATAAAATATACCGGCAAATCAATCGGTGATAATATTCGCGTGAACATTGAAATACTCGATAAAAATTTACAAATTGATAAAAGAATTAAAGTCGGCAGCACAGTTGAATTCATGGAAGAAATAGGAATCTTTCCGGTTGATCAAAAATCTTTTACAACCAAGACAAAAATTACCATTTCTGAAAAGGACGCCTTATTTAACGATACAAATAATATCGAGAAGGTGGTTAAAGTTGATACGGAAAATTCGAAATCTCAAAAATTTGTTTGCATAATTGAGCTCCGTGAAAAATGTTTTTGGAAAAATTGGGGCAAGTCAATCGCTAAATTTGAAGTAAATATTGAGGCATTGGTAGCGGAGGCAATAAAATATATACCAGACGTTGATAATGGTTGGCTCAAAGTTAAGATAGCAGATGGCAATATAATTTATCTTCCTGCTTTTTTAAAAGTACAACCAGAATATGTCGAAGGAGGTCGGGAATATTTTAAGATATTGGAAGGTTCTTATAAAAATAAAAAAGCTTCTGTTAACTTAGATAATGCAAACAATAAAAGTTCACGACTTTTAACCGATGTGAAACATGAATCTTTAATTTATCTTCAGTATTCTATTTCTAAAAAGAAACTGATTATAGGCAATAAAAAATATCAAGCCACGGATTACAAAGAGACTCCTTGGAAAAAAGGTTGGTATGATATTGAACTGCCTGATTATCCTCACACAGGAGGTCGGGGTTATTTAGACAAATCATTTAGAGCAAAAACTTGGTTTAGGATTGGGCACGAAGGAGAAAGATATTTGCATACAGGCGGCAACTCTTTGGGTTGCATTACAATTACTGAAGTTGAAAAGTGGAGCGAAATATATGATAAATTAATCAAAGCGCGCAAAGGAGATTTTTTAAGCGTAGGGGTTCTTGAAGTAATAGATTAATTATGAAGTTTATAACAAAAAATATTCGTAAATTGGGAATTATAGGCATACTCATAATATTATTTATATTAATATTTGTTTTTTTGTTGTCAAAAAATAGAAACCAAACTTTAACAGAGAGACAAATTTTATCAAGAACTGATTATCGGATATTTGCTTGTGGTGAAGAAATCTTTTTAAAGGCAGATGCGGCATCGTTAATTGCAAAAAGAAATGGTATATTTTCGCAGAGCGAGACGGGAAGTATTATTGCCGACGGCGTATTTTTGAGCAGTAATGATATTTTGCTGACCTCTTTTTTTGATGCAGCTGGCGGCACCCTTGAATTTTCGGATGAACAAAAAGATATATTCAGTATACCAACAGAAACTGGCCTCCGTGAGTTTAAATCTGGTGATTTATGTGATGGAAAAAAGGCAAGGCTTCACGTACTACATCATAGAGTTGAAACATCAACAAAACCTTGGTCTATTCATTCGCGAATTCTGTGGAAATATTTTGATTATATTTTAACAAACAACTACGGCAAGGTTCCTCCCGGGGACTGCTTTATATTTATTTTTGATTCCGAAGATGCTTTAGAGCGTCCGTGGCCGCATTGTTCTTCCCATGAAAAAGCTTCGGTTACAAGAGAGTTAATTTTAAAAAAATAATTTTATCTTTTCCATTTGTTTGATTCTCCTAACCGTAAATATAAACCAAAAGAGACTCCGTATTCACGACGTCTCTTTTGCTTTTGTAGTCTTAAAGTCGCAATTTTCCGAAAAAATTGATGAGATTGTTAGTGAAATTGAGAAGTGGGCGGAAGTTTTGAAGTAAAACTATTTAACATAATTCCAGAGAGCCTTAAATATTTCTCTCTGATTGTTTGTTAAAACTGAGTTTCTTATTTCTATTGCATAGTGCGGTCTTTGCTTAGTCTCTAATATAATCATGTATTCACCAGCAATCCATGTAGTAGCGGAAAAGGTATGACTTTTTTTATAAAATTTAACTTCTCTATTTGGATAACTTATTTTTTTTAATTGCTTTTCAGTTGGTGACTGATTAGTTAGCAGTTGGAGCTTTATTTTTTTAGAAGAGTCTTGTTTCCAATACCAATCAACCCATTCTTGGTAATAATCAACAAAAGAATTGTCTTGAAATCCGTTCCACAAAGATTCGGTTTTTAACATACTTTCATTCCATTTTTCAGTTTGTTTATATAAAAATGATTCTAATTCTTCCTCAGAAACAAATCTTATTTTAGGAACAGAATATTTTACTTCTCCAATAACATTTTTTAATTCTCCAACAAGTTCATTTATAACCACTCGTTTTCTTTCGATTTCTTTTTCTTCTTTTTTAAGAATGTTAATAATATCTTCTGGGGGCAGAGCCACAATATATGTTTTGGACTGAGAAAAATCTTGAGTCACCACACCCTTGTTGGTTAATTCACTAACAACACTATAAACAGTTGTTCTTTTTATCTTGGTAACTTTGGCAAGATCGTTTGGGGTTACTTTGCCGTTTTGTAGAATCGCCAAATAGACATCAATCTCCTTATCTGAGAAACCTAATTTTTTAAATAATTCTTGAATCATAACTTTATTATAATAGCTTATTTAAGTATTATATACTTTTGACGATAAATTGTCAACAGTATTATTTTATTTAAAGTAAGTAAAAAAGTAAATAATAAATAATATATTTGTTGCTATACTATTGACAATATTATTTATTTAGTATATACTTACTTTAAGACAATCAGTCAAGAACATTAAAAAACATTTTGCCCCAGTATAAAGAAGGTTAGCTTAATCTTTTTTCTACTGTGGCAAAATCAACGATGACTAGCCCAACAGTGTTCATTTCTAATTATTAAAAAATGGGAACAGGCATAGAAAAAAGACAAGTTATTTTTGTAACAAAAATTCATAACAGCCAGCATCATGTATATTTGATTATTGATGGGGCTGATTCCTATCTAGTTAATTATGATATCGGTAGATTAGAGAATATATGTCCTTGCTGCTTAACCAGACAGAATAGTTTGGATATTATGAATGTTGTTATTAATAATACTGGCAGCGGTTTATTAAAAGGAAAGATTGTTTGGGTTTCTCCATCATATAGATGCACGTATGGTGACAATCTTGAAGAATTTAACCCTATTCTACAACAAGATTATTTTATTGGCGGAAATGCAGATAAAATATCTTTAGAATTAATAAGCTTAATCAGAGAAGAGGACTTTAAGCATCAAGACTAAAAAATTTTAAAATAGTTTTGATTGGTTAGGCTAGTAATCTAAAAAATAAAAAAAGCGGCGTATTAATTACGACCGCTTTTTAATATGTAGTCCCTAGGGGAGTCGAACCCCTCTTACCAGGATGAAAACCTGGTGTCCTAACCGATAGACGAAGGGACCAATAAAACATAATGGATTTTTTCTCCAATCTATGTTAATACTTAGAATAGTATAAATAATAATAAACGCTTAGTCAAGTTATGCGTATTTTGGCAATTGAAAGTAGTTGTGATGAGACCGCTGCCTCTGTCTTATCAACAACGAAAAATGGCAAACCAAGTATCCTTTCAAACGTTATCTCTTCTCAAATCGCTATCCACGCCCAATACGGTGGTGTAATTCCCGAAGTAGCAGCTAGAGAACACGTTTTAAATATCATCCCAGTTGTGGCTGAGGCTTTAAAATTGGCAAAAACAAAACCTCAACAACTCGATGCGATTGCGGTAACAAAAGGACCTGGTTTAATTACTTCTTTAATCTCAGGCATGGAAACTGCTCGCACCCTCGCCTTTGCTTGGAACAAACCACTACTTGGCCTTAATCATATTGAGGGCCATATTTATGCTGCCTTTTTAGAATTAAAAAAAGATCTAAAATTCCCCGCAATTGTTTTAACAGTTTCTGGTGGTCACACTTTAATTGCCATCATGAAAGAACATGGAGATTTAAAAATTATTGGCGAAACGCGTGATGATGCCGCTGGCGAGGCTTATGACAAGGGAGCAAAAATGCTTGGACTTGGATATCCTGGTGGTCCAGCTATAGCGAAGTTGGCTGCTAATTATAGCGCTAGATTTTTTGAGAAACCAAAAGAAACCCTTGGATTTCCTCGGCCAATGATGAATTCTGGTGATTTTGATTTCTCGTTTTCTGGCCTTAAAACTTCATTATTATACAAATTAAAAGCAGATTCAAATTGGCAAAACAGAATTGAACAGTATTGCTATGAATATCAAGAAGCAATTCTTGATTTATTGGTTGAAAAATCCCTAAAAGCTGCAAAAAAATATCAAGCCACAAGCATTATTGCGAGCGGAGGTGTTTCAGCAAATTATCGTCTACGTGAAAAACTAATCGAGCGAGCAAAAATAGTTACTCCAAATTCACAAGTCTATTTTCCAGAAATGGCCTACACCACTGATAACGCGGCAATGATGGCAGCGGCTGCTTTTTTCCGTTTAAACCAAAATCCCAAACTAAAGTCTTGGCAAAAAGAAAAAGTTGAGTTAAACTTATCTCTATAGGTCTGGTTCGATGGCGAAGTGGTCTAACGCTGCAGTTTGCAAAACTGCCATTCGTGGGTTCGACTCCCACTCGAACCTCATTTTAAAAAAGTCAAAAAACGAAAAACTGCCCTATTTTTGGGGTAGTTTTTATTTTGTGAAAAACCTGTGGATAACTTGTGTGGAAAACTGCCACCCGCAAGAGATAAGTCCAGAAAAACGTGGACTTAAGTCTAACTAGCTAATTATCATCAAAATATTTTTTAACTAATATTAAAGTAAATAGCTATTTTTTCTTAAAAAATAAGGAAAATTCACAATTTATTGACCATAAAAACAAATAATGCTAAAATATGTGTATAAGTGCTCATTCAAATCAATTTTTTACTAGCTTTTCAATTACTTGTTCTTTCTGTTCTTTTTCTTGCTAGCGCTGATATAGCAAGATTCAGCCACGAAAAAATTTCTCAATCGATAGTTGTTCCATAAAGAAAAAATATATTTATGAGATAGCTACTCATTTGTCCGAAGTTTGGCTCAAAGCCTGGTAAAAAATTGCAAGAGAAAAAAATCAGTCCTCTTGCCCCAATCGAGTTATCTTATCTTAAGATAACAAAAGGTTCGGATCCGTTACCCATTGAATATTTATTATCTTTATATATAATAAAAGGGTCAATTCGAACCTTTTTTATTTACTAAACTGAAAATATGCCATTATCTATTGGAATCGTTGGCTTGCCAAACGTTGGAAAATCTACCTTATTTAATATTCTTACAAAAAAGGGTGTGGACGCTTCAAATTATCCCTTTTGTACTATCGAACCAAACGTTGGTGTGGTTAAAGTTCCTGATTTTCGGATCGAAAAACTAGCCGAAATCTCCAAGCCAGCAAAAGTAATTTATACCACCATTGAATTTGTTGATATTGCTGGCCTAGTTGCTGGGGCATCTAAGGGCGAAGGGTTGGGAAATAAATTTTTAGCTCATATTCGTGAATGTGACGCTATTTGTGAGGTCGTTAGGGATTTTAAAGATCACAATATTATTCATGTTGACGGCCGAGTTAACCCAGAAAGCGATAAAGAAACAATTAATTTGGAATTGATTTTAGCTGATCTTGGCACAATCGAGAAAAGATTAGAAAAAAGTCGCCGAGAAGCTCGAAGTGGAAACAAAGAAATTGTTTTTCAAAATGAAATTAGCGAAAGAATTTTCCAACAATTAGAAGCTGGGAAGCCAGTGCGTGAAATGGAATTCACTGAAGAAGAAATGATTTTTGTGAAATCATTGTGTCTTTTGACTATTAAGCCAATGATTTACCTGCTCAATGTTGACGAAGGTTATGGTGGAGAAAATATTTTAAAAACTGAAAAAGAGGAGGTAATCGCTGTAAATGTCAAAATGGAAGAAGAAATTGCCTCTCTACCAGAAGAAGAACAGGCTGAATATATTAAAGAATTGGGGCTAGAGCAAAGTGGT
>CAINDR010000033.1 GCA_903847415.1 Candidatus Falkowiibacteriota bacterium
GCTCACGAAGCAGTTCGCCCAACAGAAGTAACAAAAACTCCCGAAAGTCTAAAAGATCAATTTGATAGTTCCGAATTAAGATTATATCGTCTGATTTGGCAAAGAGCTCTTGCTTGCCAATCCACTGACGCTCAAATTGCCGCAACCGCTATCGATTTAAAAAGTAAAGACCAAAAAGCAAGCGACTATACTTTTCGCAGCACTGGTCAAATCATTTCCTTTGATGGATATTTAAAAATATATCCAGAAAAAACCGAAGAACAAGAATTACCAACTGTTACAGAAGGAGATAATCTCGAGTTACTAGAAACAATTAAAAGCCAACATTTCACCAAAGGGCCTGCCAGATATTCTGACGCTGGACTAGTCAAAGAATTAGAAAAATATGGCATCGGCAGACCTTCTACCTATGCGCCAACAATCAATACGGTCATTGTTCGCAACTACGTTAATCGAGATGATCACAAAAAACTCTTTCCAACGGACATTGCCTTCGTAGTAAATGATTTACTTGTCGCTCATTTTCCAAAAATTATTGACTACAAATTTACCGCTGGCATGGAAAATAATCTTGATGACATCGCCGATGGTAAAAAAGAATGGCAACCAGTCATTGAAGACTTTTACCATGATTTTCATCAAAATCTTCAAGATAAATATCAAGAAATTAATAAAAAAGACATTATGCCAGAAGAAACAAGCCAAGAAGTGTGTGATAAATGCACTTCCCCAATGATCATTAAGACCGGTCGCTATGGAAAATTTCTCGCCTGTTCAAATTTTCCAGAATGCAAAAATATTAAATCGCTAGGTGCGGGAAATAATCGCCAATCTGAAAATAATGGCGAAGAAAAAAAACCAGATGCCAATCTCGAGATTCTAGAAAAAAAATATGCTGGTGAAAAATGTGAAAAATGTGGATCCGATATGGCTGTCAAAAATGGCAAATTTGGACCATTTCTCGCCTGTTCTGGATATCCAAAATGCAAAAATATTAAAAGTATTGTTGATGATAGCGCCACTACTTGCCCCGCTTGCAATAAAGGAAAAATTGTTAAAAAATTTAGTCGCAAAGGAGTATTTTATGCTTGTTCTGCTTATCCAGATTGCAAAAATGCTTATTGGGGAAAACCAACCGGTGAAGTTTGCCAAGTTTGTGGCTCACTGATCATTGAAACAAAGGAGGGCCCAAAATGCTCAGATAAAGGATGTAGTAATAGCAAATAAAACCTCAATCTAGTTTCAAAAATAACCAATCACAAAAAAACTACTCATTGAACTGAGTAGTTTTTTTAAAAAAATTAATTTTCAAATGCACCAACCGACCACTCGAACTCTCCTCGCCAATTACGACTGGGACATTGCCAACTAGCATGAGTCGGGTAAGTTTTTCCCGATCCTTTAATGCCTAAAACAAAAAAACCTCCACGATCAGAGTCGCAACCAGAAGTACCAGCCGAGTAACGATAATAATAATAACCATTACAACCAGTGGCACTAATGTCAACAGGAGGATTGTCTAAAATTCCACTTAATTTTCCTGGCAACAGTTGATTAACTTGATTGCCAAAATCCCAACCACCACAGCTAGCATCAGAACTAACCGGATAAAAACCGTTGCTATCCTTAAAAATTTCTAAGGCTGTCTGAATTTGTCTCATATCTGACAACCTCCTTGAAATCATTGCCTTGTCTCTAGCAGAATTCAAAGCGACGACACTCATTGTTGCTAGTAGCCCAATAATTGCAATAACTACCAATAGTTCAATTAAAGTAAAACCGCTTTTATTCATAGCATAAAAAAATCAGCCTTTTAAAAAGCTGATTTTAAGACTAGTTATTTCTTTTTATTTTTCGGCTTATCTTTATCGGAAAAAATGGAAATAATTTTTTTGATAATTTCGGCAAATCCCAAAAACAAAGTAGCACTATGGCCAACTCGATCTCGGATAAATGAAATTAGCTCCTCCCCTTTCACTGTAATTTTTTCAACCGCAGTAGCAACACGATTAATTTTGGAAGCTGTCACAATCAATTGATAAAGCGCGGCGCAGAGAAAAATAGTTAAAAAAATAGCACAGACAGACAAGGCCAAATAAAGAAGATCCAAGGAAGTGTTAAACATAAAGTTTAATAGTTACGAATTTGAGCACCAAACTTTTCTGACAATAATGTCAGTAATTTAACCTGAAGAGAATCAATTTCCTCAGCGGTTAAAGTGCGATCATTTGATTGATAAGATATTGAGAATGCTAAACTTTTTTTGCCAGCCGATAAATTATCTCCTTGATAAACATCAAACAATTCAACAGAGCTAATTAAGGAATCAAAAGTAAAAATTGCTTCTCTTAAATCATTATACAATATTTCCGCGTCAACGACAAAAGCTAGATCTCTTTTAATAGCTGGGTACTTAGGGACATCAACATATTGATGGTTTTGATGGGCTAAAAATATTTCTAAGAGTACATTAAAATTCAATTCAGCAATAACACTTTCCTTTTTTAAACCAACGCCGCGTGAAATGTCTTGATCTAATAATGCCACCAAACCAAGCTCCTCACCATCAACCATGATTTTTGCTGACTGATTTTTATCAACCCAACCGGGGAAAGATTCACTGGAACGAAAAGAAACATTCACCTTATCAAAAGAAATATTGCTAAGAATATTTTCTATTATTCCCTTTGCCTGAGAAAATAAATTTTTTCCACCAGAAATTATAAAAGAAACATTTTTTTCTTGATACGGTAGTTGCTCTGAGCTTTCTCCGCCGCGCTCTATTTTTCCAGCAATATCAATAAAAACTCGTCCGATTTCAAAAAGACCAAATGACTCATACTTAAATTGATTGGTGCGAGCATTAGAAATTAAATTTGGCGCTAGACTCTGACGAAGCATAGTGTGCTCAGTAGAGATTGGATTAGCTAGACGCAAATAACCAATATGATCAATTTTCAGTTTATTTAATTGACTCTCGCCAACAAAAGAATAATTATAAGTTTCATGCAAAGAGTTTCCAAAAGCTAAAATATCCTTTAATTTATTTTCAAGATTTTTTTCTTCTATCACAAGAGGGGCACTCATCTCTACTAAAGGCAAAGAGGTTTTAATGTTATCATAACCATAAATCCTAACAATCTCCTCCAATAAATCTTCCGCGATACGAACATCTTTAGCTGCTCGCCAGGTTGGAACAATAACCTTCATTTTATCCTCTGTTTGTTCTACTAAAAAACCGAGACCACGAAGAATAGAGAGATACTTGTCGGCACCCAAAGCTTCGCCAATTTTTTCATCAAGCCAAGAAATTGTTATTTCTATTGGCAAAGAATTCACTTCAAGTGATCCAGATTGAAAATAAGAAACAATTTCTGCCTCCGGACAAGTTTCCTGAATTATTTTTAAAGCCCTCCGCAGTGCTAGTGGGCAAAAATTTGGATCTAGTGATTTTTCAAAGCGCACCGAAGAATCAGTTCTAACACCAATTTTTTGAGAAGCCTTACGGACCGAAACAGCATCAAAATTTGCTGATTCTAAAATCATACTCACTGTTTTATCATGAATTCCAGTGTTTCCACCACCAATGACTCCAGCCACTGCTGCTGGCTCGCCATTAGCATCAATGACTAAAATATCTGTATCAAGTAAATGTTCCTTATCATCGAGAGTTTCAATTGATTCATCTTTTTTAGCTCGACGAACCGTTAATCGCTCAATTTTTTCTGCTGAAAAAGCATGGAGAGGTTGCCCAAGTTCAAGCATGACATAGTTAGTTGTATCAACTAAATTATTAATCGGCTTCATTCCAACTGCTAATAGCCTTCTCTTCAGCCACTCTGGAGAATCCTTAACCTCTAAGTTAATGATCTTAATGGCTGAATAATATTTACAGAGATCTTTATCTTCAATCTTAATATTTAATTTTTCAGAAAAGAGATCGCCAAATTCTCTAGCGCAAAAACTTTCGTACTCAGGAAATTTTAAACCATAAAAAACCGATACTTCGCGCGCTAAACCATAATGTCCCCACAAATCACTACGATTAGAAAGCGACTTGTTATCAATCTCTAAAATTGTATCATCAAGGCCAAGATAATCAGAAAACAATTGGCCTGGTTTTGCTTTTTTTGACAAAACCATAATTCCTTCATGATTATGACCGAGGCCAAGCTCATCTTCGGCACAAATCATCCCAAATGATTTTTCA
>CAINDR010000034.1 GCA_903847415.1 Candidatus Falkowiibacteriota bacterium
TTAAAAAAATAAATGCAAAAATATTGTATCCTTTTTTTTCTGATGCTATAATATTATTAAGAAAGAAAAAAATCTTAACAATTTTTTTCGAAATATATTTTTTATATGAAAGGAGGTGAAAAAATATGATGGCTAAAAAGAAAGCAGCCCCTAAGAAGGTTGTTAAAAAAGTAGTTAAGAAGGCAGCCCCTAAGAAGGTTGTTAAAAAAGTAGTTAAAAAAGCTGCTGTTAAAAAAGTAGTTAAAAAAGCTGCTGTTAAAAAAGTAGTTAAAAAAGCTGCCGCTAAAAAAGTTGTAAAAAAGGTGGTTGCTAAAAAGAAATAGTTTTTATTTTTCAAAAAATTAAGTTTTGAAAACTATCAAAAAAAATCGTTCAGGAATTCTGGGCGATTTTTTGATTTTTTGTTTATATTTTGGTTTGTTTTTTTTGATTGCTTCTTCTTTATAATTTAATAATGAATTCCAAAAAATATTTATTAATTTTATGTTCATTTTTTTTGATAATTTTTTATTTTTTCTGGATCGGTCGTCAAAAAGTTGGTCGTTTAGTATTTTTTGATGTCGGCCAGGGAGATTCTAGTCTCATCATTCTTCCTAGTGGTCACAAAATTCTGATTGATGGCGGTCCGGATGATCAAGTTTTAAGTCAACTTGGAATTTATTTGAATTTTTTTGATCGCAAGATCGATTATCTTATTTTGAGTCATGAACATGATGATCATGTTTTTGGCTTGGTTCAGGTTATTAGTCGTTATCAAATTAAAACAATTATTCATTCTAGTAACTCTTGTCTGAATCCGAGTTGTTTAGAGTTTTTTAGGGTAGCAAAAAAAATGAATATAAATATTAAGACCATTGAATCTGATAAAAAACTAATTTTTAGTGATAATTGTTTTTTAAAAATATTAGCTCCAGAAAATCTGTTAGCTAAAAATATTAACAATCGTTCTTTAGCCTTTAAGCTTGATTGTGGTAGCTTTAAAGCCTTGATGACCGGCGATGGGGAATTTGAGCGAGAACAGGAGCTACTTTCTAGTGGCGAAGATTTGTCAGCAATAGTTTTTAAGGCTGGACATCATGGTTCAAATACTTCAAATGGTGAGAATTTTTTGCGAGCAATTCAGCCGAAATTAGCCGTTATTTTTGTTGGAAAAAATAATAGCTTTCATCATCCTGCCGAAAAAACCTTGCAAACCTTGAAGAATCTGGGGATAAAGTTTTTTCGAACGGATGTTAATGGTAATATTAGCTTAAATTTTTTGGGGAAAAGTTATCCACAGATATCTATTGACAAAGAATAATTAGAATGATATGATTATCAGTTACTAAACAATTCAAAAGGCCAATTTTGACGGGTCAGGCACGACAAGCATGGGGATTTTCTTGCTAGGGTTTTTTGGGCTTGCAATAGTTGATAATTTTTTTAATCAATTACTGCGAGCTCTGGAATTCCTAGAAGAGATTTTCTTGCCTACCCGTCTAAGTTGGTCTTTTTTTATTTTGATATCAAAAAAAGACTGTCCTTGGAGGCAGTCTTTTTTAAAATGTTTTATTTATTGTTCTTTAGTGCTTGTTGAAATTGCAGTGCTGCTTGTTGTTGGTGTGGTTGTTGTTAGCGGGTTGATTGTAGCGGGAGTGCTGCTAGCCCCAACCAAGCAGACAGCTTGCCAGGGGATGTAGTGAGATTTAAATCTTTTTTCTTTATTAGTTCCGTCTGGATAAATAACGGAATAGTCGAAAAAAGCATCGGCACCGTTGTGAGCACTTTCAGTGCATTTTTTTTCTCCCGGTTTTAGGTCACTAGAAACAATTGTTTTGGTCGCTGGCGGTTTCACAATGTTATAAACAGTTGGTGTTGTGCTCGTCGCTTTTCGACCATCCTTAGTTCCCCAAAAATCGAAATAAATATCATTTCCGGTAATTCTAGTTTGAATAAGAATATAATTACCAGTATCATTAAGAAATTTAATATCGGGTTGAGGATCATAAACAGCAGCGTCGGTTCCTGCAGGTTCATAGTAAGAGACTCGATAGGAGTGATTTTGTCTGGCGGTAATTGGTAGCCCAACCACAAGAGCTGAACGAAAGAGTGTGGTAGCGACTTGACAGAGCCCACCACCAAACTCAGGAACTGTTTTGTTTCCTTTGATTACTAATTCTGGAAAGTAACCACTTTTTTCATTAATTTCTCCGAGGGCTTTAACTAAAGAAAACTCTTCCCCTGGTTTGATTAGTAATCCATGAACTGATTTTGCACCAACTGCGATATTTTTTTTTCGGTTGCTTGGTGATCCCACAAAATTAGAATGACCCGTTCCAAGTAATTCTTTAATAATTATTTCTCCATTATCCAAAGAAGCAAAGGGAATGACTTCTGGTTCAACAATAATTTCTTTTTTTTGGTCAATTAAAATACTGGAAATGATTTGCTGGCTAGATTGCTCAATATTAATTTTTTTTCCCTCTTTTCCGGCCTGCCAAAAAGACATTTTGCCGTTTTTGATTTCGAATCTAGGGGTTTCAACTTCTTGATCAACGTAAATTGATAGTTTTTTAGAAATAAATTCTTTGATTTTTTCTTGGTCCAAATTAATTTTTTGATTTTGATCAACCTTAATCCAGGAAATAAGGAGTTTTTTGTCGATAATTGAAAAATATTCACCAGCTTTAATTTTGATTGGAGCAAGTTCACCAATTTTTATTGCTTCTGAAATTAAATTTTCTAAATTATGGGCATTTGTGTCAGGCTTGATTTCGTTAGTTTCCAATTTAATAGTTGAAAGATCAAGATCTTCTAACTTTTTTGTAGTTTCACTAATTGCTAATTCATAATTAATACTTAAGCCGATTTTTTCTGGAATTATTTTGAGCTCTCCTTGATTATCAATGGACATCATTGCATTTTGAGAACTTACTTCCTGGTTACTAAATTCTGATTTAAGAAATTTTTTTAAAACATCTTCATTGATCGTATATTCTGCTTTTAAGTGGTAGATTTGGTAATTACCAAAAAGCCAGCGAGAAAATCCGGTTAGCCAGTCATTTTCGCGTCCAGCGTTAAAAGCTTTTTCCAAACTTAATTCAGGGCTTATTTGATAAGCTTCTTGAGCAAACTCTATTGAGTCGGTGGTTACTTGGTGGGGGACGTTTATTTTTATCCCGTTTAATTCAAAAACAATACCTTCCTGTTCTATTTTTTGTGAAATAGTATTAATTTTTGTTCTTGCTTCTTCTTTATTTAATCCGCCAAGTGGAATTGTGCCAATATTAATTCCTGGATAAATTTTATTTTCATATTTTTTAGCCCAGGACAAATGGCCGACCATCAACAAAAGAACCAACAAAAAAGTAATTGGTAGAGAAAGGTAGAAAAATATTTTTAAACGTGTATGACTTTTCTTCATTTTTCTTAAATTTTTAAAATTTCATTAAGAATTTCTTTAGCAATATTTGGTTTTTGTGGATTGGTATCAGTTTTTTTTGAATTTTTTCTATTAATATCAACTTCAAATGTTTCACCGATTAACGCGTCATTTGCTAATAGTTTTTTTGGCCAAATATAAAGACGACCATCGTCGTCTTGGAGGATGGCTTGGTCTTTCTCAAAATCTTTAACTTTTACGGAAAACATATTATTTTTCTTGAATAAAAATTGAAGAATTTTTTAGAATTTGAAGAGAAATCGTTAAAACACCTTCTTCGAGGGTTGCTTCAATTTTCTGAGGATCCACCTCAACCGGCAGAATAATTGATCTGGAAAATGGCCCCCAATAACATTCACGACAAAGATAGTATTCCTCTCTAATATTTTCTTTTAATTCTCTTATCCCCTTAATTGTTAATAGGTCGTGGTTGAGATTAATTTTTAAATCTTCTGCTCGGGCACCAGCAATAGTTGATTTAATAAAAAGATGGTCGTTAATTTGGTAAATATCAACTGATAATTGACCTTCAGCAGCAATTGCTCTTGGCCATAATTGCTCTTCTTGAGGAAGAGATTCTGGAGATTGATTATTTTTTTTTGAAGAGAAAATATTAATCATAATCAAATTTGAGAAAAAATGGTGGGCCCGTGCAGACTCGAACTGCAGACCTCTACGATGTCAACGTAGCGCTCTAACCAACTGAGCTACGAGCCCCTTTTTAAGCCGAATATTTTCAATGTATCAGGTTCACTCTAAAAAGTAAATGTTATTTCCGGTTTTATTAGTGGGCATGGAGGGACTCGAACCCTCGACCCCCGCTTTATAAGAGCGGTGCTCTCACCAGCTGAGCTACATGCCCGAAATTAAACTCACTACTTATTCATATATCATTATGAACTTAATTTAGCAAGCTCTATTTTGATCTTAGTGATCATTTTTTGAAGATGCTCATCAATATTGTCAGTTAGCTCAATTTGATAAAATTTGTTAGCTCCTTTTAAGTCGTAGTCTTTAAAAATTACAAGAGGATTAACATTTTTTTGGGCATAGATTAAAGCTCTAGTTTTATTTTCAAAATCTTCAGTGAAAATAATTATTATTTTTGCCTCCGGCAAGCTTGCAATTAATTCTTCGGTAATTTCAGAGAGACAACTATGATCAGCGCCAGTTTCTGAAAAATCAGTTTTTTTAATTTGAGAATAAATTAACAGACCATTTTGTTCGGAATGAATATTGTTTAAGACCTTGCCCCAAAGTTTTAAAACCTTAAAATCTCTTGACCGATAAAGACGAGTAATTATTTCTTCTCTTCTAGCTCCAAGACCAATTAAATCCGAAGTGTTTAAGAGGGTTTTTGGGGTTAAGTTGGTGGTTTTAAAATTTTTGGTTTTCGAGATTATTCCTAAAAGTAGGCAAGTAGCAATATCGTCATTAATTAAATTTTGATTTTCTTTAAATAATTCATAGATGATCTCACTTGTTGAGACTGCATTTAAATCAATAATATTAATTTGGCCATACTCTTCGTTTTCTGATTGGTGGTCGATGTTAATAATGGTAGTTTGATAGAAAAATTCAATATTTTTATAATAAATTTCTCCGAGAGATTCTAAGTCTTGACAGTTGATTGTAATAATCAAGTCATATTTAAATCCACTCGCTGAGCTACTGATGTCTTCCGGAGAAAACCAACCTTCAGCAGGAGAGATGATAAAATTTAAAGAATCATTTTCCACTAGATATTTAATTTGACTTACTTTTGCGTTTTTAATATTTAAAGAAACGATAAATTTTCGCAAATTTTCAATTTTATTGTTAATTTTTTCAAAAGAAGGTAGAAAGGACCAGATTGAATTTTTCTTTGATTGTTCGTTTCTCCAGTCCGGAGAGGCAGCAATTTCTAATTTTTTGTTCATTTTTTCACTCAACAATAGCAGTGCTAAAGCACTTGAAACAGCATCTCCGTTCCAGTCATTAGAAAAAACCAGCAAAATATTTTTTGATTTTTCTAGGTGCTTGTAGAATTGTTGGTGTAAATTGAGCATGGCTAGATTTTGATTTTTATTTAGTAGTTTCAACCTTTAAATATAGCGTCATTAGCTTGATAAGTCAAGGTATTTTTTGGTTTTTTTAGTTGACTACTAAGGTTTTTTTTGGTAGTTTTAAAGGTATGAAAAAAGAAATCGAAAAAATATATAATCCTCAGGATTGTGAAGAGCGAATTTATCAAAAATGGGAAAATTCAGGTTTTTTTAACCCTGATAATTTGATTTTACCAGAAAACTCCCCAAATTATACGATTATTTTACCACCACCAAATATTACCGCAAAGTTGCATATTGGGCATAGCGCAATGCTTGCTCTTGAAGATTTGATGATTCGTTTTCATCGCATGAATGGTTATCGGGCTTTATGGCTACCCGGAACCGATCATGCGGCAATTGCTACTCAAAATGTTGTTGAAAAAAATATCTTTAAGGCTACCGGGAAGACTCGTCATGATTTAGGAAAAACTCAGTTTTTGTCTGAAGTATGGGATTTTGTTACCAACACTCAAGCAACAATCCTCAATCAAACCAAAAGAATGGGGTCTTCTTTAGATTGGTCGCGCCTAGCCTTTACCCTTGATAATGAAAGACGTGGAGCGGTGCAAAAGATGTTTATTGATATGTATGAGCAGGGAGCAATTTATCGAGGAGAGAGAATTGTGAATTGGTGCCCTCGTTGTCAGTCAACTCTTTCTGATGATGAAGTTGAATATCAAGAGCAAGAAGCTGTTCTTTATACTTTTAAATATTCTGCAGATTTTCCTTTTGCGATATCAACCACTCGCCCAGAAACAAAATTAGGAGATGTGGCGGTTGCAATTAATCCAAAAGATGATCGTTATCTCAAATACTTAGGTCAAGAATTTGAAGTAGTTTTTTGTGGACAAAATTTAAAAATAAAAATAATTTCTAACCGAAAAGTGGAAATGGAATTTGGAACTGGGGCTCTTGGAGTCACTCCAGCTCATTCAATGGTTGATTGGCAAATGGCCCAAGAATCAGGTTTGCCAGTTGTGAAGGTTATTGATGAAAATGGAAATATCCATCAAGGTTTCGGTGAATATTCTGGCAAAAACGTCCAAGAAGCAAGAGCGCTAATCGTTCAAAAACTAAGAGAGTCCGGATTAATGATTGAGGAAAAAGTTTTTAATAATAAACTTTCCGGTTGTTATCGTTGCGACTCAGCTATTGAACCATTACCATCAAAACAGTGGTTTCTCGGTGTTGATCGTCCGCTTGCTAGGTTTGGGGGAAAAACTTTGAAAGAGAAAACTCTTGAAGTGTATCATCAAGGAGAGATTAATTTTTTGCCCGATCGATTTGGTAAGAGTTTTGAAAATTGGATGAACAATTTGCGAGATTGGTGTATTTCTCGTCAAATTTGGTTTGGCCATCAAATTCCAGTTTGGTATCGAGGTGAAGAAATTTTTGTTGGCGAAAAACAACCAGAAGGTTCGGGGTGGGTTCAAGACGAAGATACTCTTGATACCTGGTTTTCTTCTGGAATGTGGACATTTTCCACTCTTGGTTGGCCGAAAAACTTTGAAAATGGAAAAAAGACTGGAGATTTACTAAAATTTCATCCCACTCAAGTACTAGAGACTGGTTATGAAATTCTCACCCTTTGGGTGTCAAGGATGATTATGATGTCGTTGTTTGCAATTGGTGAAATTCCTTTTAAA
>CAINDR010000035.1 GCA_903847415.1 Candidatus Falkowiibacteriota bacterium
GTGAACAGCGGTATAAATGGCGATGGCGCTTGCAACTAAAACCAACAAGATCCGAATCAGCCAATTGCTAGAACTTTTTATTTTATCAATTAAATTAATAGTCCAAGTTTTTCCAAGCAACCAAGCAAGAATAATGCCCAAAGGAAAGGCGATTAAATGTATTTTATACATGTGTGCGACGCCCGTAATTAGACTTGGTGGATCACTAACAATCAAATAGGAAGCAAGATAGATAATAATTGCTGAAATCCAGGGATATTTTTTAAAAAAGACTAAAGGTAAAATAAGGTAATAAAAAATAATCAAAGTAAAATACCAGAGCGGTGAATTGAGATCACCATACAAGTTCAGTCCCGGGAAATAGCCAATTGCCGTATTAAATAAGTATTGCCAAGAGTAACTTTTTTTAATCAGAAAAAAATCTAAAATCACAAAAATCAGGACTGAAATCCACATCGGAACATAAAGTTTTCCGAGACGGCGACGATAATTTTGCAAGATACCATCGTTTGATTTACTGGAGCTGATTGTTAACCCATAACCAGACAGCAACAAAAACATATTAACCCCTACGCCCGCAGCAATAGAGAGAGGAAAAAGGAATCGAGTGTCTGAAGCCAAAAAATAACCAATATGACTTATGACTACCAATAAAATGGCTACCCCTTTTAATTCTTGAGAAACATTTTGACTTAATGGAGCTTCAGCTTTCCGAAAGCGAATGCTCACTAGAATTGAAACAAGAAGCAGGGAACTAAAAATAATAGTTGCTTGAATTGGGTTATTAACGAAGATGTTCATAGATTGATTGTTCAAATAATTTGTAGCCTAGTGCTGATGGATGAAAATGATCTTTAGAATAATGATCACCTGGTTTTTTAAAAGTTTCGATGGTATCACTAGTGATGTCAATAAATTCTATTTGATTTTTTTCCGCCAGTTTTTTAATTGATTCATTAAATTCTGTTGTTTTGCTAATAAAATATTGTTGATAAGGTGGTGGCATAAGGCTCGAGTCACCAATGAAAGGGAGACTAATCAAATAGATTTTAGCTGTCGTTTTAGTTTTTAAATCATTAATGATTAATTGATAATTTTGTTCAAAATCAGATAACGAAACTTGACTGTGGATGTCGTTAACACCAATCATAATGGTGACAATATTGGGCTTGGCTGCAATTGCTGAGCTGAGGAGATTACCAGTTAAATCAGTCGATTTATAACCAGGGAAGGCGAGCGGAAAAAGGGTGACCGATTGATTTTCTCCAGCAATTTTTTTGGCAATCAAATAAGGATATGCATCTGAAAAATTATCGACTCCAGCGCCATAAGTAAGACTATCTCCCATTGCTACATAAATAATTTTTTCTGATGACAAATTTTCATTGAATTTATACATAGGTTTGACGTCTAAGAATGGCAAATTACCCTGTCCAATTCGGTAATAAATTGAAGGGTAAACAACTACTAGATAAATAATAATGCTGAGAAAAATTCCACCAACAATTAATAAACTTTTTTTCATAGTTTTTAAACATTAAAACGTTCAAAATGAATTTGGGTTTTATTCAGGCCAGCAGAAATTAAGTCATTATTCAAACTGCTAATCATTTTTTCCGGTCCACAAAGATAAATTTCTCGACTTTGCCAATCTGGGATTAAATTTTTAATTTTTTCAAAATTAATTCTTCCAGAAAAAACATTACTTTCATTTGTTTCACTAGATTCTTCGCTATAAAATTTAAAATATTTAAAATTTGAAGCCTGGGCAAGAACGGAAAACTCTGAGTCAAAAATTTCTTCATTTTTGTTTTTAACCGATACTAAAATTTGAACATCTTTGTTGTTTGTGGCTAATTCTTCTGCTAAAGAACGAATTGGAGTGATTCCAATCCCACCAGCGATTAATAAGTATTTATTGGTATTCGGTTTCATGGTAAAAACTCCCAGTGGCCCTTCGATGAACACTGGTGTCCCTGGTTTTAATTTCTTGTCTAAGCTATTGGTAAAATCTCCAAGTTTTTTGATACTAATTCTTAATTCAGCCCCCTTTTGGTAGTTCGAAAATGAGAA
>CAINDR010000036.1 GCA_903847415.1 Candidatus Falkowiibacteriota bacterium
CCAAAAAATACGAGAAAAAATTCTATGACATCTATTCCAAAAATAAGGAAAATTATTTCCATCATTTCTAGGTGTACTTCTTAAAAATGCTTAATCGTTTCCCAAGTGGAGACGATTTTTTAATTAAAAAACACCTCTTTTGGGAGGTGTTTGTTGTTCATAAGTATTTTTCATACGCAGAAAAGAATTTTTGCAATATTTCAAGATAGAGCAAATTCGCATATTGCGAATTTTTGTAAGCAAAGCAGGTTTTTTGATTGAAACTTTTTGGCCAGCTTTTTGCAATGAATATTTTTTTCATTGGCTTGAGGGCGACAATGTTAATAAAATTACTTTCGCTGTCATTTAGATCTTGGTAGCCATCGCAATAACCATCAGTTCCAAGGTCATAAAAAATTTCATCAAAAAAATCATTGTTCCAAGATAGCTCTTTGTCATCTTGCCATTTTTCGTGAGTTTTTATTTCTAGCCAATTGGTATTTTGCCAATCACCAGAATAAGCGAAATGGTTTGAATGAAAAGTGAAGCCATAAACAGTATTTTGGTCCTCAATTAATAAGTAAAAAGTAATACCTTGCGGACCACTCAGTGCGTTATAGGATTTTACCTTAAAGTAATTACTATCTGGTTTTATTTGTTCAGATAGCAGTTCAAGTATTTTACTAGTTTTAGTTGCTAAATCGGTTTTAGAACTATCTAATAAAATTTTAGGGATAGCGCCAAAATTAGTTGGCAACAATTTCTGGGCTTGGCTGTTAAAGGTCAAGCAAACTAAAAAAAATACAATTATTTTTTTCATGATTCCTGTTTTTTGATTAATTTTGTTAATAAACAATTTAATAATTTATCCTAACATTATATTTATTTTTCGTCAAATAAACTTGATTTTTTCCAATTTTTTCTATATAATAAAAGGATTAAATAATTAATTATCTTCAAATTTATGACTACTTGGATTATTGTTGGGTTAATCGTTGTCATCGCTTTAATCGCAGTTAGCATGTACAACGGTCTAATTAATTTAAAAAACCGTGTCGACGAAGCTTGGAGCGATATCGACGTTCAGTTAAAGCGTCGTCATGATTTAATTCCAAATCTTGTTGAAACCGTGAAGGGTTATGCGGCTCATGAGAGCGTCACTTTAGAAAATGTGATTAAAGCTCGCAATGAAGCAATGACTGCTCAGGGTGGTGGTAACCCAGAAGCTATTGAAAAAGCAGAAAATGCTTTATCTTCTACTTTGAAGTCGATCTTTGCTTTGTCTGAAAATTATCCTGACCTAAAAGCTAATCAAAATTTTCTTGAACTTCAACGTGAATTAACTGATACCGAAGATAAAATTATGGCTTCTCGCCGTTTCTATAATGGCAATGTTCGAGATTTCAACACCAAACTTCAAGCTTTCCCAACTAATATGTTTGGTAAAATGTTGGGATTCTCAGTTCGTATTTTCTTCGAGGCGACTGAATCTGAAAAAGCGCCAATTGAAGTGAAGTTTTAGTTAAAAAAATAATTAAATTAATTTAATTAAAATTATATGCCTTTTATTTATCTTGTTTTTATTTTAATCATCTTGGTTTTGTCTAGTTTAAAACAGATTAATCAATATGAACGGGGAGTAAAATTTACCATGGGCCGTTACTCAGGAATTATGATGCCGGGTTGGAAAATTATTATTCCAGTTTTTCAATCTTTTAAAAAAGTAGATATCCGTGTTAAAGCGGTTGATGTTCCAGACCAGAAAGCAATTACTCGCGATAATGTTTCCGTAACTGTGAATGCTGTTATCTATTATAAGGTTGCTGATGCCGATAAGGCGGTGATTGAAGTAGAAGATTTCTTTTACGCCATTTCTCAATATGCTCAAACCACAATGAGAAATATTGTTGGCGAAGTTACCCTTGATGAATTACTTGGTCAGAGAGAGAAAATTGCTGATCGGATTAGAGAAATTGTGGACAAGGAAACTGATGCTTGGGGGATTAAGGTTAATAATGTTGAATTAAAGGATGTTTCTCTTCCAGAATCAATGGAGAGGACCATCGCCAAACAAGCGGAAGCTGAACGTGAAAAAAGGGCAGTGATTATTAATTCCGAAGGTGAACTAGCCGCTGCTAGCAATATCGCTCAGGCAGCGCAAATTCTCGCCGAAGCCCCAGGTGCACTTTCTTTGCGAACTTTGCAAGCTATCAATGACATGTCCTCCGATCAATCCAATACTGTAGTTTTCATGACCCCAATTGAAGTCTTAAAAGCTTTTGAAGGTTTTGGTAAAAAATTAGAAAATAAATAATTTATGACCTTGTATCATAATAGTGATAGTAATAAGCGCAAGACTTGGTTTTTAATGACCGGGTTTTTCGTGTTTATCATGATCGTTGGTTTTGTTTTTTCGCAAGCGATGAATGATTCAACAATTCTTTATTTTGCAGTTGCTTTTAGTTTTTTTTCTAGCTTCATTAGCTATTGGTTTAGTGATAAAATGGTTTTAGCGATGAGTGGAGCAAAAGAGGTTGACCACGATAGTGCGCGTGAGCTGTATCATTTAGTTGAAAATCTTTGCATCACTGCTGGTTTGCCAGTGCCAAAAATATATATTATTGAAGATTCTGCTCCCAATGCTTTTGCAACCGGTCGTGATAAAAATCATGCGGTAATTGCGGTTACAACTGGTTTGCTTCAGAAGTTGGATAAAGTTGAGTTGGAAGGTGTAATTGCTCATGAGCTGTCTCATATTGGCAATCGCGACATTCTACTTGCCACACTCGTAACAGTTATGGTTGGTTTAATTGTTTTGTTGGCCGATTGGTTTATGCGTTGGTCAATTTTTGGTGGCAGAAGAAAAAGTGATGATTCTGAGAATTCCCAAATGGCGTTAATTATTACAATTGTCGCAATTGTTTTTGCCATTCTCGCCCCTCTTGGCGCCTATATGATGCAATTTGCGATTTCTCGTAA
>CAINDR010000037.1 GCA_903847415.1 Candidatus Falkowiibacteriota bacterium
GGTCAATAAATCTTGTTTTTTATTGATATTTATGTTAATGTTACCGGGTAAAATAAAACTAAATTAAATTTATATGCCTTACACTTTAATTAAAAGTCTTTATCGTGATTCGCAGTCTTTTTTGAATAAAGAAGTTTCTGTCGCTGGCTGGGTGCGCACGGTTAGATCTTCTGGGGAAATTGCTTTTATTGAAATTAATGACGGTTCGTTTTTTAAAGGTCTCCAGGTAGTTTTTGATAATAATTTGCCAAACTTTGCTGAGTTAGAAAAAATAACTATTAGCTCTTCACTGGAAATCACTGGCACCCTTATTGAATCACCGGCAACCGGGCAACCTTTTGAACTTAAGGCTTCGGCAATTAAAGTGCTTGGCACTTCTAATATCGATTATCCTCTTCAAAAGAAAGGTCATAGTTTTGAATTTTTGCGTACTATTGCTCATTTACGTAGTCGCAGTAATACTTTTTCTGCTGTTTTTCGTCTTCGTTCAGCGCTTAGTTTTGCAATTCATAAATTTTTTCAAGAAGAAGGTTTCAGCTATATTCAAACCCCAATCATTTCTTCTAGTGATGCCGAGGGGGCTGGGGAAGTGTTTGGTTTGTCGATGTTTGACCTCGAAAAGCCAATTCCAAAAGATCAAGAAGGAAAAATTGATTATTCTCAAGATTTTTTTGGTCAAAAAACTGGGCTAACCGTTAGTGGGCAACTTGAAGCGGAAACTCTAATTAACGGTCTAAACGCTGTTTATACTTTTGGCCCTGCTTTTCGAGCAGAAAATTCAAATACTACTCGTCATGCTTGTGAGTTTTGGATGCTTGAACCGGAAATGGCTTTTGCGAACCTGAACGATGATATGGACTTAGCTGAAAAATTAGTTAAATACTTAATTCGTTATATTTTACGAGAATTACCAGAAGAGATGGAATTTTTTAATAAATTTATTGATCAGGGTTTGTTAGAGCGTCTCAATGGTGTTTTAAATTCCGATTTTGTTCGTTTAACTTATACTGAGGCGGTTGAAAAATTAATTGCTAGTGGTGAAAAATTTGTTTTTCCAGTTTCTTGGGGGATTGATTTGCAAACTGAACATGAAAGATATTTAACCGAGAAAATTTTTGGAAAACCGGTTTTTTTAACTGATTATCCAAAAGAGATCAAGGCTTTTTATATGCGTCAAAATGACGATGGCAAGACTGTTGCTGCGATGGACCTTTTAGTCCCAGGGATTGGCGAAATGATTGGTGGTAGTCAGAGGGAAGAGCGCTACGAGCTCCTGGAGGCCAGAATTAAGGAGTTAGGCTTAAAAGTTGAGGATTATTGGTGGTATCTTGATTTGCGAAAATATGGCTCAGTTCAGCACGCCGGTTTTGGTCTGGGCTTTGAACGCGCAATTATGTATTTTTCTGGTATGGCCAATATTCGAGATGTTATTCCATTTCCGAGAACTCCAAAAAATGCTGAGTTTTAAAAAAATTCCTGTTAATAAAAAAGCTATCATTTTTTTTGATAGCTTTTGTTTTTTTAGCGTTTGTTTACCTGGCCTATTACTTGAAAAGCAAAGTTTGCATTTTCTAATTCTAGCAGTATTTCCAAAGAATATTCCATTATTACTTTTTCAGTCAGTCGATTGCTGTAATCGAAAAAGAGCAGGTGTGGTTTTGAAAAATTTTTTGGTCCAATAATAAAAAATTTTTCTATTAATTTTTGATACCAAGTTAGCGCTTCTTGAATCTTTTCAGATTCAATGATAGCTAAATTTTTAATACCAATAACCTGATACGGTTCTTTGTTGGCAAAAAAACAATCACCTCCTTTAAACTCTCTAGTTATTTGATTAAACTCTAAGTCAAATTTAATTGACAGAGCTTTATTAATAATGATTTTTAAAAACTCCGCTTCTTGCGGAATCATGTTTAAGTAAACCTCGTTTTTGTTCGATATCACCTCAGGGACGACCTCTTCTTTTCTCATTTTGTTAAGGTATTTGTTATTAGTTATTTATATCTTATATAATTCTATATTTTTGTCAAATAGTTGACTGATGTAAGTTTTTAATGTTACTTTATGGTGTCTATGAGATAAAGTCGCGGCTGGTTTATGGACAATTTCCTGGTGGTAATTTTTGATTATTGGTATTATCTAAAGGAGGGAATAATTAAAGGCAATTATTGATCATCATTAAGGCGATTATCAATATTAGTGGTTCGTTTTTAGGACTTTAATCTTAATTTTTATGAAAATTGATACAATTGAATTTATTAAGGGGGTGGTTGGTGAGGACAAGATTATTCATAATGGCTTAGCACAGGTTGCTTTTATTGGTCGCTCTAATGTTGGCAAATCCAGCACAATCAATGTCTTAACCGGTAAAAAGGGAATGGCGAAAGTTTCTTGTTCGCCGGGTCGCACTCAACAAGCTAATTTCTTTTTAATTAATAATAAATTTTATTTAGTTGATTTGCCTGGATATGGTTTCGCCAAGGCCCCAAAAGAAGTGCGGGATAAAATTCACGAATTAATCAAATGGTATTTTTTTCTGTCAGGGATAGAGCAAAAAAAAGTTGTTTTAATTATCGATGCCAAGGTTGGCCCGACTAAGGATGATTTAGAAATTTTAATTGCTTTGGAGGATGCCAAAAAAGAGTTGGTAGTTATTGCCAATAAAATTGATAAATTAAAGAAATCAGAATTTCAAGCCAAATTCAAAAAGATTCAGGAATTAATTGGCGATCATTTGGTTATTCCATTTTCTGCCGAGAAAAAATTAGGTATCAAAGAGCTGTTAAAAGCGATTGAATAATAATATGGACGGTTGTAATTTTTGTCTCGAGAATAATAATATTAAAGGAGAGATATTAGCAAAAAATAAGCTTTGCTATTTCGTGGAAAGTATTTGTCCTGTCTTAAAACATGCTGGAATGATTATCACTTATCGCCACGTTTCTAGTCCTTTTGATATCAATCAGGAAGAGTGGTCGGCAATTAGAGAGCTTCTTGAAGAGGCGAGGGTGATTTTAGATAGACACAAACCATCTGGTTATAGTATCGGTTGGAACGTTGGCGAGGACGCTGGTCAGCACAATAATCACGCCCACCTCCATATCATTGCTAGATTTCCTGATGAACCACTAAGAGGCAAGGGTATCCGCTGGGTTTTTCAACAAGAGTCCAACCGGAGATTAAGTGAAAAAGCGGAGTAAAATCTGCTTTTTTTATTTCAAATTTCTATTTGACAAAAGTCAAATAAAATTATAATATAGCCAATAATCCTAGTTAATTAATAACCAAATAAAACATATATCATGAACATAGAAATAATATTGATTTTGGCAGTTATTTTACTGTCTTTGTTTATTTATTTTGTAAGAAAATTTATAACATCTGATTTAAATTTCAGAAAGTCTCTGTTATCAACAAGCAAAGACTTAGACGTTAGACAGAAGAAGAGATCCCTTGAACAGGAAAAATTAAGAGAAGACAAATTGATACAGCAGATTGGAATGGCAAAAAAAATTATTGGAGAAAAAAATTTTTTTGGTCCGAATGAAATTAAGTTGGTATTTGGTTTTGAAATTAGTCCAAAAAACACCCCCCTGATTCAATTTAGTGAAGAAGATCTCGTTCGAGCCGCCGAATTAGAACAAATCTTGGTATTGCGAGTTAATTCAGTAAAAGGGGAGCCGGTGACGATGAGGCTTCTTGAAACTGTTTGTCGTGATCGTGGTCCAACTTGGCAATCGCGCAAACCAATGTTCTCAAGAAATAAGATCCATGACACTTGTTTAAACAAAATTAAACTAGGGTTTTGGGTCGAAGAAGAGACAATGGAACTTTCCTGGGCGCTTTCAACAAAGAATCCAATCAGTCAAATTAATGGAGATTTTTTAGTTAAAATGGATCAAATTGTGGAATACTTGAAAAATAGTGTTTTTAAAAATCAAACGATACCACCGGAGTACCAGAGAGCAATCGATGATTTTAATTGCAAGAAACCGATGATTAAAGACGCTCTGGCAAATTCCCATCCCCAGCTACTTGAAATTGCTGAAAATATGTCGCTTATCCGTTTAACCCTTCCAAAACCAATTGAATTATTCTATGACTTTCTTTTATGCTGGAGAATGCATCTACATTCAATGTATGATTGTTTTGATTGCTTAACTTACAGCGATGGTGATAAATTTCGCTTCATCCGTACCGGCGGAGCTGGAAATAATACACCAATACACGTTGAGATTTTTGATGATTTGTTTTTCAATGAACAATTTTTCAGGAGGACTGAATTGCCGACTCTTTTAATTTTCTCACGTAAAATATAAAACAAAAGCCATCTTACAAGAAGATGGCTTTTTAAATTAACTATTTTTTAATTTCTGCAGTTTTTCTTTTTAAGATTAATTCAGTTATTCGTTGCAGTAACCAAGCAAAAGCAATTAAAACAACAAAATACAAGGCAGTTGCCAGCCAGCTTGGCATAAATTTATACAGAAAATCGTGTCGATACATTATTGGCCAATGTAATAAATAAATCTCATACGAAAAAAAACCAATCCAATAAAGAGTTCGGAAGCTAATTTTTTTAATAATAAAAACAAGTAATAATGATAAAACAGTAATAATGCTAGTTAATTCCTCCTTGATCCCCAGTCCAATATTGGAGTGAACAGCGGTATAAATGGCGATGGCGCTTGCAACTAAAACCAACAAGATCCGAATCAGCCAATTGCTAGAACTTTTTATTTTATCAATTAAATTAATAGTCCAAGTTTTTCCAAGCAACCAAGCAAGAATAATGCCCAA
>CAINDR010000038.1 GCA_903847415.1 Candidatus Falkowiibacteriota bacterium
TGCTAGTATCAACCAAGCCACACTTCCCGGCGAAACTCCAGTGATGAATTATTTTCCAGTTTCTCCCGATGCCACAACCGAAACCGAAACGATTGGTAATTTACCGGTGACAGTGATTAGCCAAGAGCCAAAAAAAATTATTCAAACTGAAACTCCGGAAATAGTTAGTTCAGAAAAGAAAGAATTAGAAGTCACATATGATGACCCAATTAAAGGACCTTTAATTCCTGAGCCAAAAGTTACTCCGCCACTTGAATTATCTAGTCAAGCAAAAGCTCGTTTGAATTGGTCCCCCTTTGGCGATTCCTTTTCGAGTATGGCTTGGCTTGACTCTAGCGCTACTAACTTAGTTTTAGATTCAGCTAGTTCAGCCCTTCTTTTTCCGGCAAATTATCTTCTTTCCAAAGAGGCGAATTGTTCTCTTGGTGAAGCAATTTGTGCGCGAGTTTCTAATAACTACGAGAGAGCTTGTTTGGGTGATAATTGCTTGGTGGTTAGTGACCAAAAATTATTTTTTAACAACAGTCAAAGTGAATTGCCAGGCAATTTGAAAAATAAGGATATTAAAAAAATATCAGTTTATGCTTTGGATAAAACTTGGTTAGTTGGTCTTATTTTTCAAAACAACAAAGAAGAAGAAGTCGCGCTGCTTCGTTTTGATGGCAAAAATTTCAGCACTTTGGTTGGAGAGGGAACGAAGCTCAAAGGAATAACCAAATTTTCCAAGGGAAATGGCTCACTTGGTTTTGGGGGAGGCACTAATGATTTTTTGTTTGTTTATGCTGGTTATGAATCTTTTGCTTTTCATTTTCGATTAGATAATGGACAAGATATTTCCGACTTTTTTGGCTTAAGAGTTAGTAGTGGTGGCTTCACACCTCAAATTGTGAGAGCTCAAGATACTGGTGGCGTTTTTTGGTATATCACTGGTTTTGCTGATGGCAAATTAAAGTTCTTAAAACTTTGGCAGAATGGTACTGATCATATTGAAGGCTTGATTGATTTAAGTTATATTTTTTCTGAAAAAAATATTCAACCAAAATCTCTGGTTGCCACTTGGTTTCCACGAGCTAGTGATCGGACTCTGCGTTTGGTTATTGATGACGGTGCGAAGGAAGTTCCCGAAATTTGGCGTTATGTTGATCTTGGTTTTGATAACTCCAAAGATCGTTTAGTCGTCTCAAAAAATATTTCTAATCACCAAGAACAAATTAAAGCAGTGAAGATCAGTAGTCTTGGTTTGAGCCTTGGTTTAGAAAAAAGTAATCAAGATACTTTTTCAAATCGCGCCATTCTTCAGGTCTCAAATAATAACAAAGATTGGTTGGGCTTGAATGTTAATGAAACCCTTTTCTTCCCGGATCGTAACGGAAATTCACTATTTTGGCGGGCGCGAATTATTAAAAGTGATAGTCGAGATTACTCGCCGTATTTCAGTCATCTCAACAGTTTAGAATTTGCTTATTAAAAGTTTAAAGCAGAACTAAAAAAATTGTTGAAAAGTTTAAGTAGTGCTATAATTTAAATATTAGAAAATAACTTTTTTTGTATGGACAAAAAATTAACTAAACTTGGGATTTTTCTCTCAATGTTTTTGTGTCTGTCTTTTTTTATCAATCTCATTCCGCCCGCACAAGCTGTGCAGGAGTTGACTATCAACACTACTGAAAATGGAACTGACGCTACTTTCTCAACTTTTCAGGGAGCGGATTCTTTAGGTGAAAATATTTGGATTGGTGGAATTGCTTTAAGTTCTCTCGGTGATGCTGAATTTAATTATTTTGGCTCTAAAAACACTTCTTTAGGATTCAAAGCATCTCAAGGAATAAGCACTGGCTATAACAACTCCGCTTTTGGTAACAAATCTCTTGGTGGACTGACTACTGGTTATAATAATATCGCAGTCGGTGCTTTGGCTGGCTTTCTTGATTCAAGAGGTGAAGATAATATTTCATCAGATAACTCTGTCTATCTCGGTTATGATGCTCGTCCAGATCGCTTAGATGGTACCAATGAAATTGTGATTGGTGCTTCAGCAATTGGCGCTGGAAGCAATTCAGTAGTGCTAGGAAATGCTAGCACAACCAAAACCATCTTGAAAGGAAATGTTGGCATCGGCACCACAAACACAACCGGGAAATCGCTTTCAATTGGTGGCAGTAATGCTAATCATTTAAAGATTTTTTCAATTGACGGTAGTAACGCTGGAATTCAATTAGATAATTCAATGGCGGGTGGCTCTTGGGATATTCAGGGGGGCGCTGGTTTATTTCAAATTAAAAATACCACTTATGGAGGTGCGGTTCCTTTTAATATTTCTGGTGATAAAATTGGTATTGGAAAAACTAATCCTAGCTATCTTCTTGATGTGGCTGGAGCAGGAAGTTTCTCTCAGCCAGTAAAGGTAGGAACACCAATTGCAAATACTGATGCAGTAACCTTGTCATATCTCAACTCAGCAATCAGTGCTGGTTCGGTTTGGACTACTAGTGCAGATAATATTTATAATGCTAATCTGGGTAATGTCGGGGTTGGAACAAATGCACCGGCAGCAAAATTAGAAGTTAATGGAGATGATGATACAGAACTAAGAATAAGCTCTGCCGGAGGAAGTCGACCAACTTTATCGTTGTTTGAAAATGCTACCAGCAAATTAGAATTAATGTATGATAGTGGCATTTCTTATATTAGAACAGCCGACAACCTCGGAACCGGAGTACCAATGTATTTGGGAACAAAAAATATTACTCGTCTAGCTATTGATGGAGAAACAGGTAATGTTGGGATTGGAACGACGAATCCTGGTCAACAATTAGAAATCACCAAAAATTTTAAATTACCAGCGACTACCGGCACCACTCCATACGGCATTATTTATAAAGGGACAGTTCCATTCCTTCATAATTTCAATTACGGAAACAATGGAACAGTTACCACTCTTGGTTCTAATCTTTTCTTGGGTCTTAATTCTGGTAATTTTTCACTTGGTAGCACAGCTACAGACATGACCCAAGGTTCCTGGAATGTTGGTGTTGGTGACTACACCTTAAATGAAGTAACACAAGGTTATGGCAATACAGCCTTGGGTTATAATTCTTTGTCTCATATCACAACTGGTAGTTCTAACGTTGCCGTTGGTACTGCCGCTGGTCAAATGTATCAACCTTCCAATAACGTTTCTCTATCTGATGAGTCCGTATTCCTTGGTGCTTACACAAAATCGTATGCTGATAATCAGACTAATGAAGTGGTAATCGGCACCTATGCAATCGGCAATGGTAGCAATTCAGTCACTTTGGGGAATACAAGCATCACCAAAACCATCTTGCAAGGTAATGTTGGGATTGGAACTACTACCCCTGGAGCTAAACTGCAAGTTAATGGCCGAGTTTATCAGTCGGGCTTAGGTTCTAGTACTTTTTTTGGTTACGAAGTAGGAAAATCTGATGATGGTTCGGATAATCAAAATTCAGCTTTTGGACACCAGACTCTTTATTCTAATACCACAGGTAATCAAAATTCAGCCTTTGGTTTTCAAGCTCTTTATTCTAATACCACAGGATTTGTAAACACTGCTAATGGTTACCAAGCTCTCTATTCTAATACTATTGGTGATCAGAATACTGCTAGTGGTTATTTAGCTCTTTATTCTAACACAACTGGTAGACAGAATACTGCTTATGGTCATGCCGCACTAAATTCTAATGTAAACGGTATGAATAACGTTGCAGTTGGTATTCTTGCTTTGTCCTATAATCAGTCTGATGGAAATACTGCTGTTGGCGCATCTTCTCTGCGTAATAATACAGATGGAACATGGAATACGGCCATTGGTTACGTATCTCTAACGAGCAACACTACTGGTACTAATAATTCTGCTCACGGCTTTGACTCTCTTCGCTATAATGTTGATGGTAGTTCTAATACCGCAGTTGGAGCATTTTCTTTAGAATATAATACAAGTGGATCACATAACACAGCAATTGGCTCTTGGGCTGGTAGATATTTAGCAGATGGATCCTCTCAAAGAATAACCGGTACAGGAGGTCTTTATTTGGGGTCATTTTCAAGAGCTAGTGCTGACGGGGTAATTAATGAAAATGTAATCGGTTATAACGCAATCGGCAACGGCAGTAATTCTGTTACTTTGGGGAGCGACTCTATTCTGAAGACCATCCTGAAAGGAAAGGTTGGTTTGGGCACTACCACCCCAACAACCGCTCAGTTAGTAATCGCCACTTCCACTACTGCTTATTCCTTTGATTCCAATGGTTATTTAATTAAAAACGTTGGAACACCAATTCTTGCCACAGATGCAGCAAATAAATCATATGTTGATTCTGCTTTGGCAGTTCTTAGTCCAAACTTTATTCGCCGAGCAGTTAATGATGTTAACGCCACAGCCACTAGCACTGACAACATGATCTCCTATACTAATGTTTCTGTTTCTCGTACAGTGACTATTCCGGCAACAGTTTGTAGTGCCGGAAAGAAACTCACCATTGCTGATGAAAGTGGCTCTTTATCACCAACAAAAACAATTACTATTGCGCCAACTGGTGGAACAATTTCTGGAACCTCAACCCAAACCATTTATGAGCCATACAATAATATGAGTATTTATTGCAGTGGCACAGGGAATGCTTGGTATATTTATTAAAAATTTAAAAATTCATCATTTTTATTCCAATAAATCTCTCGCAGAATTATTGGTAATAATCTAAAAAATTATGAAAAAAAATAAAGAAAGTTGGTTGATTAAGGGAGTGATTGGTTTTTTTGCAGTTAGTGTTGTCTTCGTGTTTATCACTGCCGCTCAAGCAACTTATATCACGAACTACATCAAACCAGTGCAAGTTGGTTTGCCGGTAGCAAACACTGATGCCGCCACTAAAGCTTATGTAGACACAGTATCAGCAGCCAATTCTGGTAAGCAATATTGCAATAGCACTCATTGTTTCTTGTATACCGACACAAATACATCAGCATCTGCTGTGTATATGTGCGGGAAATCTGTTTCCGCTGGTTCATCTGTTTTTTGCATGACACCAAAGGCTGGTGGCGCTCCGATTGGTACCATAATTACCAGTGAAACAGGTGTTTCGTCATGGAATGCATCTGGTGGCTTTGGTCTGTCGCCAACCATGCAATGGAGTGATTGGAATTGGGAGTAAAATTGTTTTTTAAATTTATTATTTAGTTAAAGATCAATTATTAATTAAAAAATATTTTTAGATAGATTTTGTCTATTATCATTTGGTAAAATAACACTATTATTGTCAATAAACTCTATGTCTAAGAAAAAACCAATTATTTTCTTTGGAATCCTCGTCTTAATTCTGATTCTTTGTGGTCTTTTGTTTTTTCTTAATTCACCTACCACCAAAAAAACAGTTTCTCAAAAAGTTCCTCAATCAAATACTCTCAAAAGCACTGTTGAAGGAAACTCTTTGTCACCACTCATTGAAGATGGTGCAAAGGTGGAAATTCAGTTGGGTTATTATGCGAGCACGACTCCCACTCGGGGTGAAGTAGTGGCCTATGATTATGCTGGCAAAGAGGTGCCGATTATTAAGATAATTAAGGGGATGCCCGGTGATGCTTGGCGATTAGAGAAAAAAGGGAATGGTTATCATATTTTTGTGAATAACCAGGTCTTAAAGAACTCCGAAGGAAAAGAATATCTCATTTCAGAAAGTCGCAGCAAGATGCTTCAACTATACGCCACGACTTATCCACTGATTCCTCAAAATTCTTGTCTGATTATGGGGGATCAGATTGGCGGTACGACTGATTCCACTGTGTTCGGACTTGTGAATCTGTCCGATGTCCTCGGAAAAGTAAACTATTAATTTTGCAAAATTGCCTCAAATAATAATCTTTTGAGGCTTTTTTATTTGCGAAAAAGCCAAAAAACATCTATGCTGGGAGAGTATTAATCAAAAATATGACTTTTCAAGTAATTACGAGTTCAAAAAACAACAAGATTAAGGAGCTTGTCAAACTCCAAGACGCCAAATATCGTCGCGAAAGCGCTTCTTTTGTCGTAGAAAATTTAGCGATTATTCGTGATGCTCAAGCCAGTGGTTCACTATTTAGCCATCTTTTTGTGACGGGTAGTTTTTATCAGAAAAACCAGACAATTATTGAAGCTTTGTTAGTGGGTGCGGAAAATGTTGAGTGTTATTTGATCGATGAAAAAATTAATCAGGTTTATTCTGAACTCAGCACCCCCTCCGGAATCACGGCTCTATATTCTTTGAAGTCGCGACCAATCACTGATCACTCGGTTGTCTATTTGGCGGGAATTAGCGATCCTGGCAATTTAGGGACGATTATGAGAAGCGCTCTTGCCTTTGGTTTGGAAAATCTAGTTTTAAGCAAAGATTGTGTCGATCCTTATTGTGCAAAAACCATTTCAGCCGCCAAAGATGCGATCTTTAAAATTAATATTTTAGAAGATCGTGACGAGGCGTGGTTGAATAATTGTTCTTTGCCGATTTATGCCACCAGTTCTCACGAAGGAGAATTATTACCAAAAATCAAGGCAGCCAAAAAGTTTTGTCTAATTTTGGGGAGCGAAAGCCAGGGAGTGCCCAAAGAATTACTCACAA
>CAINDR010000039.1 GCA_903847415.1 Candidatus Falkowiibacteriota bacterium
AGTGATCATGGTGTGAATATTTCTAGTAATGGTAATTTTTCCGGAGCAGCCTGGTCTTATTTACATGGTGATATTGATTTTGAAACCTCAACCAGTTCACCAATAGACACTCCTGATAGTGGTGCTTTTCGCGCTAATTGTCCTAAGGATCCACTGGATAATAGCACCTATTGCACCGCTGCAGCTGGCTGTTCGGCGTGCTTAGTGAGAAATGCCAGTGGCACGCCAGGAACAATTTATGGTTATGCTCGCGTTGCTGACTTGGCAACTAGCACAGTGCCAGCGGAAAAGAACGGCTGGATCAAGTTAAGTGGACTAAGTGTTCACACTATTGATTCTCTCGGTTCGCCGGCTTATTTGGCTGGCAGCTTTAGTGGGGTTGTTTCAGCGGTTAATACCCCGGCTTCTATTGGGGGAATTAGCTTTAATTGTTTGGATGACGGGACTTGTGGCACTGAAAATCATTTGAATTGGAAATCTTATATTTGGGCGATTTGGGTTGGTGAAATGTCGGCACCAAATTGGCCTTATTCTTCAGCCTGTAATAGCGGAGCTTTGAACTCATCTTTAAAATGGCAAATTACGAGTGGGAAGCAAAAAAAATGGCAAGTAGCAGTGAGTGATGTGAATCTTGCTAATCCAGATGACGCTTCTTTTAAGAGCGGGGAAAATTTTGGGGAGGCTTCTTCTTTTGTTTGTGGTGGATCTAATAATTGTTTATTGAATTATGGTGATTCTTATTATTGGTGGTTAAAGTTGTGGTACTCAATTAACGACAGTGATCCAGAAAGCGCTTGGCTTTCTACGCCTTGGATTCAGTTTAACCATTCGCCAAGTGGAATGGGAAGAATTGTCTATGGTGAATCTGGGGATGATTGGAGTTTTAAGACCTATCTTCATGAGTTTCCTTTGGTGGTAGTTCAGGCGCCTTCAACTACTCCAGTAATTGGTACTAGTACGGATTTTTTTGCTTATGCTTCTTATTACCAGCCAAGCACGCCAACTACTTATTATGATTGTGATCCAGGTAACTGTCTTTATACTTGGTCTTCGACAGATAATTTAGCAATCTTCAGTCCAAAAGAATCTTATTTGTCTGCTACCAAGGTGATTTTTCAGCGTCCAGTGGGAACAACGGTGACGGTCAGGGTAACTGATCCAAGTAATTATTTTTGTGAAAAGACAACCGGCTCAATTGATGCAAATTTCTCAATGCCTTTATGGAAAGAAGTTAAAGTAAAAAAAGATGCAATCCAATAATAAATTTTTAAAAAAATCAGTGGCTGGTTTTTCGATGATCGAGATGTTGGTTAGCATCTCAATTATCGGTTTAATTAGTGCGCTGTTTTTGGTTAATTATCAAGGGAATATTCGTCGCTCCGATTTGCAAATGACCACCAATATTTTAGCCGCCGATACACGCTTGGCTCAATCTTATAGTTTGGGTTTGATTAAATATGACAATATTTTTCCAGATGGTGGCTGGGGAATTGATTTTGATCTCTCGCAGAATGATCGTTACTATTTTTTTGCTGATGGTTATGACCAGCAATCAGATCAACAAAAACAAGATAATGAGATTTTGTCTGAGTTTGGAGGGCGCACCATTCTTTTACCGCCAACAATTAAGATCAAAGAAATTGAAATGAAAAAAGATGGCTCAACTTATAAGCCCAATCATTTGGCTGTCACGTTTATTCCTCCGAATCCGCAAACGGCAATTAACGATTATTTAACTCCGGGTCGGGGAGATGAGGTGAGAATTATTTTGGAAAATACTAGGGACAATACTACCTCAACTTTACTAGTTAATTTTGTTGGTTTAATCGATGTGCTTGAATAG
>CAINDR010000040.1 GCA_903847415.1 Candidatus Falkowiibacteriota bacterium
TATTTTTTTATTGCCCTAGTAGCAGCACTTTGGTTTTATTACAAACTTGATTGGACGGTTTTTCATTTACCATTTCTTGGTAGTTTTGAAATTGGTTGGTGGTATATTCCTGTTTTTATTTTTATTATTGTTGCCACTTCTTTTTCAGTTAACGAGACCGACGGTTTGGATGGTTTAGCAGGGGGAACTTTGATGATTGCCTATGGCTCTTTTGGTTTAATTGCTTTTATTCTTGGTCGTTATGATTTGGCAGTTTTTTGTGGTGTTATTATTGGCGCTCTTCTATCTTTTTTGTGGTTTAATATTCCGCCAGCTCGTTTTTATTTGGGTGATACCGGTTCAATGAGCTTGGGCGTAACCCTAGGAGTGATTGCGATGCTCACCAATAGCGCACTTCTTTTAATTCCAATTGGCTTTATTTTTTTAATTGAATCGTTATCAGTAATTATTCAGGTAATTTCAAAAAAAATATTTGCCAAAAAAGTTTTTCGTTCAGCACCAATTCACCATCATTTTCAAGCGCTTGGTTGGTCAGAGGCAAAAATTGTGATGCGTTTTTGGTTAGTAGCCGCTGTCTCTTCGGCACTTGGATTAATGATCTTTATTTTAGATAAAAATTTTTAACAGCATGCTTCAAAAAATACAAAAACTCTTTGCCCCGTTAAAAGGTGAACATCTTCCTGATCAAAAATTAATTGTTGCTCTAGTCGCAATTCTACTTTTTGGTTTAGTAATGCTTTCTAGCGCTTCTTCGGTGGTTAGTTACATGAAAAATCAAAATAGTTATTATTATTTTAATCACCAATTAATTGCAATTATCCTCGGATCCCTGTCTTGTTATTTGATTTCTCGAGTAGACTATCATCGCTGGCAAAAGTTTGCCCTTTTTTTCTTATTTGCATCAATTGGTTTATTGATTTTGGTTTTTGTTCCTGGTTTGCGCTCAGAATACGGGTCAGCTCGTAGTTGGATTATTATTTTTGGACAATCTATTCAGCCATCGGAGTTTGTGAAATTAGCCTTTTTGTTTTATTTGGCAGCCTGGCTGGAGGTTAAAAAAAATCAGCTAAATGATTATTCTCAAGGTATTTTGCCATTTTTAGCTATTTTGTTTTTGATTAGTTTTTTAATGTATTTACAGCCAGATTTAGGCACTTTGTTAATTTTAATCTCCACTTCAATTGCCGTTTTTTTTGTGGGCGGTGGTAATTTTAAGCACATTTTGCTAGTTTGTTTGTTGGGTGTAGTTGCCATCTTTCTTTTTTATCAAGTCTCAAATCGACCGATCGAGGGTGGAAGTGGTAAGTCCGATTATAAAGCTAGTCGTTTTCAATGTTTAAAAAATCCAAATGATGAAAAAACTAGACTTAATGAGTGTTATCAGGTGAATCAATCTTTAATTGCTGTTGGTTCTGGTGGAATGTTCGGTCGTGGTCTTGGTCAAAGTCGTCAGAAATTCAATTATTTGCCAGAAGTTTATGGTGATGCAATTTTTCCAATTATTTCTGAAGAAATTGGTTTTATTTTTAATCTTGCTTTTTTATTTTTGTTTGGTTTTATTTTTTATCGAGGTTATTTAATTGCTAAAAAGGCGCCAGATGGCTTTGGTCGTAATCTAGCAATTGGTGTCGTTTTTTGGATAATTATTCAGACTTTTTTTAATGTCGGTGGAATGATTAACTTGATTCCAATGACTGGAGTGCCTCTGCCTTTTGTCAGTTATGGAGGAACAGCAATTATTTCTTTGATGATGGCGATGGGTCTGTTGATTAATATTAGTAAACAAACCAGGGAAGGATTAGGGGTAAAAAAACATTAATCATGATTATGGCAAAAAAATCAAAAAAAATTATTATTGCTTTAAGTGGCGGTGGCACTGGCGGACCAGTCATTCCACTTTTAAATATTCTTCGGGTGATTAAACGTCATCATCCGCAGGTGGAGTTTATTTTTTTTGGAACAATTAATGGTCCAGAGGTGTCTTTGATTGAAGATGAACGAGAAAATTTAGACATTGATTATCTTAAGATTTATTCAGGAAAGTGGAGGCGTTATCTTTCTTGGCGCAATTTTTTAGATCCCCTGTTGATTATTTTAGCTTTTTTTCAGTCGCTGTTTTTGTTATTAAAATATCGTCCCAAAGTTTTTTTCTCTGCTGGCGCTTTTGTCGCTGTTCCTCCGGCTTGGGCGGCAAAGTTTTTAGGAATTCCAGTGTTTATGCACCAGCAAGATTTGCGACCAGGTTTAGCGAATAAGCTAATTGCGCCAATTGCTTCGCTCAAAACTGTAACCTTTGAAAAATCTTTAGCGGACTATCCTCAAGCAATTTGGCTTGGCAATCCTGTTAATCAAGAAGAACTGAGTTCTGCAATTTTGGCAAAACAAGATACATTTCGAAAATATCATTTAAAAAATAATCTTCCAGTGATTTTAGTGACTGGCGGCAGAACTGGTGCTGATTTTTTTAACAATTTAATTTTAGATAGTTTGAAAAAATTAACTCCGAATTTTCAAATCGTTCACTTAAGTGGTGATGGCAAGAAGCGCGGAGGGGAGATGTTGAATTATCAGTCTTATGATTTTTTGGCTCACAGCGAATTATTAAAATTAATGGCCGCTAGTGATTTAGTGGTTTCTCGTTGCGGACTAAGCACTCTGACCGAGTTGGCTTTTTTAGGGAAACCAGCAATTTTAATTCCCATGCCAAATTCTCATCAGGAAGATAATGCGGAAGTATTTTCTTCAGCCGCTATTATTCTTAAACAACAACAATTAAATGTCGATATTTTTGTTCAAACGATTTGCGAGCTTTTTAAGGATCCATCAGAAATATTAAGAATGTCTCAAGAAATTAAAACTTTAATTAAACCAGGCGCTGCTGAGTTTTTGGCAGAAAAAATTTATGAATATTCAGGGGAAAAAAATTAAAACTGCTTATTTTATTGGTGTTAAGGGTGTCGGGATGACGATGTTGGCACAATTTCTTAGTCAGCATGGCGTTTTAGTTTCCGGCTCCGATGTTCCGGAAACTTTTATGACTGACCAGGTGCTTAAAAAAGCAGGGGTAAAAATTTTTGCCGGGTTTGATGCCAAACAAGTAATTGAAGCCGATTTGATTGTTTATTCAATTGCCTATAACCAGAAAAACAATTGTGAAGTCGCTAATTTGAATCATTTTCAAAAATCTTTAATTCTTAATTTTTCGGAAGCAGTTGGTGCTGTTTTTAGTGCTCATCATGGAATTGCGGTTTGTGGTAGTCACGGGAAAACAACAACCTCCGCTTGGTTGGGTTATGTTTTGCAGAAGGCTGGTTTAGAACCAAATGTTTTAGTTGGCGCACGGGTGCCACAATTTAAAGGGAGCGCGATTTCAGGGAAATCTAAGTTGTTTGTTGCTGAGGCGGATGAATATGGCAATAAATTGCGATACTTCTCACCACAAGGAGTTTTGTTAAATAATATTGACTATGATCATCCAGATTATTTCAAAACTAAAAAAGCTTATTTTCAAGTGTTTGTTGATTTTATCAAAAAGATTCCAGCAAAAGGATTTTTAGTGGTAAACGTTCAAGATAAGCAAGCGATTGAGGCGGCAAAATTTTGTCCAGGAAGAGTTTTTCCGTATGCAGTTGTAAATAGTAAAGATGAGGCGGAGTACTGGACTCAAAAAGGAATTTTGACTGGCTATGATGCAATACTTAAAGATGGACAACAATATTTTAAAATTTTTGGGCAATCTGGCTTATTTAAAATAAAATTATTAGGTGCTCATAATATTGCCAATGCTTTAGCAGTCATTGCCGGAGCACTTGCCCTAGGCTTAGAAATAAAAGAAATTAAAAAACATTTAGCCACCTTTTCTGGCACCGCAAGACGAGCAGAGTTGCTCGGTGAATTTAATGGTGTGAGAATCTTTGATGATTACGCTCATCACCCCTCTGAAGTTCAGGCGACAGTTAAAGCTTTTCGCGAGGCATATCTAGACAAAAAGTTAATTGTCTTTTTTCATCCCCACACTTTTACTCGCACCAAAGCTCTTTTTGCTGATTTTGTAAAAAGTTTTCCTGGTGTCGATTTTCTCGGTATTTTGGAAATATATGGTTCGGCTAGAGAAAAGCAGGGAGGAGTTTCCAGTCGTGATTTAGTGAATGTAATTAATAACAAAAATAAACTTGAAAAACGCAGACAAACTGTTCAGTATTTCAGAGATTTAAACGAAGCCGAAGTTTATTTGAGGAAAAATCTTCAAGCTGGCGAAGTTTTGTTGTTAATGGGAGCAGGCGACATTTTTCGAATAGGAGAAAAATTACTGAAAAGTTAAGCTTATCTCCTTTTTTGTAATATTGTTAAAATAAAAATAGCCTGTTATTCGCCAAATAGCAGGTTTTTTGTAATTTTCTTTCGCTTTCTTCGTATTCATTATATAGTGTTTAGTAGATAAACCAGTTTTTTAGTTTAGTTTTATATGAAAAATCAAGAAAAATTAGAAAAACCAGAAGAAACAATCAGCTGGCAACGTTTTTGGCTGGCTTTGTGGGACTTATTTAGCGATTTTCATCGGCAGATTTTTGTTTTGTTCGGTATTGCCGCCTTTACTGCTGGTTTAGATCTGATTCAGCCATATATTTTGAAATTTGTTGTTGATGGTTTAATTAATTTTAGTCAGACAGGGATTAGTCATTTACTCTGGTTAATTGCTTTTTATTTAGCTGCCAATGAAACTCGTTCGTTGATTCAATATTTTAGTGATCGAAAGATACTTCGTTTTTTAGTAGATATTGAATATTTTCTAGCAATTAAAGCGCAGCAAAAATTGACTTATCTCAGTCTAGGTTATCACGAAAAGGAAAATACTGGCGCTAAAATAGTCAAGATTGAAAGGGGAATTGATCGCATTTCTCAATTTTGTGGTAACGCTTTGTGGGAGATTTTTCCAACAATTATTCAGTTAATCTTTACGAGTATCATTTTGTTTTTGAATGACTGGCGAATTGGTTCCTCATTTTTATTGTTTGCACCGCTATTTATTTTTATTACCTATTGGTCGAACAAAAAAATGTATCCAGTGCGTAAGCAATTATACAAAGATTATGAAATGGCCTCCGGAAAAACAGCTCAATCAATTATCAATATCAATGCTGTTCAATCTTTTGTTCAAGAAAAACGAGAACTAAAAGAAATTGATCAGATTAAAATGAGAATCAAGGAGAATGATAATCGTCAGTTTGGCTGGATGATGAAGATTGGTTTGTATCGTAATGCAATTGTTGACCTCGGTCGAGCTGCCGTCTTGTTTTTAGGAGTCTATTTAGTTTATTCAGGAGCACTAAGTGTTGGTTCTTTGATTTTTGTATTCACTCTCAGTGAGAAAGCCTATGGTTCTCTTTATCGTTTATCTCGCTTTTATGACAAAATGGAAGAAGGTCGTGAAGGGATTAATCGTTTATTAAAGCTATTTAACACCCCGAGAGATATTGCTAATAAACCAAATGCTTCAAAGCCAAATAAAATTAATGGTGATTTGGAATTTAAAAATGTTTCATTTTTTTACTCAGAAAATTCTAGTCCAGCGATTAGTAATTTAAATTGTAAAATTCCTGCTGGTGCGGTGACTGCTTTAGTTGGTCCTTCCGGTGGTGGGAAAACGACAATTGCTCGTTTGTTGTATCGTCATTACGATCCGCAACAGGGGGCGGTTTTATTGGATGGAAAAGATTTGAAAGATTTTGATCTATATTCTTTTCGTAAATTTTTTGCCATTGTCCCACAAGAGGTAGAAATTTTTGATCTATCCATTAAAGAAAATATTGCCTATGCTAAGCCAGGAGCATCTTTTCAGGAAATTAAGGCTGCTGCACGGATTGCTAATGCTGAGGAATTTATTGATAAGCTCGATAAGAAATATGACACCATGGTTGGTGAGAGAGGAATTAAGCTTTCTGGCGGACAACGACAACGACTCGGGATTGCTCGAGCAATTTTGGCTAATCCAAAAGTTTTAATTTTTGATGAGGCAACTTCTAATCTTGATAGTCAGAGCGAAAGATTAATTCAGGATGCAATGGATAAAATTAGTAAAGGACGCACAATGATTATTATTGCTCATCGCTTAAGTACCATTAGAAAAGCCGACAAGATTATTGTTTTGGAGGGTGGAAAATTAGCAGAAAGTGGCAGTCATCAAGAATTAGCGAGAATTAACGGTGGCTTGTATTCAAAGTTGATTAAATTGCAGGAGTTAGGAGAGGTCAAATAAATCTCTGGAAAATTATTGAAAATAGCAGTAGAATATCAATATGTTACATATCGAAAAAAACTTTGAACTCCAAAAACTTAATACCCTCAAGCTTGCAGCAAAGGCAGAGTTTTTTGCCGTTGTTTCCAATAAAGAAGAGCTTTTGGGAGCGATTTCCTGGTCGAAAGCAAAAAATGTGCCAATCTTTGTTTTGGGTGGTGGTTCTAATATTCTAATTAGCAAAAAGATTAAGGGTTTAGTTTTGAAGAATGAAATTAAAGGAACAGGAATATTAGCAGAAGATCGGGAGTCAGTTACTTTTTCCGCTTTATCTGGTGAGAACTGGACTCACTTTGTTCATTTAGCTGCAGAGAATGGTTGGTATGGGGTGGAAAATCTCTATTTAGTGCCTGGCACCGTTGGGGCAGCCCCAGTGCAAAATATTGGCGCCTATGGTGTTGAGTTGAAAGATACTTTTGATCATTTAGTTGCTATCAATTTGGAAACCGGTAAAGAAAAAATTTTTACAATCAAAGATTGCCACTTTGCCTATCGCAATAGTATTTTTAAGAATAAGTTAAAAGGAAAATATTTTATTTATTCCGTTGCCTTGCGTTTAAATAAAAAAGCCAGTTTAAAATTGGATTATGGTGATATTCGGGTTAAGTTGTTAGAAAAGGGAATCAAGAAGCCAAATTTGAAGCAAGTAGTTTCTGTGATTCAGGAGATTCGCAACAGCAAGTTGCCTTCGCCAGCAGTCTTGGCTAATGCCGGTTCTTTCTTTAAGAATCCAGAAATCAGTATCTCGGAGTTTAGAAAATTAGAAACATCATTTCCTGATATCAAAAGCTTTCCGACTGGGAAGAAAGTTAAGATTCCAGCTGGATGGTTAATTGAGAAAGCAGGCTTTAAGGGTAAAAAATTTGGTTCGGTTGGTGTGTATGAAAAACAAGCTTTAATTCTTGTTAATTATGGCGGGGCAACAGCAAGAGATTTATTGGCTTTAGTTAAAGATATTAAAAAAACCGTGAAGAAGTTATTTACTATTGATTTGGAGGAGGAAGTTAATATAATATAAAGAAATAATTTTTATTGATAAATATATGACCGCAACTGAACTACGTCAAAAATATTTAGATTTTTTTCGCTCAAAGAATCACGCAGTGATTAGGAGCGCTTCTTTGTTGCCAGAAAATGATGCAACAGTGCTATTTAATACTGCCGGTATGCAGCCTTTAGTGCCATATCTTTTGGGAGAAAAACACCCAGGTGGTGCGCGACTAGCCAGCGCTCAGAAGTGTGTGCGAACCGATGATATCGATGAAGTTGGCGATGAAACGCATCATACCTTTTTCGAAATGATGGGCAATTGGTCTTTGGGAGATTATTTTAAAGATGAATCAATCGCTTGGAGTTGGGAATTATTAACCTCTCCGGAGTGGCTGAATCTTGATCCAAAGCTTTTGGCCGTTTCGGTTTTTGAGGGTGATAAGGATGCACCTTTTGATGAAGAATCTTTTAATCTCTGGCGATCACTCGGGGTGCCAGTCGAACGGATTGCTAAATTACCAAAAAAGAATAATTGGTGGGGTCCAGCTGGGGCGACTGGTCCTTGTGGTCCGGACACCGAAATTTTTTATTGGACTGGTGATATTAATGAAGTGCCAAGTTCATTTAATGATGATCACGAGAAATGGGTAGAAATTTGGAACAATGTTTTCATGCAATATAACAAACAGGCTGATGGCTCATTTGAATTGTTAAGCCAGCAGAATGTTGATACTGGTCTTGGCCTCGAGCGAGTTACTGCGGTTTTAAATCATTGTGATAATTATCAGACGGATTTATTTAAAAATATAATTTCTAAAATCGAAGAGTTATCCGGAAAAAAATATAATGATAGTAACGAAATAAAAAAAGCGATGCGCGTCATTGCTGACCACGTCAAAGCCTCAACGATGATTATCGGGGATGAGAAGGGAGTTGCTCCAAGCAATACCGATCAAGGATATATTGTTCGCCGTTTACTTCGTCGAGCAATGCGTTTTGCTCGTCAATTAGAAATAAATAAGACAAACTGGCTAAAAGAATTAGCGATGGCGGTTATTAATGATTATGAAAAAATTTATCCAGAGCTAAGAACTAATGAAAATTTTGTTTACTTGGAATTAGATAAAGAAGAAGAAAAATTTAGCCGTACTTTAGAAAAAGGCTTGTTGGAATTCAATAAGTTGGGTGGCGCCTCTATTGATGGTGTTTCCGCTTTTAATTTGTACCAGAGTTACGGTTTCCCCCTCGAGATCACGGAAGAACTAGCTAAGGAGAAGGGAATGACTGTCGATAAAAAGGGTTTTGATCTTGAATTGGAAAAACATCAAGAACTATCTCGCACCGCTTCCGCTGGTAAATTTAAGGGTGGATTAGCCGATAACAGTGAGGAAACCACCAAGCTTCATACTGCAGCTCATTTATTACTAGCAGCCCTGAGGAGAGTTTTGGGAGAAGGGGTTACTCAGAAAGGTAGTAACATTACTGCTGAGCGTTTGCGCTTCGATTTTTCGTATCCAGAGAAAATGACTAGTGAACAGGTTACTGAAGTTGAAAAATTGGTAAATCAAGCAATTAGCGACAAGTTAGAGGTTGGTTGCGAAGAATTGTCACTAGATGAGGCAAAAAATACGGGAGCAATGGGAGTTTTTGATTCCAAGTACGGGGAGAAGGTTAAGGTTTATACGGCTGGTATTAATAATGAAGAAAGTCCATCGAAATGGGAGGGCGTCTTTTCTCGTGAAATTTGCGGGGGACCACATGTCAAAAATACTGGCGAATTAGGTCATTTTAAGATTCAAAAAGAGGAATCTTCTAGCTCTGGCGTGAGGAGAATTAAGGCGATTTTGGAGTAGATTATTTTTTCTCGTCAAGACTATTGACATCACTGCGCGTTTCCCATATAATGTAGCTATATTAAATTTAAACAAGCTAACTTGTTTTATATTTTGAAGATTTTGATAAAATCGCTTTGTTTTTATCAAATTTTTTTGTGTTAATGTCAAAGGCAAAACGAAAGACTAAGGAAAAGGTAGAGACTGGTGATACTTTAAACGCCAAAGATTTTATTGAAATGCAGGGCGAAGTATTAGAATTAATGCCAGCCGCCACATTTCGCGTCGCTATCGCTGGCGGCCATGAAATTTTGGCTCATTTATCAGGTCGAATGAGAATGAATAAAATTCGTTTGCTTCCAGGCGACAAAGTGAAGCTTCAAATTAGTCCCTATGATTTGACCAAAGGTCGAATCACTTACCGACTCTAGTCATTAAAGGTTCAGTAGAAATTATCAAGATATTAATTTAGATTTTATATGAAAGTAAGAGCGAGTGCGAAGAAAATTTGTAAAGACTGCAAGGTGGTTCGTCGCAAAGGACGAGTCCATGTTATTTGTGAAAACCCTAAGCACAAGCAAAGACAAGGGTAATTTTATTATTTTGTAATTATTTTGTATGGCTATTAGAATCGCAGGAGTAAACATTCCTATTGAAAAACGCGCACACGTCGCCTTGACTTATATTTACGGCGTCGGAATTACTCGCGCTCACAAAATTTTAGAAAAAGCAAAGGTAGATCCAGAAACAAAAATGAAGGATTTTTCTGAAGCAGAAGTCAATTTGATTCGTGAAATCGTTGAAAAACAACACACTGTTGAAGGTGACTTGCGCCGTGAAGTGCAGAGCAATATTAAACGCTTGAAGGATATCGGTTGTTACCGTGGTTCACGTCATGCTAAGAATTTGCCAGCTCGCGGACAGAGAACCAAGACCAATAGCCGCACCGTTCGTGGTAATAAGCGAATGACCGCTGGATCTGGAAAAGTTAAGTCTGGCTTGAAGACTTAGTCAATAAAAATCAGATTTGTTTAAATAATAAAGATTCAAATATAATTTATGTCTGAAGAGAATAAGAAAATTGAAGAAGAAGCCTTAGTTCCAGTCGCTCCACTTGTTGCACCAGTTGCACCAGTTGAAGAAGATGATGATGAGGATTTAAAATTTTCCACTTTGTCTGCCGCTGACGAAGAGTTGCCTGAAGAAATCAAGCAGAAACTTGAAAAAAACAAGCAAGCTCGCGCCAAGAAAAAGCTAGTTAAGAAAAAAAAGAAAAAAGCTGGAGCAAAGGTGGTGAAAATTGGTCGCGCTTATATTAACGCAACCTATAACAACACCATGATTTCTCTGACTGACACTAATGGTGATGTAATTTCTTGGGCTAGTGCTGGAATGGCAGGGTTTAAGGGGGCCAAAAAAGCAACTCCTTATGCCGCTCAAATTATTACCAAGATCGCTTCCCAGAAAGCTCGTGAAGAATATGGTTTGGAAGAAGTTAGCGTTTTTGTTTCCGGTGTTGGTACTGGTCGTGAAGCCGCTATTCGTGCTTTGAACGCTAATGGCTTGAATGTTAGCTCAATCAAGGATGTTACTCCGGTGCCACACAATGGTTGTCGTCCAAAGAAGCCAAGACGAGTGTAATTAATTAGAAATTTTTCAAAATATTGATATGGGTAGAAATTTAGAACCAAAATGCAAACAGTGCCGCCGTCTTGGTGAAAAACTGTTTTTGAAAGGAGATCGCTGCAGCACTGCTAAATGCGGAATGGTTAAGCGTAATTTTGCTCCTGGCTTTCATGGCCCGAAGGGTCGCAAACGTTTGAGTGATTACGGTTTGCAGTTAGCTGAAAAACAGAAAGCAAAAAAATTCTATAATTTAATGGAAAAGCAATTCCGCGCTACTTTTGTGGTTGCTCAGAAAAAAACTGGTGACGCCGGTAAAAATTTCTTCCGTTTATTAGAAATGCGCCTAGACAATGTTGTTTATCGTTTAGGTTTAGCTGCTTCCCGCACTCAAGCTAGACAATTAGTAAACCATGGCCACTTCACAGTTAATGCTCGCAAAGCAAGCACTCCATCTTTTGTTGTTAAGGTTGGTGATGTCATCGCTTTAAAGAAAACTAGTGAAAAAAGCCGTTTTTTCCGCGATGGAAATCAAGCTAAAAAATCTGAATTGCCAAGTTGGTTAAATAAAGAAAAAGATAATAGCGCCAAAGTTCTTCACGAACCACATGATAACGATTTGCCTCAGAATTTCAATGTCCAAATGATCATTGAACATTACTCAAAATAATTAAGTGTTTATCTTGACTTTAATAGTCAGGAGCAACGCATCTTATTATGCAAAACATCGCTTTAGCAAAAAAAATTGAATTTAAACCAGGGAAAGATCAAAACGAAGGATCAATTATTGTTGAACCTTTGTATCCGGGCTATGGAATGACTCTTGGAAATTCTCTTCGTCGAGTTTTGTTATCTTCTCTTCCTGGCGCAGCTGTCGTTGGGGTTAAGATTAAAGGAATTAGCCATGAATTTATGGCAATGCCAAACGTGAAAGAAGATGTGTTGGAAATAATTTTAAATTTAAAACAGTTAAGATTGAAAATTCACACCGAAGAAGAAGTAAAATTAGAAATCCACGTTAAAGGTGCCAAAAAGATTACCGCAGCAGATATCGAAAAAAATAGTAACGTTGAAATTGCTAATCCAGATCTTTTTTTAGCAGAAACTACCGCTCCAACAGCAACTCTTGATCTCGAGATTTATGTTAACGAAGGTCGTGGTTATCGAATGGTTGAAGGAAACAAGAAAGATGGTCGAGATATCGGTTATATTGAAATTGATTCTATTTTCTCACCAGTTTTAATTGTTAGTATTGATGTTGAGAATACTCGTGTTGGTAAGATGACCAACTGGGATAAATTAGTTTTAAATTTAAAAACTGATGGCACAATCACTCCAATGGAAGCTTTTGAACAATCAGTTAATATTTTAGTTGATCAGTTCAGTGTTTTATTGCCTGGCGGAATGAATAACGATCAGGAAGTAGAATTGGAAAATATTGATGAACAAGAGACAACAGATTTGCCTGAAGAAGAGGAGAAACCTGTTAAAAAAGCAAAAAAGATAAAATAATTTTTTAAATAACGAAATTTTCACTCCGATTATATGAGACACGGTAATGCAAATAAAACTTTAGATCGCAAAAAAGCTCCACGCGAATTAATGCTTCGCAACATGGCTTCGAGTATTATAATTTACGAAAAAGTAAAAACCACTGAAGCTAAGGCTAAAGTTGTTCGTTCTTTGGTTGAAAAAATGATCACCGTTGCTAAGGCTGGTACTTTGGCAGCAAGAAGAGAACTAATCGCTACTTTGCCACAGGAAAATGCGGTTAAAAAATTAATTGAAGTTTTAGCTGCTCGTTATCAAGATCGTCAGGGCGGTTATACTCGAATTACCAAATTAGGTAATCGTCAAGGTGACGGTGCTGAAATGGCGATAATTGAATTGGTATAAATCCTGTTATAATAATTATATGATCAAAGTAGAAAGAAAATTACACAAAATTGATGCTACCGATAAAACTGTTGGCCGTTTAGCAACAAATATCGCCACTATTTTGCGTGGTAAAAACAAGCCAGAATATCAACCTCATCTTGATTTCGGTGATATTGTTGAGGTTTCAAATATCGATGGCTTGAAGTTTACTGGTAAAAAAGCAGATCAGAAAAAATATTTTAGTTATTCCGGTTATCTCGGTGGTTTAAAAACTAAAAAGATTTCTGAAATTCTTGCAGTTAATCCTGGTGATGTTTTGCGAAGAGCAGTTCGCGAAATGCTTCCTGACACCAAAATGCGCGTCGCTATGCTTAAGCGTTTAATCATCAAATAATTTAGATATTATGCCAGAAAAGAAAACAATTACAGAAAAAGAAGTAAAAAAAGCCCCAAAAAAATCTCCTGTTGTTGCAGAAGAAGTTGTTTTGGCGGATGAAGATTTGGAGGGTGATGAGGTCGTTTTTGAGAAGACCCCAGAAACTGCAGACTTCTCCGGTGAATACTTAAAGGCTGTTGGTCGTCGAAAGACTTCAGCTGCCCAGGTTCGTCTTTTTAAGAATGGTAAAGGAGTAATCATTGTTAATGGCAAGAAAGCTTCTCAGTATTTTCCTGGTGAAATGATTAATATCTTAACTCAACCACTTAAAGCTTCTGGACACATTCGTGATTTAAATTTTTCCATTATTGTTCGCGGTGGTGGAGTTAGTGGTCAAGTAGAAGCAGTTCGTCATGGTATTTCTCGTGCTTTATTCGCCTTCGATGAAGCTTTAAAAGAGCAATTGAAAGCTAATGGCTGGTTAACTCGTGATCGTCGTGCTAAAGAAAGAAAAAAACCAGGTTTGAAGGGCGCCAGAAAGAGACCACAATGGTCCAAGCGTTAAACCAATATATATACATTTCAAGAATCCTCCTTTGGGGGATTTTTGTTTATGGGTAGTCTAAATTTATCTATTGACATTTTTATATATCTGTGATAGTAATAACTTATTGGTGCGGTTAGCAGGTGGCACCGAAAAGTCATGAAAATGACCAAGCACGATTAAAAGTGTGGGAATACGCCTGATTGTTAATTAAAAAAATTATAAAAAATGAAAAAGAAAAAGAAAAAGAGTAATTTGGGTTATCTAAGTAATCCTAAGGTTTTAGTTGTAGCATTAGTGTTGGTAGCATTTGTCGTAGCAATTGCAAATGCCCCTAGTCCAGATGTGATGATGCAGTTATTAATTGGTCTGGCCAATGCTATTTTAAAAACTTTTGATCTCTTCGTTGGGATTTTGTTATCAGAAATAATCCTCGGGATTCAATTCTGGAAAATTTCTCTTGGTGTTATAGTTGTTTTAAGCACCTTCGTGACAATTTTGGGTCTTATTAAAAAACAACAAGAAACATCACGGAAGCTGGAGGCGCAACTGGCTTTAAAAAAGCGAGAAGAGGAGGAAAAGCAAGAAGTCCAAAAAGCGATTGAATCATTTGAGGTTAATACAGCGACAGAATGGGAAACCATTTTAATGGTAGTAAGTTATTTTCGGAATGATAGTCGTAAGTATCCAGACTCGTTAATCAAAAAAATGTTAACAACGCCATTAGTTTCGATCATTAATATCTCTTCAATTAAAAAACAAATTGTATGGGATGGTCGCCTCACTAGTGCTTTCATTATTTTGGAAATCTTGGCAAGGAAGTCTTATCTGGACCAAGACTTGCGCCTTTTGGCAAAACAAATAATAGACCTGAAAGAGGGAATAAAACCGTATGAAAAATACGACGGCTACTCAACGCTTATTCAGCGAATCGATTTTTACTGCCCAACTATTATGACAGTAATAAAAGATCTTTAGTAAATAACAAACCTCGGACAAAAGTTCGAGGTTTTTTAATAAGACCTTTTTTGTTTATTGCCATTTTTTGAGTTATACTATATTTTATAAGTACTATTAATTATCTAAGAAAATGGCAAATTTATCTCATCTTATTGAATTAGGGGGCAAATTTGAAGAACTAAAAGAGCTTCTTGCTTACAATAAAAAAAGAAGTCGTCTTTTAGAATTAAAATTATTAATGAGTGAGCCTGATTTTTGGCAAAATCAGTTAGTTGCCACAAATGTTAGTAGGGAAGCGGAGCGTTTACAAGTTGAGCTTCAATCGCTTGATGATATTGAAAAAGAATTGATCAGCACCGATGAAATGATGAGTATGTCTATTTCCGAAAACGATCAAACTCTCGATGAGGAGTTAGTGACTAAAGTTGCTGAGCTGGAGAAGGAACTTGCTGAATTAGAATTTTATTCTTTATTAAGTGATGATCACGATGATTTGCCGGCTATCTTATCTATTCACGCTGGTGTTGGTGGCGTTGATGCCCAAGATTGGGCAATGATGTTAGAGCGAATGTATTTGCGTTTTGCGGAAAGAAAGGGTTTTAAGGTGGAAATTATTGATCGTTTGTTAGCTAATGAAGCGGGGATTAAAAGTGTTTCCTTGAGAATGTCTGGGTCATATGCTTTTGGTTATTTGAAGAGTGAAAATGGCGTTCATCGCTTGGCACGTATTTCTCCTTTTGATGGAGAAAGTTTGCGTCAAACCTCCTTTGCTTTAGTGGAGGTTATTCCGGAGTTGCCCGAAAATGATGAAGTGATAATTAAAGATGAAGATTTGCGAGTGGATTTATTTCGTTCTAGCGGACCGGGTGGTCAAAATGTGAACAAGACGGAGTCAGCAATTCGCTTAACCCATCTTCCCACTGGGATTGTAGTTGCTTGCCAAAGTGAGAGATCACAGCATCAGAATCGTGAAAATGCTTTGAAAATTTTGAAAGGAAAAATATTTCAACTCGAGCAAGAAAAAAGGGAAGCGGCTGAAAAACAACTGAAGGGAGGAGTAGTTAAGGCGGAATGGGGTCGTCAAATTCGTTCCTATATCCTGTATGGAGCACGTTTAGTCAAGGATCATCGCACAAACCATGAAACTACCGAAGTCGATCGAGTTTTGGATGGGGACTTACTTGCTTTTATGGAAGCCTATTTAAAGTGGCGAAAGATCTAGTTGATAATTGCTAAATCATTTTTTTATCCTCTATCCTATAAAATTACCCGAATGACTAAGGGTAATTTTTTATTATTTTTTTGTGGAGGTGCTTTGAGCGCTTTTGTTTTAGTTTCTTTTCTTTCGACTAGAGCTTTGCTTTTCTTGGTTTTAATTATTTTTATTTTATTACTTGTTTCCCAAATTATCTTTAAAAAAATAAAGGTTTATCGTGCTGGTTTTATAATATTTATTTTTGCTTTTATTTTGGCATTGACTCGTTATTTGGGAAATTTACCAGTTAAAGAAAAAATAAACAATTTTAATTCTCACTTTTCTGGATTAGTTTTTGTGTGTGAAAATTCTGAGCGCAATGGCACCTTTCGTAATTTAATTCTCTGTGATAATGCTGGTCGCTATATCTCAAAAACTTCTGCCTATCCTGAATATCGTTATGGTGATTGTTTGTTGGCAGAGGGGATCTTGGAGCTTCCAGGGGTGATTGAAGATTTTCGTTATGACAGATATTTGGCAAAGCAAAAAATATATTTTATGCTTCGGCAGGCTCGTTTTCAGAAAAGTGAAAATTGTAATAATCTCCAAAATTTCGGCACCCCAAAGATGCGATTAATGTCTAAATTATTTTGGTTTAGGGATTATTTAATGAATCGAATTAACCAATCTATTCCCGAGCCGGATGCTGGATTGGCGACAGCACTTTTGTTGGGATATAACAAAACAATTGGACCAATTCAACAAGAATGGTTTTCAAAGTCAGGTCTAAGTCATTTAATTGCAATTTCTGGCTCTCATATCACCTTGATTGCTGCGCTCTTATCTCGTTTAGCTTCTAATTTAAACCTAAAAAGAAAATCAGCTTTGATTTTTTCGAGTTCTTTGGCAATTTTTTATGTTATTTTTTCTGGGGCGGCTCCGTCCGCAATTCGGGCGGGCGTGATGGCATTTCTCACCTTTTTGGCTTTATTTTTCGGAAGAGAAAATAATGCCTGGCGAGCTTTGCTTTTTGCTGGCACTATTATGTTATTTATTAATCCAGCCCTTCTTCGTGATGATATTGGCTTCCAATTATCTTTTGCTGCTTTCACCGGTCTGCTTTTATCGGCGCCATTATTTCAAAAACATTTATCTTGGTGGAAGGAAGCGTTTTTAGTTACTTTGATTTGCCAATTATTTACTTGGCCGATTAGTTCTTATTATTTCGGGGTCATTTCTTTAATTGCTCCTTTGGCAAATCTTTTGTCTGCTTGGATTTTTGCGCCTCTGTTTATTATTTTACCAGTAGCAATTGTCTTTTCGTTTTTGGGAAATTTTATTGGTCTTTTGTTTTTCTGGCCCGCCTATTTATTGACGAGATATTTATTAACTGTAGCCAGAATTTGCGCAAGTCTGCCTTTTGCGGCAGTGGATTATAAAATCGGTGCGTGGGTAGTTTTTGTTTATTATTTTTTATTGATTTGTTTATTCTTATTTACAAATCAACGAAAAAAGAAACGGGAAAAATAAAAAAGAAGGATTGCTAGTCCCTCTTTCTGATTTTTTTAATTGGAAGATTGCTAATTATAGAAAGTTATTGCGCGAGAAATATCATTGACACTTCTCCTGTCATCTTTATCAATGGCGTTATTAAGCAGCTCTTCGAGCTGTTTCTTTGTTAGACTTGAGACGTCGGGTTTATACTCTTTAGCAGCGTCGTAGTTACCGTTTTTCATGGCAGTTTCAAATATTTCCAGTTTTAGAGTGTGTTTCCTGCTTGAAAGATGTTGATGGGCGAAAAGATAGGCCCCATCGTAGTCAGCGTTAGAAAGAAACTGCCTGAATATCTTTAGACTAGCTTCTTCATTCCAATCAATGCCAAGATCGCTTGCAATTAACGTGCAAATTTTTTGGTCGATACCGTCTTTAGTTAGTCTCCAAAGTTCGCCTAGAAGTAGTTTTTTTGTTTCCGCGTTATCTATTAATGTGGTGATATCTCGGGCGCGATAATAATTTTTGTCAGCTAATTCTTTTTTAAAAAGTCGGCGCCATTTTTTTATTCCGAACTGTTTTAATCCTAGGTCGCTTAGCATTCCAGGAATGTCCAAGTAGCATTTTTCATCAAGTGAATACTTGATGATTGTGCCTTTTTCCTGATCGTTTAGTGGGCGATTAGCAAGGATACTAATTAGAGTAGGAGCTTTCACCCCTGTTTTAAGAGAGGAGGGCAGTAGCTTTTCACAGTAAGCATTGCGTTCATTTTCCGGAAGCTTCTCTATTAGGTCGATTAATTCATATACATTATTATTTGATGAAGTAAACCTGACGTCAAATAACTTTTTAGCTTCTTCTGGGCTTAATGAACAGTCCAATGATTTTAATATGCCATTAATTTCATTGGAACATTCAATTTCTGCGCTATGTTCTATAAACGCCGCTAGTAGGAATTTTAAAGCGTTTTCTTTTTCTACGCCTTCTAGCATTTCTGCGAGAATAATACTACTTCTAATGCCACCACGTATAAATTCCTGGCGAACTTTTTCTAGTCCATTTTTCATTTTATTGATTTTGTTAATGAATACTAATATTTTCTTGTACGACAACCTTAATATATTTATAGTTTTTAGTCAATTCGATGACAGTGAAACACAAAAAAACTGCCTCCCAGCAGTTTTTTGTATTTTTGATACTTTAAAATCTAAGGTTATTTTTCTTCCTTTTTTGAAGTTCTCAAGCAACTTGTGCAGACTTTTAGTTTCATCTCGCCAATGTTTTTGGTCTGAAGATTGATATTCTGTCTTTTGAGGGTTTTTACCTTGGAGTGGGAGCGAGTAGCGCCTTTTGTGGAGCCGCGTCCGCATAAATCACATTTCTTGGCCATACAATGAAAATAATTATTTTTTACTAGGCTCACTTTATCATGTTTTGAAAAAAGAATCAAGCTATGCTACAATGGCTCTAGAATTTTAGAATTTAAACATTACTTATGGAAATTTTATTTCAAATTATTATTTTAATTTTTTCAGCTATTCTTCATGAATACTCCCATGGGGCAATGGCTTACTCACTGGGTGACCCAACTGCCAAGAACGCTGGTCGTCTTACGCTTAATCCAATGGCACATCTTGATTGGTTCGGATCAGTGCTTTTACCAGCGGTGATGGTGATTAGCCAACTACCTTTTGTTTTTGGCTGGGCAAAACCAGTCCCTTATAATCCATATCTGCTCAGGGATCGTCGTTTTGGTGATGCTAAAGTGGCAATTGCTGGTCCAGCTGCCAACTTAGCCATCGCTGTGGCTCTCGGATTAGTTATTCGTTTTATCCCTCTGTCGATTGCCTTTGTTAATTTATTAGAGATTGCAGTCATAATTAACATTGTTTTAGCTATTTTTAATCTTGTCCCTCTGCCACCTCTTGATGGTTCAAAGATTTTAGCTTCTTTTTTGAGCGAAAAATGGCGAACTAAATTTTTAAGCCTAGAGCGCTTTGGTTTTGTTTTGGTAATTTTATTTGTAATGTTTGGCATTAGTATTATTTATCCTCTTGTTTTTGCTCTATTTCGCCTGATTACCGGCTCTAGTATCTAGTTGACTTTTTTTGTGTTACGTGTTAAATTATTCTTGTTCTTTAAATAATCACCAAAAAAAAGAAAAAATGGAAGCAATCAATGAGCAAAAAATCGCTAAAATCGCTGAAATCGAAGCGAGCACCTTAGAAATTAAATTTTTATATGGCTCACCATCCATCTCTTTTAGCCCTCAAATATTTTCTGGTTACATTGACCCCGATGTGCGAAACAATGATTTAAGTCAAAGTAGTATAATCACTGAAGCCAGTTCTGTTTTTTTTCGGGTTGTCAATCGGGCTCGTTTCTTAGAAGCATTTGCTGAAATTAAAACATCTTGGGAGGGTAAATGTTTAACAGAGGCGCAAATTGTGGAATTAGCACAAAGTTTACCCAAGGTCATTAAAGACCAAAAGAGCGCTCTTGTTACTTTTCTTTGTAAAAAAAATATTTTTTTACCAATTGAAGATCAGGCGCCCTGGAAAAATGTTTCAGTGATTGCCATTGATTTTAATTCTCCCGGAAACCCTGTCTATTCTTGGAGGCTTAATTATCTCGAGCGAATTACTAAATTTATTATAGTATGTCCGACATTTCCGGGCTATTATAACTTTTAATTATCTTCTCACCTCAACGTTTCATGCGTTGGGGTGTTTTTTAAACAATTTAAGCCTTGACTTCTTTTTTCTATTTTGTTAAAGTAACAACAAAGAATAAAAAATATCCTTGAAATCAGGGGATTATTTTAAGATTAAATTATGAAAACGAATTTTTTTGAAAGTTCGTAATTTGTAGTTTGCTATCGTAATTTATTTATGCCAACAATCAATCAGCTGGTCAGAAAAGGCCGCACTCCGAAAACTGGGCGAAAAAAATCACTGGCACTTCATGTCAGCCTTGATTCTTTGCATCGCAAGAAAAAAGACGTGGCCAAAGGAGCTCCTTTTAAACAGGGGGTTTGCCTAAAGGTAACAACTACTACTCCAAAAAAACCAAACTCCGCTCTTCGAAAGATTGCTAGGGTTCGTTTGTCTAATGGAATGGAAGTTACTGCTTATATCCCAGGAATGGGCCACAACTTGCAGGAACACTCAATCGTTTTAATCAAGGGTGGAAAAACCAAGGATCTTCCAGGTGTTCGCTACAAGATTGTTCGTGGTGTTTTTGATGCTTCCGGTGTTGAAGCTCGTCGCCAAGGACGAAGTTGCTATGGTGCAAAACGTCCAAAAGCAGGCGCCGCTGTTGCTGCTAAGAAAAAATAAAATTTAGTTTAATTTAGAATTTCTATAATTTAGCCGTGGATTATGAAATAGCTGATAATCTATAGCACACATTTATGAGAGGTAAACAAGCTCCAAAAAGAGATATCGAAGGTGACGCAAAATACAACGACAAAACAATTGCCAAGTTTATTAACTATGTTATGGAACGTGGCAAAAAAAGTGTTGCTGAAGCAATCGTTTATGATGCTTTTGAAATCATCAAACAAAAAACCAAACAGGATCCTCGCCATATTTTTAATAAGGCAGTGAAAAAAGTATCCCCCTTGGTTGAAGTGCGTGGCAAACGTGTTGGTGGTGCAAACTATCAAGTTCCATTTCAAGTTCGTGGCGAACGTCGTTATTTTTTGGGTTGCAATTGGGTAATTAATGCTGCTTTGTCTCGCAAAGGCGCTGCAATGGCTGAAAAATTAGCTACCGAAATTCTTGATGCTAGCAATGGCGAAGGGGCAGCAGTTAGAAAACGTGAAGCAGTGCACAAGATGGCTGAGTCCAACAAAGCTTTTGCTCATTTTTCTAGATAAACTTCTATTTTTGGCGAACTTCGTCGTCGAAATTTGTTCATGATCGCTCACCGTACGCTTAGTACGGCTCGCTCCGCTCACAATTTCTTCCTAGAATTTCCTCCAAAAATATAAGTTTTCATCTTTGGTCGAAGATTTTATTCTTCATCCAAAAATGCAACCCTTATTTATCAGGACGGTTACATTTTCACCTCAACATAAAACCCTAATTTTTAGGTTCTCATTTTTCTCAATAATTTATTTTATTAATATATATTTATGCCTCGAGATTATTCTTTAGACAAGATCAGAAATATCGGTATCATGGCTCACATTGATGCTGGAAAAACTACTTTCACTGAACGTGTTTTATTTTACACTGGTAAAAAACACAAAATTGGTGAAGTTCATGAAGGCGCTGCTGAAATGGACTGGATGGAACAAGAAAAAGAGCGTGGCATCACAATTACCTCTGCCGCGACTACTTGTTTCTGGAAAGGAAATAAAATTAATATTATTGATACCCCTGGACACGTGGACTTTACTGTTGAAGTAGAGCGTTCTTTGCGTGTTTTGGATGGTGCTGTGGCTGTTTTTGATGGCCAAGCTGGTGTTGAACCACAATCAGAAACTGTTTGGCGCCAAGCAGACAAATATCACGTTCCACGTCTTTGTTTCGTGAACAAAATGGATAAAATGGGTGCCGATTTCTACATGAGTTTAGCATCTATTCGTGATCGTTTGAGCCCAAAAGCAGTAGCTGCTCAATTGCCAATTGGCGCTGAGGATCGTCTTTTGGGTGTTGTAGATTTATTAGATCAAAAGGCTTACGAGTTTAAAGGGCAAAATGGTGAGAATATTATTGAAATTCCAATCCCTGAAGATTTAAAAGCTAATGTTGAAAAATATCGCGCTGAATTGGTGGAAAAGGCAGTAGAATGCGACGAGGAGTTAATGGAAAAATATTTAAACGGTGAAGAAATTAGTGTTGTAGAATTAAAAAAAGCAATGCACAAGGGAGTAATTGGTAATCATATTTATCCAGTTTTCTGTGGGACTGCTTTGCAAAATATTGGTGTTCAGTTGATGCTTGATGCGGTTAATGATTATTTGCCATCACCACTTGAAACTCCAGAAATTGAAGGTATTGACGTTGATGATCCAGAAAAAACCTATAAAGTTTTAGCAGACGATAGTCAACCTTTTGCCGGACTTGCTTTCAAAATTGCTACTGATCCTTTTGTTGGAAAACTTTGTTTCGTTCGGGTCTATAGTGGAGTATTAGCCGCTGGCTCTTATATTGTGAATTCCAAGACTGGAAATAAAGAGCGAGTTGGCCGCTTGGTTCGCATGCATGCTAATCATCGCGAAGAAGTTAAAGAAGTTTATGCTGGTGATATTGCCGCCGTTATTGGTTTGAAAAACACAACCACTGGTAACACTTTGTGTGATGAATCTCGCCAAATGTTTTTAGAAAATATTATTTTCCCAGAACCTGTAATCAAGATTGCTGTTGAACCAAAGACTAAAGTTGATCAAGAAAAAATGGGAGTTGCTCTTCAACGTTTAGCTGAAGAAGATCCAACCTTCCGAGTTGAAACTGATGAGGAAACCAATCAAGTTTTAATTTCTGGAATGGGTGAACTTCACCTTGATATTATCGTTGATCGTATGAAGCGTGAATTTGGTGTTGAAGCTAACGTCGGTAATCCTCAGGTTTCTTATCGTGAAACAATCACTAAAATTGCTGAAGCTGAACATAAATATATTAAACAATCTGGTGGAAAAGGTCAGTATGGTCATTGTTCGTTGAGAGTTGAGCCACAGGAGACTGGCAAGGGATATGAATTTGTTGACGAGGTAAAAGGTGGGGTTATTCCAAAAGAATATATTCCAGCGATTGAAAAGGGTGTTCGTGAGGCTCTTCAGAGTGGTGTTGTTGCCGGTTATCCAATTGTTGACGTGAAGGTTGCTGTTTATTACGGTTCTTATCATGAAGTTGATTCTTCCGAACTCGCTTTTAAAATGGCCGGAATCTTTGCTTTCAAAGATGCTTGTCAAAAGGCAGGGGCAGTTTTACTAGAACCAATGATGAAAGTTGAAGTGTCCACTCCGGAAGATTATATGGGAAATATTATTGGTGATCTAAACTCCAAGAGAGGTCAGATTGAAGAAATGAATGATCGTCCAAATAAGATTAAGTTGATTCACGCCAAAGTTCCGTTAGCAGAAATGTTTGGTTATGCAACCTCATTACGATCGATGTCTCAGGGACGAGCTAACTATTCGATGGAATTTTCTCATTATAGCGAAGTGCCAAGAAATATTTTGGAAACTATCAAAACTAAGAGTTCAAGATAATTATGCATAATTTTGAACAGCTAAGTGGTTTAGATAAAAAGACAGAAGATTTTTTTGGTTTAGCTGGAGAGAGAATTTTGAGTGAAGAACAGAAGAAAAAATTGCCAGCCCTTTTGGAGTTTGCAGAAGAATTTGGCAATAAAATTAAAATTGAAAAACCAGGAATTCAGTTAAAAGATTTTCAATCAGAAACAGAGGCAGAGGAGTTGTTGCAAGAGTTTATTGGAAATCCGATGTTGAGTGATTCTTTTGATCAAGATAATTCTAGTCGACGCGAATGGGAAAAAGAATGTCTTTTTCTTCAAGATCAATCATTAATTGATATTTATCAAAAAAATAAATTAGCCAAATCTCGTAGTCAGAATATTGTTGCCAACTTTTTATTACTGTATGAAGGTGAAAAAGACGTTTCCGAAGATTTATCTGAAAGCATTAGTGCTATTATTGATAATCTTGAAGACTATAAAAATTCAGAGGAGTATTCAAATGCGAGTTTTGAAGAGAAATGGAAAACGATTGATCCATATGATCAATTGACAACAGGGGGAAAGATGGAATTTATGGAAAGATACGAACAAGCAGCCTTAAAAATCCTATCCCTCATTAAGCAAGAGCGTTTTCAGTCCAAGGAGTAAGTAAATAAATATATGGACGAGAATTTTCAGCGGATTATCCGCTTAATCAAAAAAACTGGCGATAAAATGATTTTTTTTGACAGCCAGCAACCAGAAAATTCTTTTGTGATGTTTCCGCTAGAAGTTTACGAAAGGGAAGTGGATGCCGATAGTCAGATTAACAAAGTTCCAGCCCTACCACTAGATTTGACAGAAGGAGGTTTAGCTGATAAAATAAACTCTGATTTAGTTGCTTGGAAAAATGAGATAAATCCAGAATTTTTAGCCGAAGAAGTTCAAATTGGTGGCCAGTACTTTGTTCAGGGGCCTCAAAAAACAACGGAAAAGATTAAAAATTGGCAGATTCCAGAACCAATCAAGCACGCAGCAGAGGAAGTTGTTGAATAAAAGTTTGAAAAATTTATAAATAATTAATAACTACGACTGGTTTCCCAAGTGGAAAGAAACCTCATTAAATTGAGGGTCGTAAAAATAAACAAATGGCAGAAAAATTTGACCGTTCGAAACCTCACGTTAACATTGGTACTATTGGCCACGTTGACCACGGGAAAACAACCTTGACCGCCGCTATGTTGGCAGTTTTTGGTGCTAATGGAATGAGCGCTTCGAAAAAAGGCGTTAACGAAATTGACTCCGCTCCAGAAGAAAAAGCTCGTGGTATTACCATTGCTACTGCTCACGTTGAGTATGAATCAGCAACTCGCCACTATGCTCACGTTGATTGTCCAGGACACGCTGACTATGTTAAAAACATGATCACCGGTGCTGCTCAAATGGATGGTGCTATTTTGGTAGTTTCCGCAACTGACGGCCCTATGCCTCAGACTCGCGAACACATCTTACTTGCTAAACAAGTTGGTGTTCCTTATATCGTTGTTTTCTTAAACAAATGCGATATGGTTGAGGATGTTGAGTTGATCGACCTTGTTGAAGAAGAAGTTCGTGATCTTTTAAAGAAATGGGATTTCCCAGGTGATACAACTCCAATTATTCGTGGTAGCGCTTTGAAGGCTTTGGAAAATCCAACTGGCCCAGACGCTGAACCAGTGATGAAGTTGATGGAAGCTATTGATTCCTATATCCCAACTCCAGCTCGTGATGTTGATCATCCTTTCTTGATGCCAGTTGAAGATATCTTCTCAATTGAAGGTCGTGGAACAGTAGTTACTGGTAGAATTGAACGCGGTATCATTAAAGTTGGTGAAGAAGTTGAAATCGTTGGTTTGATGGATACTAAAAAGACCACAGTTACTGGTGTTGAAATGTTTAACAAGCAGTTAGATCAAGGTCAAGCTGGTGATAACGCTGGTTTACTTCTTCGCGGTACTAAGAAAAATGAAATTGAACGCGGACAAGTTCTTTGTAAACCAGGTTCAATCACTCCTCATTCTGAGTTTGAAGCTGAAGTTTACATTTTGGGTAAAGATGAAGGTGGTCGTCACAAACCTTTCTTTAAGGGTTATAAACCACAATTCTATATCCGTACTACCGATGTTACTGGTGAAATCGAATTGCCAGCAGGTGTCGAAATGGTAATGCCAGGAGATACTGCTAATTTGAAGATCAAATTGATCTCCCCAGTTGCTCTAGAAGAGAAACAGAGATTTGCTATTCGTGAAGGTGGTCGCACTGTCGGCGCCGGCGTGGTAACAAAAATTCAAAAATAAACACTTGAGCCCGCTTTGTGTAAAAGCATAAGGCGGGCTAGTTGTGTTTGTTTTAAATAAAAATATTTATAAACTAGTTCATTATTTCTATGCCAGAGAAAAAAGAAGACAAAGATTTTAAACAGAGAATCAGAATCAAAATCAAAGCTTTTGATCACAAAATTATTGATCAATCTACCAAGACCATTGTAGATACAATCGAAAGAAGTGATGCTCAATTTTTTGGTCCAATTCCATTGCCAACCGAAAAAAGAAAGTATACTGTTAATCGCTCAACTTTTGTCCATAAAGACTCTCGTGATCAATTTGAAATGCGTGTTCATAAGAGGATTATTGACATCGTTGACCCATCCGCAAAGACCATCGAAGACTTAACAAATTTAAATCTTCCAGCAGGGGTTGACTTGGAGATTAAAATGCAGTAAAATAGTATTGTTAGATTAAAATTTTTAAGCGTCCGAAAATGACTCGCATAACTCCCCTAATATTACAGGAGAAAGTGTGCAAGTAGAATTCGTTTACGCAATCGGAGGTAAAACCGCCAAACAATAAGAACTAAAAATTAAAGTATTCTGGTTAGTATTCATCTTTTTGATTTTTGTTTTTAAGGCTGGTTTCCGACCAGTTTTTTATTTATATGAAGTTTATCTTAGGAAAAAAATTAACCATGACACAGATTTGGGAAGGTGACCGCGTGATTGCTGTGACTCCAGTTTCTGCTGGCCCATGCGTTGTGACTCAAGTCAAAAATGAAAAGAGTGATGGTTACTCTGCCTTACAAATCGGTTTTGGCTGGAGAAAGAATAAAAATATTGCCAAACCACAACTTGGTCATTTGAAAAATGCGAATGCCTTGGCTCCAGAAAAACACAGTGTTAGAAATCTAAAAGAATTTAGAATCACAGATGTTTACGCTGAAGTTGGCGATTTGATTCTTGCAAATATTTTTGAAAAGGGTGAAAAAATTAAAGTAACAGCTACTTCCAAGGGTAAAGGTTTTCAGGGTGTTGTTAAACGTCATCATTTCCAAGGTGGTAGAAAGAGTCATGGTAACAAAGACCAACTCCGAATGCCTGGATCAATTGGTCCAAAAGGTCCAGCTCATGTTTTTAAAGGAACTAGAATGGCTGGTCAGATGGGTAATGAACAAGTCACAATCACTAACTTATCCATTGCTGCTATTGATGAAGAGAAAGGAATTATTTATATTAAAGGTGCTATTCCTGGACCAATTTCTGGATTAATTTCAATTAAGGCTGACGGTGATTTAAAACTAGTTAAAGAATTGCCAAAGTTAGAAGAAGTAAAAGTAATTGAACCTGAAGTCGTTGAAGCTGTTGAAGAGGAAGTAATCACTAAAGAAGTTGTCGCTGAAGAAGTTTCACCTGAAACTCCAGCCGAAGAAGCGAAACAAGAATAATCTAAGACAGGCTTCACCTGATTAATGTAAATTATCGGTTAAGTCATTACCTATAAGATGAAAATCAAAGTTTATAATCAAAGTGCTAAAGAAGTCAGTGAGTTAGAAGTTTCTGATAAAGTTTTCGGTTTGAAAACTAATTCCGAATTAATTCATCAAGCAGTAATTGCTCAGATGTCTAACGAAAGACAGGTTTTAGCAGATACCAAGGATCGCAGTGAGGTTCGTGGTGGTGGTAAGAAACCATGGAAACAAAAGGGAACTGGTCGCGCTCGTGTTGGTTCTAGTCGTTCTCCTTTGTGGCGCGGTGGTGGTGTTATTTTTGGACCAACTAGTGATCGCAACTTCAGTGTTAAAATTAACAAAAAAATGAAGCAAAAGGCTTTATTAATGTCAATTTCTGACAAAGTTGCTAACGCTAGCTTCGTAGTCTTGGATAAATTAGAATTTCCAGAATTTAAAACTAAAGATTTTAATACTTTCTTAAGTGCTGTTGAAAAAGAAGTTTTAGCAAATGACCGTCGTAGCGTTTTATTGGTTAATTCCAATAAAGATGAAAAAATCAAATATTCTGGCAGGAACTTAAAGGGCGTAGAAATTATCAATTTAGAAAACTTAAATATTCTCGACATCTTAAAATATCGCAATTTAATCATGACCGAAGATGCGGTGAATAAAATTTCTGAACAATATAGTAAATAATTATTGAAAGCAGCATTATTAAACATATGGCTACAAGTATTACCGAAAAGAAGCTGGTTAAAAAACCAGTGGATAAAAAAGAAGCACCGAGCATGAAGGATCTTTATTCTGATCAAACTGCTTCAACTACTAAAACCTCCAAGGCAAAAGTTGGAGAAAAATCTCTTACTGCTTATCGTGTTTTAGTTAAACCAATGATCACCGAAAAAGCTGCTCATCTTGGTACTGAAAATAAGTATGTTTTCATGGTTAGCCTTGATGCCAATAAAATTGAAGTTGCGAAGGCTGTTAATTCAATTTACAATGTAAAAGTTGAGAAGGTTAATTTGATCCGTTGTGAAGGTAAAGCTGTGGTTCGCGGTCGCGTTAAGGGTAAGAGAAAAGACTTCAAAAAAGCCATCGTTACTTTGGCTAAGGGAAATAGCATTAGTATTTACGAAGGAGTCTAATAGAAAATATTTTATTGAATACATATGGGAATTAAAAAAGTAAAACCAAATACTCCAGGCCGACGCGAAGCTACTTTTGATGATTTTGCGGATGTAACTAGCCGTACTCCGGAAAAAAGTTTATTGATTATCAAAAAGAAAACTGGTGGACGCAATGCTCAAGGAAAAATCACTGTTCGTCACATTGGTGGTGGTGCCAAGCAATTTATTCGTACCATTGATTTCAAACGTGAAAAATATGGTGTTCCAGCAAAAGTAGCGACTATCGAATATGATCCTGGTCGTGGTTCCAGAATTTGTTTACTGCATTATGCCGATGGCGAAAAGCGCTACATCATCATGCCTCTTGGTCTTAAAGTTGGTGATACCATTGTTAGCTCTAAAGAGTTGATTGAAATTAAGACTGGAAACGCCATGCCTGTTCAATTTATTCCAGCTGGGATGCCAATCCACAATGTTGAACTTGAACCAGGGAAGGGTGCTCAGATTTGTCGTGGTGCTGGTAATGTTGTTTTCGTGATGGGTGTTGAGGAAAAATACGCACAATTAAAAATGCCAAGTGGTGAAATTCGCTTAGTAAGAAAAGAATGTCTTTGTACCGTTGGTCAAGTTAGTAATCCAGAAAAGCGTCATATTATTTTAGGAAAAGCTGGTCGCAGTCGCTTGATGGGTATTCGTCCAACTGTTCGTGGAACAGCAATGAATCCAGTTGACCATCCACATGGTGGTGGTGAAGGAAACCAGTCAATTGGTTTACGTCATCCAAAAACCAAATGGGGCAAACCAGCCCTTGGAGTAAAGACCAGAAAGAAACGTCGCTCCAATAAAATGATTGTTAAACGTCGCACTAAGAGAAAATAATTATTAAAATTCTCTAAAATAAATTTATGTCAAGAAGTTTGAAAAAAGGACCATACGTCAATCCCCGCATTCTCAAAAAAGTCCAAGACGCTAAACCAGGTGATAAAGCAGTAATCAAAGTTTGGGATCGTGCTTGCGCAATTACCCCAGCAATGGTTGGCTTCACTTTTGGTGTGCACAATGGAAAAATTCATATTCCAGTTTATGTTGTGGAAAATATGGTTGGTCATCGTTTAGGTGAATTTGCTTCTACCAAAAAATTTGTTAATCATGGTGGTAAAATGGCTAAGACTCAAGCTCAAGCCAAAAAGTAATTTCTTCTTATATTAATCAAGAATCCTATGGAAATAAAAGCTAGTTTAAACCAATTAAGGATGTCACCACGCAAAATGCGTTTAGTGACTGACTTGGTTCGAAAAATGCCAATTGATAAGGCAATTAACCAACTCCGTTTTGCAAATAAACTGGCAGCTGGACCATTGCAAAAATTAATTGAATCAGCAATTGCAAATGCGAATAATCTTTATAGCATTGGTTCAGATAATTTGATGATTAAAGAGGTAAAAGTCGACGAAGGTCAAACTCTGAAACGCTGGATGCCTCGAGCTCATGGTAGAGCAACGACAATTCGCAAGCGTTCTTGCCACGTCCACCTTACCTTAAGTGAAATTCGGGAAAGTGGTGCCACTAAAAAGAAGGAAGCAAAAGTTGACGCGCCAATCAAATTAGAAGCAATCGCTGATGAAGCAAAAAAATCTATTAAAAAATCTGATTCTGAAAAATCCGAGAAAGATACTTCTAAGAAGGGTGAATCAAAAAGTGGTGGTGGTTTCGCTAAAAAAGTTTTTAACCGCAAAGTTGGTTAATCTTAAATAATCTATTGACTCAAACTAATTACACGATCTATGGGCAGAAAAGTAAATCCAAAAATATTCCGCATGGGCATCACCAAAACTTGGCCTTCCGTTTGGTTCAAGGCTGGTGAAGGTTATATCAAAGCTATTCAGCAAGATATTGCCGTTCGCAAATACATGATCAAGGAATTTAAGGAAGCGGGAATTGATAGGGTGGAAATTATTCGCACTAGCAATAAAATTCAAATTGATATTTGGACAGGTAAGCCTGGTCTGATTATCGGTCGAGGTGGAAATGGCGTTGAAGAATTAAAGAAAAAGCTTCACACAAAATTTCTTAAAACTTTCCGTCCCGGTGAAATTAACTTAAATATCAAAGAGGTTTCTCGTCCAAATTTGAGTTCTCAAATTTTGATTCAATCGATGATTCTGGAAATTGAAAAACGCGCTCCTTTCCGTAAGGTAATGAAGCAAGCAATTGGTCGCGTTGAAAGAGCTGGTGCTCAGGGAGTGAAGGTTGTTGTTTCTGGTCGTTTGAATGGCGCTGAAATTGCTCGAACTGAAAAATTAGTGTTCGGAAAAGTTCCTCTTCATACTTTACGTGCCGATATTGATTATGCTCGTGGTGCCGCTCACACAACTTATGGAGCAATTGGTATCAAAGCTTGGATCTATCGTGGTGAAATTTTTGAAAAAGATAAAGAGTCCAAAGGAGAAGTGCTTCAGAATTAATTAGCTTTTTAAACAAGACAAGAAATATGTTAATGCCAAAGAAAACTAAATATCGAAAAGATCACAAGCGCCGAAAAGGCGGTACTGCGACTCGGATGATTAAGGTCAGTTTTGGTGATTTCGGGTTAAAAACCTTAGATGCTCACTGGATCACTGCTCGTCAAATTGAATCTGCTCGTCGCGTTCTGACTAGATATGTCAAAAAAACCGGAAAAGTTTGGATTAGAATTTTTCCTGATAAACCAGTAACAGTGAAAGGTGGCGAAATTCCGATGGGAAAAGGTAAGGGGTCTGTTGATCACTACGTTGCCTGTGTTAAACCAGGAACAGTAATGTTTGAAATGAATGGAGTTGAAAGTAGCGTAGCAAAAGAAGCTCTAGAGCTCGCTAGCCACAAATTACCAGTTAAATGCGCCGTTATCTCTAAAGAGTAAAGCACAATAATATTCAAGTAATATGGAATTTAAAGAATTACAACAAAAGAGTGTCAGTGAATTACACAAGTTACTAGCTGATTCTCGTGATAAATTGCGCGAACTGCGTTTTAAGGACTCTAACAAGCAATTGAAGAATGTCCGAGAAATTAGAGGAGTGCGAGCTTTTATTGCTCAAGTTTTTACCTTGTTAAATAAACAAAAATAATCAAACATATGGCCGAGAAAAAAATCGCCAAGACAACCGTTAAAAAAAGTACTACCCAAAAAGAAGTTAAAAAGACTTCTGAAACCAAACGCTTCGCTCCAGTAGCAGATCCAAAAAAGGAAGCGATTCGCAAGAAATTTAGTGGTGTAGTAGTTAGTGATAAAAATGACAAAACTGTCGTAGTTTTAGTCGAACGAGTTAAGCTTGACCCAAAATATAAAAAAAGATTCACTGTTAGTAGTCGTTATAAAGTTCATGATGAAAAAAATGAATTTAAAACTGGCGACAAGGTTACTTTTGTTGAATGTCGACCAATGAGTCGCGATAAACGCTGGAGAGTAATCAAATAATTGTAAAGATATGATTCAAGTACAAACTATATTAAAAGTAGCTGACAATTCTGGCGCTAAAGCAGTGATGTGTATTCGGGTTTCCGGTGGTTACAAGAAGCGTTATGCTCGCGTTGGTGATATTATTGTCTGTGCAGTTCGCACCGCTGTTCCACACGCAGCAATTAAGAAGGGTGATATTGTAAAGGCAGTAGTAGTCCGCACCAAAAAAGAAGTTCGTCGCCAAGATGGTTCTTATTTACGTTTCGATGACAACGCTTGCGTTGTGATTACTGACAAAGAAAAGAAAGATCCAAAAGGAACAAGAATTTTTGGTCCAGTTGCGAGAGAAGTTCGTCGTGCTGGTTTTGTAAAAATCGCATCGCTTGCCCCTGAGGTCTTATAATTCTTTCGGAGCTTAAAAGTTTTCAAAAAATATGTCAATCAAAAAAGGAGATAAAGTAAAAATTTTAGCTGGCAAGGATAACGGTAAAACCGGTAAGGTTTTGCAAGTGATGCCTGAGTCAGGACGAGTGAGTATTGAAGGTTTAAACTTATTAGTTAAACATCTTCGACCACGCCGTGCTGGTGAAAAAGGTCAGCGCATTGAATTTCCATCATTTATTAATTCTTCAAATGTGGCCATTGTTTGTCCAAAATGCGGAAAGCAAACCAGATTAGGGGCAAAGATTATTAAAGGAGAAGATGGAAAAAAAGACCAAAAATTCCGTATTTGCAAAAAGTGCGGCGAAACTATTGAATAATATGATTAATATTAAAGAACAATATAAAAACGTTGCCATCCCTGGCTTGAAAGAAAAATTTGGTTTTAAAAATCAAGTTTTAGTTCCAAAGATTTCTAAAGTGGTGTTGAATGTTGGTTTTGGTAAGCACACTAAAGAGAAGGAATTGATCAGCAATATTGAAAAAAGTTTAGAAAAAATTGCCGGTCAAAAACCAATGATGTCTAAGGCAAAGAAATCTATTTCTGCTTTCAAAATTAGAGAAGGAATGGTGATTGGCTCTACTGTTACTTTGCGTGGCCAAAGAATGAATGATTTTCTGAATAAGCTTGTTAATATTACCTTTCCACGTGTTCGTGACTTTCGGGGTATTAGCGATCAATCTATTGATAATCGAGGTAATATTACAATCGGTTTCAAAGATCAAAGTTGTTTTCCAGAAATTAGAGCAGAGGATGCTGATAATCTCTTCGGTTTAGAAGTATGCATCGCTACTAGCGCTCGAAACAGGGAGGAAGGTCTTGAATTATTCAAGCTTCTCGGTTTCCCTTTCAAAAAGAACCAATAATCATTAATTGATATGGCAAGAACTGCATTAATTGTAAAAGCAAAAAGAAAACCAAAGTTTTCCACGAGAAAAATCAATCGTTGTTGGCGCTGCGGCCGCAACCACGGCTATATGCGCGACTTCGGTCTTTGCCGTATTTGTTTTCGTGAATTAGCCAATAACGGTGATTTACCGGGCATCACAAAATCTAGCTGGTAATTTCCAGTCTTGATTTTAAAGATAAAAATATTATTATAGAAAAAATATGACAGATCCAATCGCAGACATGTTCACAAGAATCAGAAACGCCTCCGCTGTTAAAAAAGCGGAAATCGTTCTGCCTTTGAGCAAGCTCAAGCTTGAAATCGCCAAAATTATGGAGCGAGAAGGCTGGGTTAAAAAGGCAGAGATCCTTTCTCCAAACGTTGTTGGCAAGAAGGCTGGTTTTGATGAATTGCGAATCGTTTTAAAATACCAGAAAAGCGGTCACTCTAGCATTAGTTCAATTAAGCGAATTAGTAAGCCTGGCTTGCGAGTTTATGTTGACAAAGATCATGTTCCGACTGTTTTAAACAATTTTGGTATTGCAATTTTGTCGACTTCAAAAGGTTTAATGACTAATCGCGAAGCCCGCAAAGAGAAGGTCGGCGGCGAAGTCCTTGGTGAAATCTTCTAATTACTAAAAAGAATTTTAAATATATGTCACGATTAGGAAAATTAGCAATCATTTTGCCAGCAGGCGTCTCCGTTTCTTTTGTTGATAACATTTTAACAGTAAAAGGCCCAAAGGGAGAATTGAAACGCGAAATCAAAAAACCAGTGCTTTTAACGATTAATGAAAAAGAAATTTTAGTTTCCGTTGAAGATACTAGTGCCCCAAAACAGAGAGCTTTCTGGGGTTTGTTCCGTGGTTTAATTAATAACATGGTTACTGGAGTTAGCGTTGGTTTTGCTAAGAAATTAGAAATCAACGGAGTCGGTTATCGGGCAAGTGTTGCTGGAAGAACTTTGAATTTAAGTTTAGGATATTCTCACCCAATTGTTTTTGCTTTACCAGAAGGAATTGAAGCTGTTGTTGAGGGTAACGCGATTACAATCAGTGGTATTAGTAATGAATTAGTAGGAAATACTGCTTATAAAATTAGAAAATTCCGTAAACCTGAGCCATACAAA